>NZ_JBVILR010000017.1:17564-198729 GCF_055580265.1 Streptomyces sp. NPDC032091 | reverse complement strand
GGAAAAACGAAGACTGCCGGGAAACCCCCAAAGAAACGGGACGGATGTACATGAGACATCCGGCCGTGTCAGGGAGCAGTCGGGGTGGTCGGGGGTCGGCAGACATCCATTCGGCCCCCGTCAGCCGCATTCGGGGCCGCCCTACGCGTCAGATCGCTACGCGCTCCGCTCTGCTTAGCGTCCGGCGGCCGTCTGGGCTCGCTGCCTGCACGAAAGGACGACGGGATCGTCATCCGGGGCCGGTGGGCGCCCCAGATCGCTACGCGCTCCTCATTCCTCAGCGTCCGGCAGCCGTCTGGGGCTGATACCCGCACCAAAGGACGATCAGGACGACATCCGGGCCCTCCGGCGCCCCAGATCGCTACGCGCTCCTCATTCCTCAGCGTCTGGCGGCCGTCTTGGCTTTCTGACCGCACCAGACGACGAGTGGCAGGGCATCCCAGCCCACGAGCAGCCCTGGACGCTGAGACGGGAGGAGCGCGTAGCGATCTGGCGCGCCGGGGAGCCCGCATGCCGCCCTGATCGTCCTCTCCTGCATGCAGCGAGCCCAGACGGGCGGCGGACGCTAAGCCGGGAGGAGCGCGTAGCGATCTGACGCGTGGGTCGTCCCCGATTGTGCTCGCGAGGGGGCCGGATGCCCGGTCTGCCGGCCCCCGACCACCCCGACGGGTCGCTGATCCGGCCGCATGCCCATTGATCCACCGTCCCGTTTCTTTGGGGGTTTCCCGGCAGTCTTCGTTTTTCCGTGGCGGGACGGTCTGTCAAGGGTGGCCGAAGGCCATCGCGAAGCGACGCGACGAAGGAGCGCCCTTGACAGGCCGGCCCGACGCGGAAGGACGATGAGACTGACGGGAAAGCCCCAACCCTTCTCTGAGACCGCCCCGCCGGGACCCCGCCCACCCCCGACCCCGGCCAGCGCCCCCCGGAATCCCGCCCGCACCCGGAGCCCCCCCGCCCCCGCCCCCGCCCCCTCAGCTCTCCGTGCGGTACATCAGGTCCACCTCGTGCGTCGTGAAGCCCAGGCCCTCGTAGACCGCCAGGGCCGCCGGGTTGTCGGCGTCCACGTACAGCATCGCCGTCGGCAGGCCCGAGGCCGCCAGGTGCTGGAGGCCGATGGCGGTGAGGGCCTTGCCGAGGCCGCCGCCCTGGGCGCCCGGGCGGACGCCGACGACGTAGACCTCGCCGAGCTGTTCCTCGGCGTGGACCTTCGTCCAGTGGAAGCCGACCAGTTCCCCCTCCCGCTCCGCAAGGAAGAACCCCTTCGGGTCGAACCACGGCTGCGCGATGCGGTCGTCGAGGTCGCGCTGCGTCAGCGAGCCCTGCTCGGGGTGGTGGGCGAAGGCGGCGGCGTTGGCGGCGAGCCAGGCCGCGTCGTCCTGTCCGGGGACGAAGGTGCGGACGGTGACCCCGGCCGGGAGCACCGGGTCGGGCAGCGGGGCGGAGTCCGGGCCCAGGGGGCGGCGCAGCTGGCGCAGTTCGCGGAACAGGGTCAGGCCGAGGACCTGCGCGAGGTGGCGGGCGGCGGACTTGCCGCCGTGGGCCCACACCCGGATCCGCTTGCCGGAGGCGTTCAGCAGGGCGTTGCCCAGGGCCCGGCCGTGGCCGCGGCCGCGCAGGGCGGGGTGGACGACGAGTTCGGCGGCGGGGGCCTCCACCGGGTCGGTGTCCTCCAGTTGCCCGTACGCGACGAGCCGGCCGTCGGCGGTGGCCAGGAAGTGGCGGATGCCCTCGCGGGGGCCGCCGCGCAGCTGGAGGCGGCCCTGCTCGGAGACGGCGGTGGTGCCGTCGGTGCGGGCCGCTTCGTGGATCAGGTCGAGGACGGCCCCGGCCTGTTCCCCCGTCAGTTCGTCGAGGATCTCGATGTGCCGTCCCGGCTCGACGGCCGTCGCTGCGTCTGCGTCAGTCATGGTCCGAGCCTACGACCGACACCGCCCGACCCGCCCGACGGCTGCGCGTAACCACCTCGCAACCCGTACCCCCCTGTTGGCGCTACGCGCGTTGACCATAGGCTGCGGGTCACCTCCCAGTTGTCTCGCTGTCCAAAAAGGGGAACAGATGTCAGCGAAGCCACAACGGCACCGCACGGCCCGCCGGTTGACCCTCGGCGCGCTCGCCCTCACCGCGGGGGCCGGCGCGATGGTCGCCGCCGCACTGCCCGCCGGTGCCGCGAGTGGCGGCGTTCCGGTGGCCAAGGGCCGGACCGTCGACGTACAGATGCTGTCGTTCAACGACTTCCACGGCACGCTGGAGCCCCCGCAGGGCTCCTCGGGCACGGTCGGTGAACTGCAGGCTGACGGCACCACCAAGTCCATACCCGCGGGCGGCGTCGAGTACCTGGCGTCCGGTCTGCGCGAGGCCCGCAAGGGCCACGAGTACTCCGTCACGGCCGCGGCCGGCGACATGATCGGCGGCAGCCCGATGCTGTCCGGTCTCTTCCACGACGAGCCGACCGTCGAGGCGCTGAACAAGCTGAACCTCGACGTGACGAGCGTGGGCAATCACGAGTTCGACGAGGGCAAGACCGAGCTGCGCCGGATGCAGTACGGCGGCTGTCACCCGGTCGAAGGCTGCTTCGAGTACGGCAAGACGTACACGGGAGCGGAGTTCAAGTACCTCGCCGCGAACGTGACGGACGAGAAGACCAAGCGTCCGCTGATGTCGCCCACCTTCATCTGGAAGAAGGGGGACGTGAAGATCGGCTTCATCGGCGTCACCCTGGAGGGCACCCCGGACGTCGTCACGGCGGACGGCGTGAAGGGCCTGAAGTTCGGCGACGAGGTCGAGACGATCAACAAGTACGCCGCCGAGCTGGACAAGCAGGGCGTGAAGTCGATCGTGGCGCTGATCCACGAGGGTGGTCTGCCGGCGAGCGGCGCGTACAACTACGACTGCAACGTGCCGGGTGCCGGCGCGGGCATCTCGGGTGCGATCGTCGACATCGCGAAGAACGTGAGCCCGAAGGTCGACGCGCTGGTGACGGGCCACACCCACCAGGCGTACTCGTGCAACATCCCGGACCCGGCGGGCAACCCGCGCACGGTCACCTCGGCGGCCTCGTACGGCCGGCTGTTCACGGACACCACGCTGACGTACGACAAGGCGACGAAGGACATCGTCCGTACGCCGGTGCAGTCGCCGAAGCCGGTGAACAAGGTCGTCAGCCGGGACCTGCCGAAGGCCCCGGACATGACCGAGCTGATCGGCCGCTGGAAGAAGCTGGCGGCCCCGGTCGCCAACCGGCCGATGGGGTACATCTCGGCCGACATCGCGGGCCGCGGTTCGGAGGCGCCGGAGAAGCCGCTCGGTGACCTGATCGCGGACGCGCAGCTGGACGCGACGTCGGCGGCCGACAAGGGCGGGGCGCAGCTGGCCATCATGAACCCGGGCGGCATCCGTGCCGACCTGGCGTACAAGGCGGCCGGTGACGAGGGCGACGGTGTCGTGACGTACGGCGAGTCGTACACGGTGCAGCCGTTCAACAACCTGCTGAACGTGGTGGACCTGACCGGCGCGCAGCTGATCACGGCGCTCCAGCAGCAGGTCAGCGGTCCGGTCAACGGCCCGAACCCGAAGATCCTGCAGATCTCGAAGGGTCTGACGTACACCCTGGACATGACGAAGTCGGGCGCGGACCGGATCGTCGTGGACTCGGTGAAGCTGAACGGCGCGGCCATCGACCCGGCGAAGACCTACCGGGTCGTGATGAACGAGTTCCTGGCGGGCGGCGGTGACGGCTTCACCGTCCTGAAGGAGCACAAGAACAAGCTGGTCGGCGTGCCGGACCTGGAGGCGTTCAACGCGCTCCTGGCCAAGTCGACGGCGGCGGCGCCGATCGCCCCGCCGGCGGCGGACCGGATCACGGTCGTCAAGTAGCACCTGGACGGGGAGAGGGGCGGCGGGCCGGAAGGCGCGCCGCCCCTCACTCATGTGCGGGTCAGGCCTGGGCCAGGTACTTCGCCACGGCGGCGTGGAAGCCTTCCGGGTCGGTGAAGGGGACGAAGTGGTCGCCGTCGAGGGGGGTGTACGCGGTGCGGGGGCGGCGGCTGACCATCGCGGTCGCCGTGGCCTCGGGGAGCGCCTGGCTGCGGGTGGCGTGGACGAGCAGGGCCGGGCAGGTGCTCGCGAGCCAGGTGTCCCAGTGGTCGCCGGCGCAGGCGTGGATGGAGTCGAGCATGTCCTGCCCGTGGAAGGCGAGCCGCCAGCCGCTCCCGTCGCGCAGCGGGCGTACGCCGTCGGCGACGAAGGGCAGGGCGGCGGGGTCGACGGCGGCGAGGAGTTCCTCGCGGGTGGGGGCGGTGTAGGGGAGGGAGCCGAGGAAGTCGAACCAGTGGGGGCCGGTGGGGATGTTGATGCCCACGGTGGCGTCGACGCCGATGAGGACGCCGATCCGGTCGGGGTGGGCGGCGGCGAGGTGGTAGGCGTTGAGGCCGCCGAGGGAGTAGCCGAGGAGGGCGACCGGTTCGGTGAGGCCGAGGTGGTCGAGGAGGGCGACGGCGTCGGCGACGTACCCCTCGCGGCGGTAGTGCGGGGCCCGGTCGGAGTCGCCGTGGCCGCGCTGGTCGGGGGCGATGACCCGCCATGAGTCGCCGAGGGCGGCGGCCAGGCCGGTGAAGGCGGCGGCTTCGGACATGCCGCCGTGCAGGGCGAGCAGGGGGCGGCCGGGGCCGCCGAAGTCCAGGTACGACAGTGCGCGTCCGTCGATGTCCAGCGTGTGGCGCATGATGCGGTTCTCCCCGTTCGTTCGCCGGCCGTGGTGCTCGGTGACGGCTTCAGCCTGCCAGGGGTTGGGCAACCGCGCAATACGTTTGTGTAGGGCAACCGCCCAAAAGGAGATCCGGGCGCGGTCCGGGCCCCGGCTACGATCCCCGCATGGGAAATCGCGAGGACCTGCTGGCCGGAGCGCGCCGCTGCCTGGAGGAGAAGGGCTACCTGCGCACGACCGTGCGCGACATCGCCTCGGCGGCGCAGGTGAGCATGGCCGCGATCGGCTACCACTTCGGCTCCCGCGAGGTGCTCCTGAACCAGGCGCTGTTCGCCGCCATGGAGGAGTGGGCCGCCGGCGCCGGCCGGCTCGCCGGACAGGGCGACACCGCCCAGGAGCGCTACGCCGACACCTGGGACCGCAAGATCCGGGACTTCGGCGAGATGCGCTGGCTCTGGACCGCCTCCGTCGAGGCGTTCGTCCACGCCCAGTCCTCGCCCGAACTGCTCGCGATCCTCGCCGAGGGCCAGCGTCGCAACCGGCGCATGGTGGCCGCGGCCCTGCGCGGGGTGCCAGAAGAGGCGGTCACCGAGGAGGACGTACGCTCCCTCGGCTCCCTGCACATCGCCCTGCTGAGCGGGGTCATGGTGCAGGTCCTCACCGACCCCGAACAGGCCCCCACGGGCGCGGAACTCGCCCAAGGGCTGCGCGGCATGGTCGAGTTGCTCGGTGAACCCGTCCGTACCGACGGGTAGTAAGGGCACGCCCCGCACGCCATAATCCGGTCCGGCCACGGTGGCCGGAGAACCGGACTACGGACAAAGGGGCGGGCATGGCTCTGGACCGACGGACCTTTCTGACCGGCGCACTGGCGGCGGGCGCGGGCGCGGGCGCACTGGGACTGGGGGCCGCCGCCCCGGCCTCCGCGCGGGGCCTCGCCGCGCGACGCCCCGCCCTCAGGGCCCTGGGCACCCAGGACTGGATGGCCGGCCTCGCCGACTCCACCGCCCTCCAGCGCATGACCATCCCCGGCACCCACGACTCCGGAGCCACCAAGGGCGGTCTCTACGTCGCCTGCCAGAACACCTCGATCGCCGAGCAGCTCGACTCCGGCATCCGCTTCCTCGACGTGCGCTGCCGGGTGACGGGCGGCTCGTTCGCCATCCACCACGCGGCGTTCTTCCAGGACCTGATGTTCGGCGACGTCCTCGTCGCCTGCCGGAACTTCCTCGCCGCCCACCCCTCCGAGACCGTCCTGATGCGCGTGAAGCAGGAGTACTCCACCGAGAGCGACGCCACCTTCCGCGCCGTCTTCGACGACTACCTCGACCACCGCGGCTGGCGCCCGCTCTTCCGGATCGCCGACACCCTGCCCACCCTCGGCCAGGCCCGCGGCCGGGTGGTGCTCCTCGCCGACAACGCCGGACTGCCGGGCCTGCGCTACGGCGACGGCGGGGTCTTCGACATCCAGGACGACTACAACACGGAGCCCTTCGGCAAGATCGGCCGGATCGAGGACCAGTTCCGCAAGGCCGTCCGGCAGCCCGGCAGGCTCTTCGTGAACTACACCAGCACCGCCGCCTACATGCCCCCGCGCTGGAACTCCGACCGCCTCAACCCGCAGGTGCACGCCTTCGTCGACGGCGGCGAGCTGGCAGGCCGGACCGGGCTGGGCATCGTCCCGATGGACTTCCCGAACACCCGCTCCGGCCTGGTCGCCTCACTGGTCCGGCACAACTGACGGCTGCGGCCCGGCCTTCGGCCGGGTCTGCGGCTCCGCCGAGGGCGGCGGCGTGGGCGCCCCCGGGATGCGCAGCACCGCCTCGGTGCCGCCCGCCCCGTCCGCAGCCGCCCGCAGCTCGGCGGTGCCGCCCGAGCGGGCGGCCGTACGGGCCACGATCGACAGGCCCAGCCCGCTTCCGGGCAGGGCGCGGGCGGACTCCGAGCGCCAGAACCGTTCGAAGACGTACGGGAGGTCCTCGGCCGGAATCCCCGGCCCGTGGTCGCGCACCGTGAGCTCGCCCGCGCGCAGCACGACCTCCACCGCGCCGCCGGGCGGGCTGAACTTGACGGCGTTGTCCAGCAGGTTGATCACCGCCCGCTCCAGCGCGGCCGCCTCGCCCCGGACGAACCAGGGCTCCAGCTCGGCGTCGAAACGCAGCTCGGGACCGCGCAGCCGGGCCCGGGACAGGGCCGTCCCGGCGATGTCGTGCAGGGCCACCACCCCCAGCGGGGCGTGGGGGGCCGCGTCCGGGCGGGAGAGTTCCTGAAGGTCCCCGATCAGCGAGGCCAGCTCTGTCATCTGCGCCTTCACCGAGGCCAGCAGCTCCCGGCGGTCCTCGGGCGGGATGGCCCGGCCGGTCTCCTCACTGCGCGCCAGGAGCTCGATGTTGGTGCGCAGCGAGGTGAGCGGGGTGCGCAGCTCGTGCCCGGCGTCCGCGATCAGCTGGGCCTGGCGCTCCTGGGAGGAGGCCAGCGCCTCGGTCATGGAGTTGAAGGACCGCGACAGGCGGGCGATCTCGTCGTCGCCCTCCTCGGGGATCCGCACGGTGAGGTCCTCGGTGCGGGCGATGTGCTCGACGACCCCGGTGAGTTTGTCGACGGGCCGCAGCCCGGTCCGGGCCACCCACAGCCCGGCCGCGCCCGCGCCGACCACGCCGATGCCGGAGACCAGGAGCAGCACCCAGGCCAGGGTGGACAGGGGCTGGTCGATGTCGGCGAGGGGCTTGGCGATGGAGACCCCGAAGGACGCGCCGCTGGTGAGGTGCTTGTTGATCGTGTAGACGCGCATCCGGGTGCCGTCGCCGGTCGTCGCGTCGTGCAGGCTCTTGGCGCCCAGGCCCGCGGCGACGGCCTTGTCGGCCGCGGAGACGGGCAGGTCGCTGCGTCCGCTCACCAGGCAGCGGCCCCCGTCCGCGGTGACGATCTGGACGGTGGGGCCGAGCTCCTCGGCGATGTTCGGCGGCCCCACGGTCGGGCGGGTCACGCAGCCCTCGCGCAGGGTGCGGACCACCTGCTCGTCGGGCTGGGTCGCCAGCAGGGACTGGTTCAGCTGGTCGTTCAGCTGCGCCCGCACCATCACCCACGACACCCCGGCCACCGCCGCGACCGCGACCGCGACCGCGACGGTCACCAGCAGGGCCAGCCGGGAACGCAGCGGCAGCGCGCGGAAGCGGGCGGCCGGACCGGTCATTCGGGGCCGCCCTCACCGGCGCGCAGTACGTACCCGACCCCGCGCACGGTGTGGACCAGGCGCGGTTCGCCGCCCGCCTCGGTCTTGCGGCGCAGGTACATCACGTACACGTCCAGGGAGTTGGAGCTGGGCTCGAAGTCGAAGCCCCAGACCGTCTTGAGGATCTGCTCGCGGGTCAGGACCTGGCGCGGGTGCGCGAGGAACATCTCCAGCAGGGTGAACTCGGTACGGGTCAGCTCCACCGGCCGCCCGCCGCGGGTGACCTCGCGGGTGGCGAGGTCCATGCGCAGGTCGCCGAAGGTCAGGACGTCCTCGGGCTGTGCGGGGCCGGCCGCGGCGGGGGCGGCGTAGGAGCTGCGGCGCAGGAGGGCGCGGACGCGGGCGAACAGCTCGTCGAGCTCGAAGGGCTTGACGAGGTAGTCGTCGGCGCCCGCGTCGAGGCCGGTGACGCGGTCGCCGACGGTGTCGCGGGCGGTCAGCATGAGGATCGGGGTGACGCTGCCGGAGGCGCGCAGCCGCCGGGCCGCCGTCAGGCCGTCCATGCGGGGCATCTGGATGTCGAGGACGATCAGCTCGGGGGCGTACGAGGCCGACTGGTCGAGGGCGTCGATGCCGTCGACGGCGGTCCGTACGTCGTACCCCTCGAAGGCGAGGCTGCGGCGCAGGGCCTCGCGCACGGCCGGCTCGTCGTCGACGACGAGGATCCGCTGCGGGTCGCCTTCGGCGGGATTCATGCGTGGCCCCCAGGGGTGGTCGTCATCGTGGTTGTCGTCGTGGTCGTGGTCGTCGTCGGTCCGCGGGACTCGTGTGATCCGTGGGATCCGGTCCCGTCCCAGGGTCTCAGAAGGATCAGAGGGAGATGCCGAAGCCGTTGCCGCCGCGGTCGCCGCTCTGGTCCGTGCCGCCGGCGGATCCCGTGCCGCCCTTGCGGAGGGAGTCGAGGTCGGCCTTGATGGTGTTGACGGGGATGGCGAAGCCGAGGCCGACGCTGCCGGCGCTGGAGCTGTCGCTGGAGGGGGAGAAGATCGCGGAGGGCATCCCGACGATCTCGCCGTTCATGTTGACGAGGGCGCCGCCGGAGTTGCCGGGGTTGAGGGAGGCGTCGGTCTGGATGGCCTTGTAGGAGGTGGTGTTCGAGCCGGTGTCGCCGTTGAACTGCCGGCCGTCGTACGAGAACGGCCAGCCGCCCCCGCCGCCGCCCTGGCGGCCGCGCTGCTGCTGCTGGTCCTCGGACTTGGGCACGTTCACCTCGCGGTCGAGCGCGGAGACGATACCGCTGGTGACGGTGCCGGTGAGGCGGTCGGGGGAGCCGATGGCGACGACCTGGTCGCCGACCTTGAGGTTGCCGGAGTTGCCGAGCTTGGCGGGCTTGAGGCCGCTCGCCCCCTGGAGCTTGATCAGGGCGAGGTCCTTGGCGGGGTCGGTGCCGACGGTCCGGGCGGTGTATTTCTTGCCGTCGCTCATCGTCACCTGGATCTCCGAGGCGCCGCTGACGACGTGGTTGTTGGTGACGATCTCGCCGTCGGCGGTGACGACGATGCCGGAGCCGGTGCCCTGGCCGGAGCCGGTGCGGGTGTCGATGCGGACGACGGAGGGGCTGACCTGTTCGGCCACGCCGGAGACGGTGCCGTTGCTGGACTGGGAGACGTTGGTGCCGGGGAAGCCGGCGCCGGCGGCCCCGTTGCTCCCGAGGAACTGCTGGACGGCTGCGGCGGTCCCCCCGCCGACCACGGCGGCGGCGAGCGCCACGGCGGCGAGCAGGGCGACGGGGCGCTTGGCCCGGGGGGCGGGGACCGGTGCGGCGGGGGCCGAGTCGCCCCAGCCGGCGCCACTGCCCTCGCCGGGGACGGCCGTCACCGTCGCCGGGTTGCGGTGTGCCTCGTTCCACCCCGGGGCCGGGGGGTACGCGGGCGGGGGCGGGTAGGACCCGCCGCCCATCGCGTCATGGGCCAGCCGGTCGCGTCCGCGCTGCCAGTCCTCGCCGAAGGGCGAGTGCGGGGCCGGGCGGTTCTCCTGCGGGTACTCGCCTTCGCGGCGGAAGCTGTCGGTCATGTCTGTGACTCTGCCCACGGATCATGAGAGCTTTCTGAGTCCCGGCTGAGAAGCCCGACAGAACCGTGTATGCCCGATATAAGGGCAGGGGCCGGCGGGGCTGCGAACAGCCCGCGCGGCCTCGAAAAGGGGGGTCTAGCGGCAGCCGCAGCTGCGGCGGATGACCAGGGCCGACGGGAACTGCTTCAGGCGTTCGCGGCGCGAGCCCGCCACGCGGAGGGCGTCGTCCAGGACGAGGTCCACCGCCGCGCGGGCCATCGCCGGCCGGTCCGAGGAGACCGTCGTCAGCGGCGGGTCCGTCAGCGCCGCCTCCTTCACGTCGTCGAAGCCGGCCACCGCCAGCTCCCCGGGCACGTCGATCCGCAGCTCCCGCGCGGCCCGCAGCACACCGATCGCCTGGTCGTCCGTCGCGCAGAAGATCGCCGTCGGCCGGTCCGGGCGGGCCAGGACCTCCAGGGCGACCCGGTAGGCGTCGTAGCGGTTGTACGGGGCCTCGATGACCCGCCCCTCGACCGACCGGCCGGCCTCCAGCATGGCCCGACGCCAGCCCTCGACGTGGTCGGCGACCGGGTCGCCGACCGACGGGGTGTTCTCGATGCCGCCGATGCAGGCCACGTACTCGTGCCCGTGCTCCAGGAGGTGCCGGGTGGCCAGCTGGGCTCCGCCGATGTCGTCCGTGACGACGGCCACGTCGTCGATGGCCTCGGGACGCTCGTGCAGCAGCACGATCCGCGCGTCCCAGGCCTCGATCTCCGACGCGGCCCGCTCGCTCATGCCCTGGCTGACCAGGATCAGCCCGGACACCCGCATGCCGAGGAACGCGCGCAGGTAGTGCACCTCGCGCTCGTCCCGGTAGTCGGAGTTCCCGACCAGGACCATCTTTCCGCGCTCGGCGGCGGCCTGCTCGACCGCGTGCGCCATCTCCGCGAAGAAGGGCTGGCGCGCGTCCGGGACGATCATGCCTATGAGGTCGGTGCGCCGCGACGCCATCGCCTGGGCGACCCGGTCCGGGCGGTAGCCCAGATCCTTGATCGCGGCGAGGACACGCTCGCGCGTGGCCGGGGCGACCGGCCGGGGTCCGTTGTTGATGACGTAGCTCACGACGGCGGTAGACGTACCCGCAAGTCGTGCAACGTCATCCCGCGTCACCTTGGCCACGCGCGGAAGTCTACGCGGGGTGACCTACCTCTGGGCAGGGCGTCCTGGAGAGTGGATGGTCACAGCGCCTCCTCCTAATGGGGGACGGCCGCCGGGGACTCCGCCGGTGCCGGGGCCTTGGCCTGGGCCGGGGCCTCGGCCGGAGCCTGCTTCCGCTCGGCCTTGGCCGCCGCCTCCGCCGCCGCCCGCTCGACCTTCTCCGGGGTGACGAAGCGGTAGCCGACGTTGCGGACGGTGCCGATCAGCGACTCGTGCTCGGGGCCGAGCTTGGCGCGCAGCCGCCGGACGTGGACGTCCACCGTCCGGGTGCCGCCGAAGTAGTCGTAGCCCCAGACCTCCTGGAGGAGCTGGGCGCGGGTGAAGACCCGCCCGGGGTGCTGGGCGAGGTACTTCAGGAGCTCGAACTCCTTGAAGGTCAGGTCCAGGACCCGGCCCTTGAGCTTGGCGGAGTACGTCGCCTCGTCGACCGACAGGTCGCCGTTGCGGATCTCCATGGGGGAGTCGTCGGAGCCGAGCTGCTGGCGGCCCGTGGCCAGCCGCAGCCGCGCCTCGACCTCGGCCGGTCCGGCGGTGTCGAGGAGGACGTCGTCGATGCCCCAGTCGGCGGTGACGGCGGCGAGACCGCCCTCCGTGACGACGAGGATCAGCGGGCAGCCGGGCCCGGTGGACCGCAGCAGCTGGCAGAGCGACCGCACCTGCGGCAGGTCGCGGCGGCCGTCGACGAGGATCACGTCGGCCCCGGGGGTGTCCACCAGGGCCGGTCCTTCGGCCGGGGCGACCCGGACGTTGTGCAGCAGCAGTCCGAGTGCGGGCAGCACTTCGGCGGAGGGCTGCAGGGCGTTGGTGAGCAGCAGGAGGGAACTCACGCCCGACCACCTGCCCGGGTCGGGTGGTCGTGCTCCTGTTTGCTTCGCTGGTCCATCACGTCGGTTCCTCCTCGGTCCCGTCGAGGACGTGCGTGGTACGGCTTCGTACGACTTGCCTGGCATGCCGTCCGGTCCCCGCGCCCTGAGGTCCGGATGGATACCACTCTTCTCGGTCCGTTCAACGTGCTGAAAGCACAAAAGGACCCGGGGGCTACGTTGCCCGGATCCTCTACGCCGCCAGAATAGCCCACCCGCCCTTTCAGGGCCGAGGGCCGCCGTGCACCGCGTTCTGTGGTTCGCGCCACGCCTTCCTCCTGCGTATGCCCTGGTTTCACCGGATCGGTGGACCCCCCGCGGGCCGCCCGGGCGCACGGACGGCGCAGGGAGGCACGCCGGGGTGACGAGCCGGAGGGGTCATCATGGAGGCCGACGGTAGAGATCCGACGGAGCCGAACACGATGGGAGCTGCAGTGGCAACCGGAACCATCCGCTACTGGGCGGCGGCGAAAGCCGCGGCCAAGACGGCGGAGGAGCCGTACTCGGCACGCACGCTGGCCGAGGCGCTCGACGCAGTGCGGGAACGCCACCCGGGGGAGCTGACCCGGGTCCTGCAGCGCTGCTCCTTCCTCGTGAACGACGAGCCCGTGGGCAAGCGGCCGCACGATGGCGTCCTGCTGACCGAAGGGGGCACCGTCGAGGTGCTCCCGCCGTTCGCGGGCGGGTGAGCGCGGCGATGAGCACTCCCGAGGAGGAGCGGCGGCGCCGGCAGGCGGACGCCGCCGCGCAGCAGGACCCGTACAGCACGCAGACCTGGCAGGCCGACACCTGGGAGACCGGGTACCAGCCGGTGCAGCCGCCGCTCGGCTCCGTGCCGGGGCAGGCGCCCCCGCCGGTTCCCGCGCAGGGGCATCCGGACTGGCAGCAGCAGGCCGGGGGCACCGGGGCCGGGGGTGGTGTGCCGTGGCCGGACGCCTCCGCCGGAGGCGGTGCCGGGTACCCGGGGCAGCAGGGGCAGGCGCAACCGCAGGGTTCCGCCGTGCCCGACTCGTGGTTCCGCGACCCCGAGCCGCAGCCGCAGCCGACCGGGGGCGGGGGCGTTCCGTGGCAGGACGCCCCGTCCGGTGGTGGCGCCGGGTATCCGGGGCAGCAGGCGCAGGTGCAGCCGCAGGGCTCCGCCGTGCCCGAGTCGTGGTTCCGGGACGCCGGGCCGCAGGCTCCCGTGCCGGGTGCGCAGCCGCCGGCGCAGGCGGACGCCGCCGAGACGGCGTACCTGCCGCCCGTGCGGCAGCCCGGGCCGGCGCAGCCGGCCGGCGGGGGCGCGCCCTGGCCGGACACCGCCTCGGCCGTGGCGGAGACGGCGTACCTGCCGCCCGTGGCTCCGGCGGAGAGCGCCGCCGCGCAGACCGCCTACCTGCCGCCGTACCCGGGCCCCGCGCAGCCGCAGGGCTCCGCCGTGCCCGACTCGTGGTTCCGCGACCCCCAGCCGCAGCCCCCGGCGGACATGGCCGCGGCGGAGACGGCTTACCTGCCGCCGGTGCCTCCGGTGGAGAACGCCGCCGCGCAGACGGCGTACCTGCCGCCGGTGCCTCCGGTGGAGAACGCCGCCGCGCAGACGGCGTACCTGCCGCCCGTTCCTCCGGTGGAGAACGCCGCGGCCGAGACGGCGTATCTCCCGCCCGTCCCCCCGATGGAGAACGCCGCCGCCGAGACGGCCTACCTGCCGCCCGTGCCTCCGGTGGAGGACGCCGCCGCGCAGACCGCCTACCTGCCGCCCGTGCGGGAGGCCGAGCCGCAGGCGCAGGCCGGTGGGGCGGACTGGTCGCCGCCGACGCTCGGGGGGAACACCCTGCGCGCCGTCGACCCCGCCC
The DNA here is from genome assembly GCF_055580265.1 of Streptomyces sp. NPDC032091. NCBI lineage: Bacteria > Bacillati > Actinomycetota > Actinomycetes > Kitasatosporales > Streptomycetaceae > Streptomyces > Streptomyces sp. NPDC032091. The sequence continues at coordinate 184,890 of NZ_JBVILR010000017.1, read as the reverse complement.
AGGCGCGGGCCGAGGGGCGGTCGCCGATCATCGACCCCGGGCCGCAGTCGGCCATACTGACCGCCGCCCTCGGGCTGCTGCTCGCCGGCGCCGCCGCGCTGGGCCCGTACGCCCTGCTGCTGCCGCTGATCGCCCTCCAGGGCCTCACCGCCGCCGGCTGGTTCCGCCTCAACGGCATGTGGCCGGCCCGCCAGGGCATCGCCCTGGCCTTCGCCGGAGCCCTCGTCGCCGACGGCGCGGTCCTCGCGGTGGACGGTACGTACGGCCCCGGCGCCATCATCGGCACCCTCGGGGCGTGGGTGCTGCTCACGCTGGTGCTCCAGCTGCGCAGCCACGCCGACCCCGACGAGCGGATGTACGGGCTGATGGCCTCCGTGGCCTCCGCCGCGCTGGCCATCGCGTGCACCGGGTTCCTCGCGGCCGACTGGGCCGCCGTGAGCGCCGGGGCGGCCTCCGTGGCCGTCGCCGTGTTCGCGCGGGCCCTGCCGCTGCCGACCGCCCCCTCCGTGGGCGTCTCGCTGGCCGCCGCGGCCGGTGCGGGCATCGCGGTCGGCGGGCTGGTCGGGATGGGCGCGGGCGGTGCGCTGGTCGGCCTGGTGGCCGGCGTGTGCGCGCTGGTCGGGCTGCGGGTGGCAGCGTACGACTACCCGTCGAAGTTCGTGCACATGACGGCCGGCGTCGCGCTGCCGCTGGCGGTGGCCGCCCCCGCCGTCTACCTGATCGGCCGCGTGGTCGGCTGAGGCAAAGGGACGGGCAGGGCGGGCGGGGCGGGCGTCGTGGAAGTGGGCGCCCGCCCCGCCCGCTCACCGCGCTCCGACGGCGATCATGGTCCACTAGAACGCACGTACCGTCGAGTAGGGGGAGGACACGTGCGTTTCCTGCGTTTCGTGCTGATCGTGGCAGTGGTGCTGGGGGGCCTGTTCGTGGGCGCCGACCGGTGGGCGGTCGGTTACGCCGAGGACCGGCTCGCCGAGAAGGTCCAGTCCCGCCAGGGCCTGGCCGGCAGCGCCGAGGTCGACATCCACGGCTTCCCCTTCCTCACCCAGGCGCTCAGCCACGAGCTGGAGCAGGTCGACCTGAAGCTGAAGGGCGTCGAGGTCACCGCCGACGGCCGCAAGACGCGGCTCTCGCAGCTCGACGCCGCCTTCCACGACGTGAAGCTGAACTCCGGCTACACCGGCGGTTCCGCCCGGCGCGCCGAGGGCACCGCGCTGATCTCGTACGAGGACCTCACCAAGGCCTCCCAGACCGGCGCGACGCTGACCTACGGGGGCCAGCCCGGCAAGCTGAAGGTCACCGCGTCGGTGGACGTTCTGGGCCGGACGATCACCCGCAGCGTGATCTCCACCGTCGAGCTCGTCGACGGCAAGCAGGGGCCGGGCGGCGGCAAGACCGTCCGGGTCCACGCGGACTCCGTGCCGGGCGAGGGTATACCGGGGATCGAGAGCGCGATCCGCAAGCGGACGGACTTCGACCGCCGCATCGACGACGGCCTCCCGGCCGGTCTGAAGCTCACCGCGCTGACCTCGGACGAGGCGGGCGTCCACCTCACGCTGACCGGCACGGACGTGAGTCTGGCCGGATCGTGAGACGGCGTGGTCCGATCCGCAGGAGGACGGGCCGCGCGACCAGCCCCGGAAGGCCGCGGGACGGCCTCCCGGGGCTTTCTCATCCCGCCATTCGGACGATCCTGTCTCGCCATATGACACGCCGGTGACAGGGCGGCCGGTTCGTCCCTACGATCCTGGCTATGAAGCATCAGCAGGCGGACCTCACGAAGCGGCGGGCAGTAGACCTGTGTCGCGTCGCCGCCATGCTCTGTCGCTCCATGTGAGGCGTGAGCCTTCCCGCTCCGCCGGCCGGACCGACGGCCCTTCATCCCGCGTGACCGCACCGCACCCGCCTCCCGCCCCCGACGCCTCCCCGCGCAGGGCCGGAGAGCGACAGCCGGACAGCGGCACACGCAGAGCAACGCCAGCCCCACCGCAGCACAGCACAGCCCCGCCGCACACTGCCCCGGAGGAGATCACCATGAGCCGCAGCGACGTCCTCGTAGACGCCGACTGGGTCGAGGCCCACCTGAACGACGACAACGTCGTGATCGTCGAGGTGGACGAGGACACGTCCGCGTACGACAAGAACCACATCAAGAACGCCGTCCGGATCGACTGGAAGCAGGACCTCCAGGACCCGGTGCGCCGTGACTTCGTGGACCAGGAGGGCTTCGAGAAGCTCCTCTCCGCCAAGGGCATCTCCAACGACGACACCGTCGTCCTCTACGGCGGCAACAACAACTGGTTCGCCTCGTACGCCTACTGGTACTTCAAGCTCTACGGCCACCAGGACGTCAAGCTCCTCGACGGCGGCCGCAAGAAGTGGGAGCTCGACTCCCGCGACCTGGTCGACGGCAAGGACGTCCCGAACCGCCCGGCCACCGCGTACAAGGCCAAGGCCCAGGACACCTCGATCCGCGCCTTCCGCGATGACGTCGTCGCCGCGATCGGCTCGCTGAACCTGGTCGACGTCCGCTCGCCCGACGAGTTCTCCGGCAAGCTGCTCGCCCCGGCGCACCTCCCGCAGGAGCAGTCGCAGCGCCCCGGCCACGTGCCGAGCGCCCGCAACATCCCGTGGTCGAAGAACGCCAACGACGACGGCACCTTCAAGTCCGACGAGGAGCTGACCGCCCTCTACGAGGCCGAGCAGGTCGACCTCGCCAAGGACACCATCGCCTACTGCCGCATCGGTGAGCGCTCCGCGCTCACGTGGTTCGTGCTGCACGAGCTCCTGGGCCAGGAGAACGTCAAGAACTACGACGGCTCCTGGACCGAGTACGGCTCGCTCGTCGGCGTGCCGATCGAGCTCGGCGCCAACAAGTAGTCCCCGTGGCGGCGGGGCGTGCACGCGACGCCCGCCCACCCGCCCCCGCAGCAGCAGAACCTCTCTATGACAGGACAGAGAACATGTGTGGAGCACAGATCGGCGGGCCCGACCTCGCGACGCTCAAGCCCGGTGAGACCGCGATCCAGGGCCAGGTGACCAAGGACGGCGAGCCCGTCAGCGGCTACGTGCGGCTGCTGGACTCGACCGGCGAGTTCACCGCCGAGGTCCCGACCTCCGCGACCGGTCAGTTCCGCTTCTACGCGGCCACCGGCTCGTGGACGCTGCGGGCGCTGGTGCCCGGCGGCCAGGCCGACCGCGCCGTCGAGGTCGCCGAGGCCGGCGGCGTGACGGACGTCGCCATCGCGGTCTGACGCACGACCGCACCGCCGTACCGGCCGAAGGGCCGCACCCCAGGGGGTTGGACGCCACTGGATCGGGGTGCGGCCCTTCGCGCCGTCCGCGCCCTTGTCCGCGCCCTTGTGTTCGCGGGGGCCGGTCCTAGGCTGGAGGTATGTACGCCCGGCGTCGGCGCGCCTACTTCCTGCTCATGGGCGGATGCCTGTTCCTCTTCGTCTCCGCCTGGTCCTTCGTGCGCCTCTTCTCGGTGCCGGCGGCGGTCGCGCTGTGCGTGGTCGCGATGGTCATCCCGCCGGTCGCGGCGATGGTCGCGAACCGGCGCGGGCCGGAGGACCGCTGGTGGGACGACCCGTCGGGGGATCCGAAGTCCGACGAGTGGTGGGACGAACTGGACGGGAAGCGGCGGCCGCCCGAGGATTGAACGCGTTCGAGATAAAAGCGTAATAAGGATGCGTACAACGTCCCTGGGGCCCATGGTGTCTTGGATGTGCGCGGGCGAACGTTCCCGCGCCTCCAGGTCTGTGGGGGGACCCCTTTGGAACAAGAACAGCCGCCACCGCGCGCTCCGCGCCGGCGTGGCCGCACCACCGCCCTGATCGCCGCCGCCCTCGTCCTCGGCGCCGTCGCCGGCACGGTGACCGGCTACGCGATCCAGTACGGCCGCACGCCCACGGCCCTGCCGCCCCTGGCCCAGCAGAAGCTGGAGACCCCGAAGGCGCAGGCGCCGAACGACGCCACCACGGCCAAGTCGATCAACGCCAACCGCTGGCACAAGACGGACGACGACCTCACGAAGCTCCTGATCGACGCGCCGGCGGGGGCGAAGGCCGAGGGCAGCGGTTACGACAGCCTCGACTCGTACGCGCTGGGCTTCGAGAAGCCCGAGGGCGGTTTCCGCAACCTCGTGGAGCACGGCTTCCGGCGCGTGGCGTCGACGAGCTGGGAGCAGGGCGACGTCCACGTCGGCGTCCAGCTGCTCCAGTTCAAGGACTTCATGGGGGCGGACGCGTACAAGATCGGCCAGTCCGAGTACCTGCCCAAGGCCGACTTCGCGGGCAACGCCGGAGCGGACATCCCCGGAGTGCCCGGCGAGTCCGGACACCTCTGGGTGTTCTCCAAGGCCGATGAGAAGCCCGGCTACTACCCGGTCCGTGAAGCCAGGGCCGTCGCCCGCCGGGGCGACATCGTCATGCACATCTTCTACCTCGACCTGCGCGGACGTGAGATCGCGGAGAGCGACGTCGCCGAGGTGGCGAAGCGCCAGTGGGAGCGACTGTGACCGAGCCGCAGAAGGACACGGACGCCACCGCCCAGGCGCCGGAAACCCCCGCCACGGAGGCCCCGGCGCCCGAGGCACCCGCGCCCGAGGAGCCCGCGCAGGCGGAACCCGCGGGGGAGGCCGGCGCGCGGACGGGCCGGCGTCGCAAGGGCGTCGCCCTCGCCGCGGCGGCCGTCACGGCCGTCGTCCTCGCGGCCGGCGGGGTCTGGGCCTCGTCCGCCGTCACCGGCGCCGACCGGACGGCACGCACGGCGTACTGGGTCCCCGACGGGGCGTCGCTGCCGAACCGCGGGGTGCCGGGCCAGGTGCCCGCGAACCTCCTCTCCGCGAAGCTCATCCCGGCCCCGCCGGGCTACCGGCCCGGCCCCGACCTGGGCGCCGACGGCAACGACTACGTCGTGTCGGGCGAACGGGCGCTGGACGGCTTCAAGGAGGCCCGCACCGGCCTGTCGTCCTCGGAGCGCAAGAAGCGCGACGACATGCTGGCCGGGCTCAAGCTGAAGGGCGTGGCGGGCCGCACCTTCGCGAAGGACACCGGGACGCTGGTCGTGGAGGTCAAGCTGATGCAGGCCGACCCCAAGGCCCTGGATTCCTTCTCCCAGGTCTCGCGCAAGCTCCTCGAACTCGGCGGTGACGGCCGTGAGGCGCCCAAGGCGGACGGGTTCCCCGATGCCAGGTGCGCTCTGGCCGCCCTGGTCGCCGACGACGCGGGCAAGGGCAAGGACAAGGACAAGAAGGACCAGGGCATCGACTCCCTGACCTGCGTGGCGGTCCAGGGTGACGTGATGGTCGACTTCCGGGCCTACGGATCCAAGAGCGTCTTCTCGGCCTCCGACGCCGTCACGATCTTCAAGAACCAGCTGAACCACCTGAAGTCCCCCGGGGAGTCCGTGTGACCGAGCAGACCACCGCCGCCCCGGACGCCCCCGCCGCGGACGCCCCGGGAACCGGGTCCCCCGACGCCCCCGCCGCGAAGGACCGCCGCGCCCTGCGCGCCGTCCTGCGGTGGACCGCCGCCGTCCTCGTCTTCGGCGTCGCCGGGGCGGGGACGGCGTACGGGATCACCCGGGCCGAGCGCACCGACGTCCCCGGCCTGTCCACCAAGGACGACGGCCGCTGGGCGTACCCCGTCCTGGCCAGGCCCACCCCTCCCCCCGGCGCCGCGCTGCCCTTCGCCGCGGACAACCCGGAGGGCATCCACTACGCCGGCCTGACCCAGCTCCTGCTGCCCGCTCCCCAGGGCTCCACGCCCGACGGCGCGCTGAGGCTGGAGAAGGACTCGGCCGTCACCGTGGACACCTTCCTGGAGGAGTACGAGCCGTCGGCCCGCGCCACGATGCGCGAGCAGTTCGACGTCAACGGCCTGCGCCAGATCGCCGGCCGCGGCTGGACCACTCCCGACGGCACCCGCACCCGCGTCTACCTGCTGCGCTTCCACGCCTCGGGATTCGCGGACACCTTCAAGGGGTGCGGCACCGACATGGAGCTGAACGGCGTCAAGCAGGTCGTGACGGACGAGGTCTGGAACAAGGCCAAGGTCGGCCAGGTCTCGCCGGCCGTCGAGGGCATCAAGGTCCTGGAAGAGGCCGTCCCCTTCGGCGACGAACAGACCCGCGTCGGGTGCGTCGAGGCGGGCGACATCCAGGCAGTGATCGTCCAGAGCCGCAAGGGCGCGGCCCTCACCGTCCCCCTCCACCAGACGGTGATCCTCCAGGACCAGCTGCTCCACTGAGCGGCGCCCCCCGGCAGGCCCGGTTCGGCCTACCTCACACCGTGCGCCGGTCCCCGGGCCAGTAGGCTTGGGGACCGGCCCCGTCCACCCGCACCGAATCCTCCGAGGAGCACCCCGTGCTTGAGGCTTTCTTCACCTCCCTGCTGGTCCTGGTCTGCGTCGGCGTCCTCGCCTTCACCGGCCTGGCCGTCAAGAAGCTGTACCAGGGTCAGCGCTGACAGCCGACCGGCCGACCGCCCCGGAACCCCTCCCACAGATCGCCTGAGCAGCCAACCATGATCCAGATCCCGTCCGACCTGAACCCCGGTCTCGTCCCCCTCGCCTTCCTCCTCGGTACCTGGGAAGGCGCCGGCGTCTTCGACTTCCCCGGCGAGGAGAAGTGCAACTTCGGCCAGGAAGTCGTCTTCAGCCACGACGGCCGGGACTTCCTGGAGTACACCTCCCACTCCTGGGTCCTCGACGCCGACGGCAACAAGGTGCGCCCGCTGGAGTCCGAGTCGGGCTACTGGCGCATCGACAAGGACCGCAAGGTCGAGATCGTCATGGTCCGCGACCAGGGCGTGGTCGAGGTCTGGTACGGCGAGCTCGCCGACCAGAAGCCGCAGATCGACCTCGTCACCGACGCCGTGGCCCGTACCGCCGCCTCCGGCCCGTACAGCGGCGGCAAGCGCCTCTACGGCTACGTGAAGAGCGACCTGATGTGGGTCGGCGAGAAGGCGACCCCCGAGGTCGAGCTGCGCCCCTACATGTCGGCCCAGCTGAAGAAGGTCGTCACCCCGGAGGAGATCGCCGACATGGCGCGCAACCTCCCCGAGCTCCCGGAAGACGGCATCGCCTTCTTCCGCTGAGCCGCGTACGCGCACGAAAGGGGACCGCGGCAGGGCCGCGGTCCCCTTCGCGCGCTTACACTGGCCGGGTGGTGACCACCGACTGGAAGACCGACCTGCGGCAGCGCGGATACCGGCTGACACCGCAGCGCCAGCTCGTGCTGGAAGCGGTCGACGCCCTGGAGCACGCCACCCCCGACGAGATCCTCGTCGAAGTGCGCAAGACCGCCTCCGGCGTCAACATCTCCACCGTGTACCGCACGCTGGAGCTCCTGGAGGAGCTCGGCCTGGTCTCGCACGCCCACCTCGGGCACGGGGCGCCCACGTACCACCTCGCCGACCGGCACCACCACATCCACCTCGTGTGCCGCGACTGCACCGAGGTGATCGAGGCCGACCTCGACATCGCCGCCGACTTCACGGCGAAGCTGCGCTCCACCTTCGGCTTCGAGACCGACATGAAGCACTTCGCCATCTTCGGCCTGTGCGAGCGGTGCGCCGCCCGCCGCCGGGACGACCGCGCCGGGAGCCCCGCCGCCGGACAGGGCGACGCGTAGCGCCCCCGGTGCGCCCTGGGACCCCGCGGACGGGGTCGTAGGCTTGGTGGCATGACCAGCAGCCCCTTGCTCCATCTTCCCGGCGCCGTAGCGGCCGAAGGCCGTGACGAGGGCGTCGCCGCCCACTACGGAGAGCTCTACGGCGAACAGCGCGCCCTCGCCGACGGCCGAGGCTTCGTCGACCTCTCCCACCGCGGGGTCGTCACCGTCACCGGCCAGGACCGGCTCGCCTGGCTTCACCTGCTGATCACCCAGCACGTCACGGAACTCCCGCCCGGGCAGGCCACCGAGGCGCTGATCCTCTCCGCCAACGGGCACATCGAGCACCAGCTGCACCTCGTCGACGACGGCGAGACCACCTGGGCGCACGTCGAGCCGGGCACGCAGGAGGCGCTGATCGCCTACCTGGAGTCCATGAAGTTCTTCTACCGCGTGGAAGTCGCCGACCGCACCGCCGACTTCGCCGTCCTCCACCTCCCGGCCGGCTCCATCGCCGAGACCGACAAGGAGCTCGTGGTCCGCGAGACCCCGTACGGCCGTGACGTGTTCCTGCCGCGCGAGCGGCTGGAGGCCTTCGCCGCCGAGCACGGCCCGGCCGCCGGGCTCCTCGCCTACGAGGCCCTGCGCGTCGAGGCGCACCGCCCGCGCCTGGGCCTGGAGACCGACCACCGCACCATCCCGCACGAGATCGGCCTCATCGGCACCGCCGTGCACCTGCAGAAGGGCTGCTACCGCGGCCAGGAGACCGTCGCCCGCGTCCACAACCTGGGGAAGCCCCCGCGCCGCCTGGTCTTCCTCCACCTCGACGGCTCCGAGGTGCTGCTCCCGCCGCACGGCGCGCCCGTACGCCTCGCCGCCGACGGGGAGGACGGCCGCCAGCTCGGCTTCGTCACCACCGCCGTGCGCCACCACGAGCTCGGGCCGATCGCCCTCGCGCTCGTGAAGCGGAACGTTCCGGTGGACGCCCCGCTGCTGGCCGGGACCACCCCGGCCGCACAGGAGGTCGTCGTGGCCCCGTAGGGGCTCCGGCGGCTATACGTCGATGACGAGGGTGAACGGGCCGTGGTTGGTCAGCGAGACCCGCATGTCCGCGCCGAACCGGCCCGTCGCCACCGTCGCGCCCAGCGCCCGCAGCTGCGCCACGACCTCGTCCACCAGCGGCTCGGCCACCGGCCCGGGCGCGGCCGCGTTCCAGGTGGGGCGCCGGCCCTTGCGGGCGTCCCCGTAGAGCGTGAACTGGGAGATCACCAGCAGCGGCGCGTCCACGTCGCTGCAGGACTTCTCCGCCTCCAGGATCCGCACCGACCACAGCTTGCGCGCCAGCACGGCCGCCTTCTCCGCGGTGTCGTCGTGGGTCACCCCCACCAGCACGCACAGCCCCTCGCCGACGATCTCGCCGACCGTCTCGCCGGCCACGACGACGCTCGCGCCGTCCACCCTCTGCACCACTGCTCGCATACCACCTGTGTACCAGGCGTGCACCCGTCCGGGGCCGATCGGGTGGCGTGGGACTGCGTCCGCACCACGGAGAGTGGCACCATGCACGCAGGCGGTGCCCCCAGCACCGGTCGAGGGGACGGACACGAAACGATGAACACCACCTCTGATACCTCCGCACTTGCACCCGCGGCACCCGACGAGGCGTCCGCGCCCCAGGTGCGGCCGCCCGCGCAGCGCACCGGCGACCCCGAGGGGCCGACCACCCCCGCCGGTCTCCCCGCCGCCGCGCTCGGCCTGCCCGAACTGCGCGCCCTGCGCCGCGACGCCCAGCGCGACGAGGCCGACCTCAGCTACATCCGCAGGCTCCTCCAGGGCCGCATCGACATCCTGCGCGCCGAGCTGGCCCGCCGGACGGACCCCGAGGCGCCGGTGGTGGACCGGCTCTCGGAGATCCTCGCCGACGCCCCGTCCCGCCGCAGCGCCTCCGCCCGGCACGTCACCCTCGGCACCCCGCACAACGAGGAGTTCCGGCTGCTGGCGGCCGAGATGCTCTCCGACGTGGAGCTGTCGGACCTGGACGCGCGCACGGACGCCGAGCTGCACGAGGCGATGGCCCGGCTGGTCCGCTACGAGCAGCAGGTTTCGCGCCGCCGCCAGCAGCTCCAGCGGACGGCGGACGACTCCAGTGCGGAGATCACCCGGCGCTACCGGGAGGGCGAGGCGCAGGTGGACGACCTGCTGGCGTAGCGGCGGTGGCGGGACCCGGGGCCTGACGGCCGGGCGGAAATTCGGGCGACTCGGCCCGGTGGGGCCGTTAGCGTGACCGGATATGAGTGCTGACATCCGGCCGATCGCCGAATCCGAACTCCCCGAGTGGATGCGGGCCCTGAACACGGGCTTCCTGATGCCGGCTCCGGTCGCGGGGCCCGACGTGGCCATGCGGAGCAAGTACTGGGACCTCGCCCGTACCCAGGGTGCGTTCGACGCCGCCACCGGCCGCTGCGTGGCCACCTTCCGGTCCTTCTCCCAGCAGCTGGCCGTCCCCGGCGGCGCGCGTGTTCCCTCCAGCGCCCTCACCAATGTCAGCGTGACCGCCACCCACCGGCGGCAGGGCCTGCTGACGCGGATGATGGCCGCCGAGCTGACCGCCGCCAAGGAGCGCGGCGACGTCGTCTCCACCCTGATCGCCGCCGAGTACCCGATCTACGGCCGGTACGGGTACGGGCCCGCCACGACCGCCGTCGAATGGGAGATCGACGTCGCCCGCAGCGGCCTCGACCCCCGCGCGGCCGGCCCCGGCGACGGCGGCCGCATCGACCTGGTCGACGCCGCCGAGGCCCGCGAGACCGGTCCCGGCCTGCACGAGCGGCTCAGCGCGGCTGTGCACGGCGCGGTCAGCCGCGACACGCGCCGGTGGAACATCGCCACCGGGGTGGAGGAGACCCAGGACCGCCCCTACAAGCACCGGTTCTTCGCGGTCTACCGGGACGGGGCGGGAGAGCCGGCCGGTATGGCGGCGTACACGGCCGACGACCGGTGGACGGACGAGAAGCGTCCGCTGAACACCCTCCAGGTCAAGGACCTGATCGCGGTGACCCCGGAGGCGGAGCGCGGCCTGTGGCGGTTCCTGTGCTCCATCGACTGGGTGATGAAGGTCCGCACCGGCTACCGCGCCCCCGACGACCTCGTCCCGCTGCTGCTGCCCGACCCGCGCGCGGCCCGCCTGGTGACCTCGGCGGACTTCATGTGGCTGCGGCTGCTCGACGTCGAACGGGCCCTGTCCGCCCGGACGTACGCCGTGCCCGGGGTCCTGGTCCTGGAGGTGGAGGACGCGGCGGGGCTCGCGGACGGCCGCTACCGGCTGGACGCGGGGACCGGCGCGTGCACCCGTACCCAGGACCCGGCCGACGTGCGCCTGGACGTGTCCGCGCTCGGCTCCCTCTACCTAGGCGACGAGTCGGCGGCGCGGCTGGCGGCGCTGGGGCGTGTGACGCAGGAGCGGGCCGGGGCGGTCGCGCTGGCCGACGCGGTGTTCCGCACGGCCCGGCGCCCGTGGTGCCCGGACGTCTTCTGACCGGCCCTGGGAGGGGACACATGACATCGATCGTCGAACGGCTGCGCGCAGCGGGCTGCGTCTTCGCCGAGGAGGAGGCCGAGCTGCTGGTCGCGGCCGCCTCCGGGGACGACCGCCGGCTGGCGGGGCTGGTCGCCCGGCGGGTGGCGGGCGAGCCGCTGGAGCACGTCGTCGGCTGGGCGCAGTTCTGCGGGCTGCGCGTGGAGGTGGGGGCGGGGGCCTTCGTACCGCGCCGGCGCAGCGAGTTCCTCGCCGAGGAGGCGGTGGGGCTGGCCCGGCCCGGCGCCGTGGTGCTGGACCTGTGCTGCGGGGTGGGCGCCCTCGGCGCGGCGGTGGCCTCGCAGGTGCCGGACGGGGTCGAGCTGCACGCGGCCGACATCGACCCGGCCGCGCTGGCGTACGCCCGGCGCAACGTCGCCCCGTACGGGGGAGCGGTGTGGGAGGGCGACCTGTACGCGGCGCTCCCGGCGGAGCTGCGGGGGCGGGTGGAGGTCCTGGTGGTCAACGCCCCGTACGTGCCGACCGGGGAGATCGGGCTGATGCCGCCGGAGGCCCGGGAGCACGAGCCGCTGGTCTCCCTCGACGGGGGCGAGGACGGCCTGGACGTCCACCGCCGGGTCGCGGCGCAGGCCCTGCGCTGGCTGGCCCCGGGTGGCCACCTGCTGATCGAGACCAGCGCCCGCCAGGCCCCGCTGACGGCTTCCGCGCTGACGGCGGGGGGTCTGGCGGTGCGCGCGGCGGTCTCGGAGGAGCTGGGCGCGACCGTGCTGATCGGCGGAGTGCCGGCGGGGCCGGGCCCGTCCCCGGCAGACAGGCCCTAGGCGGGGAAGGGGCGGCCTAGGCGGCGAGGCGTTCGGCGAGGAAGGCCTCCCAGGTGCGCTCGCCCAGGACCGCCCCGTCGAGGGAGAGGTTCTCCCCGGCGCGGTAGGCGCGGCCGGCCTTTCCGGGCATCCGGACGGGCAGCATCAGGCGCCGCTTGCCGCGCGCCCGCAGGTAGCTGCGGCTCAGGTCGCCGAGGGTGTGGACGTCGGGCCCGGCGAGGTCGGGGACCAGTCCGGCGGGCTTGCCGAGGGCCAGCTCGACGAGGCGGGCCGCGACCTCGCGGGAGTCGACGGGCTGCCAGCGGACCCCGCCGGGGACCGGGACCACGGGCAGCCTGGCCAGCTTCTCGGCGACCGTCAGGGCCAGTTCGTGGAACTGGGCCGCCCGCAGCGTGGTCCAGGGCAGCCCGGAGCCGGACACGGCGCGCTCGGCGTCGAGTTTGGCCCGGAACCAGGCGAGGGGCACGGTGTCGGCACCGATGACGGAGATCAGGACGAGGTGGCGGACCCGGGCGGCCTGGGCGGCGCGCACAAGGTTGCAAGCGGCGACGTCGTCGCCCTTGGGCCCGCCGGCGAGGTGCAGGACCGTTTCGACGCCGTCGAGGGCGGCGTCGAGGCCCTCGTCCCGCAGCAGGTCGCCCCGTACCCGGGTGATGCCGTCGGCGGCGGCGGGGCGGGCGGTGCGGCTGAGGATCCGGACGGGGACGCCGGCGTCGCGCAGGAGCGGTACGACCAGGCTGCCGAGGGTTCCGGTGCCGCCGGTGACGAGGAAGGGGCTGGGGGATCCGGTCGTGTCCGTCATCTGGTTCATCTCCGATCGCGGGGACGCGAGTTGACGTCCCTGGCTTGAACTCGTTCGAAATCACGGTGGTGTGCGGTCTACTGCACTGACCCGCAGTGAGGAAGGAATGTGACAGGTGGACGAGAGTTCTTCGTGGACGGAACTGGCGGATCTGACGGAGCGTTTCGAGGAGCACCGCAGCCATCTGAAGGCGGTGTCCTACCGGATGCTGGGCTCGGTGAGCGAGGCCGAGGACGCCGTCCAGGAGACGTGGCTGCGGCTGGAGCGCACCGACGTGAGCGAGGTCGAGAACCTCGGCGGGTGGCTGACCACCGTCGTCTCGCGGATCTGCCTCAACATGCTGCGCTCGCGCGAGCAGCGGCGTGAGGACCCGGTGGAGCGGCTGGAGACGCGGATCCCGGACCCGTTGATCGGCTCCGAGCGGCGGATCGACCCGGAACAGGAGGTGATGCTGGCCGACTCGGTGGGGCTGGCGCTGATGGTGGTGATGGAGTCGCTGGCGCCGGCGGAGCGGCTGGCGTTCGTCCTGCACGACATGTTCGCGGTGCCGTTCGAGGAGATCGCCCCGCTGGTCGAGAAGTCCGCGGCGGCGACCCGGCAGCTGGCGAGCCGGGCGCGGCGCAAGGTGCAGGGGCAGGCCCCGGCTCCGGACAAGGACCTCGCGCGCCAGCGGGAGGCGGTGGACGCGTTCTTCGCGGCCGCGCGGGACGGGGAGTTCGAGGCCCTGCTGTCGGTGCTCGACCCGGACGTGGTGCTGCGTTCGGACGGCGGGGCCGCCGGTGCGCTCACCGTGGTGCTGACGGGGGCGCGGACGGTGGCGGGCCAGGCGGTCACGTACAGCTCGCTGGTGCCGTTCGTACGCCCGGCGCTGATCAACGGTGCGGCGGGTGTGGTGGTGGTCCGCAAGGACCGGGCCGTGTCGGTCATGGCCTTCACGGTCGTGGAGGGGCGGATCGTCGCGATCGACGTGCTGTCCGACCCGGAGCGCCTGGGGGCGCTGGACCTGACGGCCCTGGAGGACTGAGGGCCGCCCGTTTCCGGTGCCCGGGCCGTCGCCGGCCCCGGCCCCGGTCTCAGACCAGGGCCAGGACGGCGGCGGCGGGGGCGGCGTAGATCAGCGGGAAGGCGACGTGGGCGTACGAGCGGGCCCGCAGGACGGTGATGACGGCGCCGGTGAAGTAGAGGACCAGGCCGATCGCGGCGGCGATGCCGAGGGCGGGGACGGCGAAGCCGGCGAGGAGGCCGAGGGCGCCGGCGATCTTGACGGTGCCGAGGAAGGTCCACATCCCCTTCGGGACGCCGTACTCGACGAGCGGGTCGGTGACGAACTTCGCCCCGCGCAGGATCGAGAGGCCGGAGAACCCGGCCATGAAGGCGGCGACCAGGGTGACGACGGTGGCGGTGGTGGACATCGGGGGCTCCTTCGGGTGGTCTGCTTCTGCGTCTTCTTCTTCTTCGTCGTCGTCGCTCTCTTGCGTCCGACACCCCTCTGACCCGGCGCCGCGCACGGATGTGACAGGTCTGCGGAAGTCTTTTCCGGCCCACCCGGATGGATACTCCTGCAAGCAAGCGCTTGCAATAGTTAGCAGGGTGCGGCAGGATCGGAGCATGGCATCGCTCAACGTCGGGAACCTCGGCGACTACCTCCGCGATCAGCGGCGGCAGGCCCAGCTGTCGCTGCGGCAGCTGGCCGACGCGGCCGGGGTGTCGAACCCGTACCTGAGCCAGATCGAGCGCGGGCTGCGCAAGCCGAGCGCGGACATCCTCCAGCAGCTGGCCAAGGCGCTGCGGATCTCCGCCGAGACCCTGTACGTGCAGGCCGGGATCCTCGACGAGCGGGACCGGGACGAGGTGGAGACGCGGGCCGTCATCCTCTCCGACCCGTCGATCAACGAGCGGCAGAAGCAGGTGCTGCTCCAGATCTACGACGCGTTCCGCAAGGAGAACGCGACGGACGAACCGGCCGCCGACGACGCGGTGCCCCCTACGAACTGACCGGATCCGGGAGGACCCGCACATGGCCATCGCCGATGACCTGAAGAAGACCCTCACCGACCCCACCCCCCTCTACTTCGCCGCCGGCACCGCCGACCTGGCCTTCCAGCAGGCCAGGAAGGTCCCCGGCCTGATCGAGCAGCTGCGCGCCGAGGCGCCGGCCCGGATCGAGGCCGTGCTCGACACCGACCCCAAGGTCGTCCAGGAGAAGGCCAAGGTGGCCCAGGAGGCCGTCACGGCCCGGGTCGTCGAGGTCTTCGGGGCGATCGACCCGAAGAAGCTCGGCGAGACCGCCCAGGACCTGGCGCTGCGCGGGGTCGGCGTGGCCGCCGAGTACGCCGTCCGGGCCAAGGAGACCTACGACAAGGTCGCCGAGCACGGCGAGCAGGCCGTACGCGCCTGGCGCGGCGAGGTCGCCGACGAGATCGTCGACATCGCCGGGGCCGTGGAGCCGGAGCCGGCCCCGCCCGCGGAGCCCGCGCAGGACGCTCCGGCCGAGGCCGCCGCCGGCGTGGACGGGGACGGCGACGGGAAGACCGCCGCGAAGAAGCCCGCCGCGCGCCGCAACGGGGTCAAGAAGACCGCCGCCGAGCCGGTCGCCGAAACCGCCGGCGAGAGCTGACATGTCCGCGGACGAACCGGGCACCCGCGGGGTGTCCGGTTCGTTCTCGTTTCGGAAGGCGGCTCGGGCGGTAGCGTGGAGTCGGAAGAGCTGAACGCGAGAAGGCGGTCGAGACGATGCTGATGCAGGGGTTCGATAACGGGGTCCTCCCGTTGCTGGGCTACGCCATGCTGGCGCTCGCCGTCGCGGCCTTCGTCCTCGCGCTCCTCGCGCGTGAGGACGCCTACCGCGCGGCGGACAAGCAGACCAAGACCTTCTGGCTGGTCATCCTGGGCGTCACGGTCCTGGTGGACTTCTTCCTCGGGATGCTGTTCCTGCAGATCGCGGGCCTGGTGGCGTCCATCGTGTTCTTCGTCGACGTCCGCCCGGCCCTCAAGCAGGTCTCGGGCGGCGGCAACCGGCGCCGCGGCGGCAGCAGCAGCGACGGCCCGTACGGCCCGTACAACGGCGGCCGCTAGTCCGACCGGACCTAGCCCCTGGAGAGCAGGACGAGGGCCACGTCGTCGGTGAGCTCGCCGCCGTTGAGGCGCCGGGCCTCGGTGACCGAGGCCTCCAGCAGGTTCTCCCCCCTGAGCCCGTCCTCCAGGTGGCGGTTGATCATGTCGACCATGCCGTCCTGGCCGAGCCGCTCGCGGCCCTCGCCGATCCGGCCCTCGATGAGGCCGTCCGTGTAGAGCATGAGGCTCCAGGTACCGCCGAGGTCCACCTGGCGGCGGGGCCATCGGGCCCGGGGGAGCAGGCCGAGCGCCGGGCCGCTGTTCTCGTACGGCAGGAGCCGCGCGGGGCGGCCGGGGCGGGAGACCAGCGGGGCCGGATGCCCGGCCAGGCACAGGCCGGCGCTGCGGCCGTCGGGGGAGATGTCGACGGTGCACAGGGTCGCGAAGATCTCCTCGCAGGGCCGCTCCACCTCCAGGACCTCCTGGAGGGTGGCGAGCAGGTCGTCCCCGCACAGGCCGGCCAGGGTGAGCGCCCGCCAGGCGATCCGCAGCTCCACGCCGAGGGCGGCCTCGTCGGGGCCATGGCCGCAGACGTCGCCGATCATCGCGTGGACGGTGCCGTCGGGGGTGCGGACGGCGTCGTAGAAGTCGCCGCCGAGGAGGGCCCGGCTGCGGCCGGGGCGGTAGCGGGCGGCGAAGCGGAGGCCGGAGCCGTCGAGCAGGGGGGTGGGGAGCAGTCCGCGCTCCAGGCGGGCGTTCTCCTGGGCCCGAAGTTTCGATTCTGCGAGCTTGTACTGGGCGATGTCGGCCCGCTTTCTCTCCACGGCGTAGCGGATCGCGCGACTGAGGAGCCGCCCGTCCAGCTCGTCGCGGAAGAGGAAGTCCTGGGCGCCGACGCGGACGGCCTCGGCGGCGCGCTCGGCGTCGGCCTCGGCGGTGAGCACGAGCACGGCGTGGCGGGGCGCGATGCGCAGTACCTCGCGCAGGGCGCCGAAACCGTCCTCGCCGGGGCCGGGGAGGGCCAGGTCGAGCAGGACGCAGTGCACGTCGGGCGTGAGCAGCCGCTCGGCCTCGGTGAGGTTGCGGGCGCTGCGGAGCCGGATGCGCTGGCCGTCGGCGTCGAGGATCTCGGGGACGGTGAGACCGCCGCCGGGGTCGTCCTCGACGACCAGCAGGGTCAGCGGGGCGGGGCCGCCGATCTCCGTGGCGGGGATGTCCCTCTGCCGCGGTACAGGTACGGGCATCGTCTCCGGTTCCTTGCCTCCCCCCGGAAGTGCGCTCATGCCGGGACCCTAGCGGGCCGGGGTCGGGAGGGGGAATGCCGAAGCGGGCGGGGGCCCGCTCCATATGCCCCCATCCCGGCGGAAACCCGCCCACCCGCAATGACCAACGTCACGGCCCGGCCGGCCCCGCCGGAGCCGCCCGTCACGGGGTGTGCGGACCCCGCTGCACGGGGCGAGGCCCCCTGCCCGCCTTTCCAGCCGTTCCCCCGGCGACAGCCGGCGCGGAGCACGCGGGGCGGCGCCACCGGCCCCGGACCCGCCCGCCCGGGGCCTACGCGTCGGGCCGGACCACCGCCTTGATCGGCATCGAGCCCGCCCCGGCCATCGTCACGTTCCGCCCGGGCCGCGGCGCGTGCACGATCGCGCCGTCCCCGACGTACATCCCGACGTGGCTCGCGTCGTCGAAGTAGATGATCAGGTCCCCCGGCCGCATGTCCTTCACCGCCACCTTCGGCAGCAGCCGCAACTGCTCCTGCGAGGTACGCGGGATCGGCCGCCCCGCCGCGAGCCACGCCTGCGAGGTGAGCCCGGAACAGTCGTAGGAGCCGGGCCCCTCCGCACCCCACACGTACGGCTTCCCGATCTGCGCGGTGGCGAACTGCACCGCCCTCTTCCCGACGTCCGAGGCCAGGCCCTTGACGTCCTTCATCGCGCCCGACGACAGCCATGCCGTCTGCGCCTGGTACTGGGCGTCCTGCTCCAGCTGGATCAGCCGGGCCTTCTCCTCGGCCGCCAGCCTGCTCTCCAGGTCCTCCGCCGCCTTGATCTTGCCCTCGATCTCCTTCTTGGCGGCTTCCTTCTTGACCCGGTTGTCCTCCATCTTCTGCCAGACGGCGCCCGCGTCCTTCGCGTACCGCTCCAAGTCGGCCTGCGTGCGGTTCAGTTCGGCCAGCAGATCGGTGGTGGCCTTCTCGCCCTGCCGGAGCCGGTCCGCCCCGTCGAGGAACTCGGAGGGGCTGTTGCTGAGCGCGAGCCGTGCGCCCGGCGGCAGGCCGCCCGAGCGGTACTGGGCGCGGGCGGCGGCGCCCGCGCGGTCCTTCAGGGTGGAGATCCGGTCCTGGCCCGCCACCACCAGCTTGGCGATCTCGACGATCCGCTCGGACTGCGCCTTGGTCTCGCCCTCCGCGAGGTTGTACGCGTCCGTCGCGCTGCCCGCCTGGCGGTAGAGGTCCTCTATCTCCTTGCGGACCTGCTCCAGGGACTTGGCGCCCGGCTCCGGCGCGGGCGCGGACGGGGCGGAGGGGGTGGACGGGGCGGACGGGGCCGCGAACGCCGAACCCGTCGCGAATCCGGGGGCCGTCAGTATCGCCATCGCGCACAGCAGGGTCAGGGCGGACGCCCCCCTCCGGCGCGACGACGCTCGCTTCACGGTCCCCATGGCTCCCCCAGGCGCCCCGAGTCGGACCCGACGTCACCCGACATCAGATCTGACTATTCGTCAGTAACTTCGCACTGCCTCCGGGATGGTGCCACGAACCGGCGAATTCCAACACCCTCCGGATTCCGCTCCGATCATGACCCGCCACGCACCGTCCACCCCAGACGACCCAACGGACCGCCCCCACCCCCGGTTCCCCGTACCGCGAGGTTCACCCCGCCGGGCGCAACGCCTCCCACCGCACCGTCAGTTCCCCCTGCCTCCACCGCACCGGCCCGTCCGCCAGCGGCCACTCCCCGGCCAGCGCCCGCGCCGTCCGGATCCACCGCTGCCGCGCCCCGTACGAGGCGTACGGCGCGGCCGCCGACCACGCCCGGTCGAAGTCGCGCAGGAACGCGTGCACCGGCTCCCCCGGCACGTTCCGGTGGATCAGCGCCTTCGGCAGCCGCTCCGCCAGGTCCGACGGGCGCTCCAGCGAACCCAGCCGCGTCGCGAAGGTCACCGTCCGCGGCCCCTCCGGCCCCAGCGCCACCCACACGTGCCGCCGGCCGATCTCGTCACAGGTCCCCTCCACCAGCAGCCCCTCCGGCGCCAGCCGCGCGCACAGCCGCTCCCAGACCGCCTCGACCTGCTCCTCCTCGTACTGCCGCAGCACGTTCGCCGCCCGGATCAGCGCCGGCCGCTCCCCGCCCTCCAGCGGCACCTCGAACCCCCCGTGCCGGAAGCTCAGCCCGTCCCGCTCGTAGGGCTTCGCCCCCGCCACCCGGGCCGGCTCGATCTCGATCCCCACCACCCGCACCGCCGGCGCCGCCTCCCGCAACCGCGCCAACAGCTCCACCGCCGTCCACGGCGCCGCCCCGTAGCCCAGGTCGACGGCCACCGGCGCGTCCGCCCGGCGCAGCGCCGCCCCGTGCACGGCGGCGATCCAGCGGTCCATGCGCCGCAGCCGGTTCGGGTTCGTCGTCCCGCGCGTCACGGTGCCCACAGGGCGCTTCGGGGGTGGCGGAGTGCTGCGGGAGACCATGCGCCGAGCGTAAGCGGAGCCGGGGGCGCGCAAAAAAATCCGGCGTACCGGCGAGGAACTTCCCGTCCCCCGGAATGCGGGGGGCGGCCATCCGGGTTGCACTCCTTGCAGAGCGCCGCGCGCGCTCCCGCAGTCATGCCGTCCGTGTGCCGCCCCACCGGCACCCGCACAGCCCGCCGCCCGCGCGATCCGAGCGAGAGGAACTGCTCCCTTGAGCCAGTACGTGTCCCGCCTCGGCGGCAGCATCAGCGGCCGCATCGCCGCCGCCCGCGGTGCCCGCCAGGACGCGCCCCGCCTGCGCCTCCCGGCCGTCGGCCACCACCGCAAGCCCCGCCGCGTGGCCATGCTCAGCGTGCACACCTCCCCGCTGCACCAGCCCGGCACCGGCGACGCCGGCGGCATGAACGTCTACATCGTGGAGCTGGCCCGCCGCCTCGCCGCCATCAACATCGAGGTCGAGATCTTCACCCGCTCCACCACCGGCGGCCTGCCGCCGGCCGTCGAGCTAGCCCCCGGCGTCCTCGTCCGGCACGTGGACGCGGGCCCGTACGAGGGCCTCGCCAAGGAGGAGCTGCCCGCCCAGCTGTGCGCCTTCACCCACGGCGTCATGCAGGCCTGGGCCGGCCACCGCCCCGGCTACTACGACCTCGTCCACTCCCACTACTGGCTCTCCGGCCACGTCGGCTGGCTCGCCGCCGAACGCTGGGGTGTCCCCCTCGTCCACGCCATGCACACCATGGCCAAGGTCAAGAACGCCGCCCTCGCCGAGGGCGACACCCCCGAGCCGGCCGCCCGCGTCATCGGCGAGACCCAGATCGTCGCCGCCGCCGACCGGCTGATCGCCAACACCGCCGAAGAGGCCGACGAGCTCGTCCGCCACTACGAGGCCGACCCGGGCAAGGTCGCCGTCGTGCACCCCGGCGTGAACCTCGACCGCTTCACCACCGGCGACGGCCGCGCCGCCGCCCGCGCCCGGCTCGGCCTGCCCCAGGACGCCGTGATCCCGCTGTTCGCGGGCCGCATCCAGCCCCTGAAGGCCCCCGACATCCTGCTCCGCGCCGTCGCCGAGCTCGTGGACCGCGATCCCGCCCTGCGCGGCCGCCTCTTCGTCCCCGTCGTCGGCGGACCCAGCGGCAGCGGCCTCGCCAAGCCGGAGGGGCTGCAGAAACTCGCCGCGAAGCTCGGCATCACCGACCTCGTCCACTTCCACCCGCCGGTGGCCCAGGACCAGCTCGCCGACTGGTTCCGGGCGGCGTCCGTGCTGGTCATGCCCTCGTACAACGAGTCCTTCGGGCTGGTCGCCATCGAGGCCCAAGCCACGGGCACGCCCGTCCTCGCCGCGGCCGTCGGCGGACTCCCCGTCGCCGTCGACGACGGGGTGACGGGCCTGCTCGTCCCCGGCCACGACCCCGTCGACTACGCCCGGGCGCTGCGGCGCTTCGTCGATGAACCCGGCCTCACGGCCCGCATGGGCGCCGCCGCCGCCCGGCACGCGCAGCACTTCGGCTGGGACACCGCCGCCAGCGGCACCGCCGACGTATACACCGCGGCGATGCATGATCACCGCCGTCGCGTACGCTCCCACCATGGCTGACACCGCCGCGATCATCGAGTCCACGCTGGCCGGCGCCGAGCTGCCCTGGGAGAGCCCGCAGCCCGGCACGTACGTCGTCCAGCTGCCCGGAACCCGCAAGCTGAGCACCACCTGCTCCCTGCGGATCGGCCGCCACTCGCTGTCGCTGAACGCCTTCGTGATCCGCCACCCCGACGAGAACGAGGCGGGCGTCCACCGCTGGCTGCTGGAACGCAACCTCAAGCTGTACGGCATGGCGTACGCCGTCGACCCGCTGGGCGACGTCTACCTCACGGCCAGGCTCCCCCTGTCCGTGGTCACCCCGGACGACCTGGACCGCCTCCTCGGCACGATCCTGGAGGCGGCGGACGGCGCGTTCAACACCCTCCTGGAACTGGGCTTCGCGAGCGCGATCCGCCGCGAGTACGAATGGCGCACGTCCCGCGGCGAACCCACCCACAACCTGGACGCCTTCAAGCACCTCACCCGCCCGGATTCCAGCCCCGCCGGCGCTTGAAAGGGCGGGGGAGCGGCTCCGCGCAGCGGCACCCGCCCCCCACTCCACACCACCGCCCCGGCTACGCCTCGGTCGGAGCCGGAGCCACCACAGGAGCCGGAGCCGGAGCCACCACAGGAGCCGGAGCCACCACAGGAGTCGGCTCCGTCACCGGAGCCGCGGCGGAGCCGGAGGCGCCCGGCGCCCCGCCCGCCCCCGGCATGCCTCGCATCAGGACCGCGTACCCCCCGGCCGCCACCGTCCCCAGGACACCCGTCGCCGCCCACAGCCACCCGGCCCCCCACCGGTCGATGACGAGCCCCGACATCAGCGGAGCCACCAGCGAGGCCACCGACCAGGACATCGTGTACATCCCCTGGTACCGCCCCCGCCCGTGCACCGGCGACAGCTGCACCACCAGCCCCATCTGCGTCGGCGAGTTCACGATCTCCGCAAGCGTCCACACGCACACCGTCAGCGCGTACGCCCACAGCGGCCCCGCGAACGCGGTCATCGCGAACCCGTACCCCGCCAGCAGCGCCGAGGCCACCAGCAGCCGCCGCGGGTCACGCTTCTCGATGAACCGCGTCACCGGCAGCTGGAGCACCACGATCAGCACCCCGTTCGCCGCGATCACCAGCCCGTACTCCCCGGGCGAGAACCCGGCCGCCCCCATCGCCACCGGCAGGCCCACCGAGCCCTGGGTGAAGATCAGCGAGATCAGGAACGACAGCCCCACGACCCCCATGAACCGCCCGTCCCGCAGCACGGTCCCCAGTCCGACCCCGGCCTCCGCCGCGGCCTCCGCCGACGAGCCCCCCGCCCCCGGCTCCGGCCGCGACTCCGGCAGCTTCACGAACACCAGCACCGCGCACAGCAGCGTCAGCGCCGCCTCGCCCAGGAACCCGGCCAGGTAGCTGTACTCGGCGACCACCCCCGCCACCACCGAGCTCACCGCGAAGCCCAGGTTGATCGCCCAGTAGTTCAGCGCGAAGGCCCGTACCCGGTCCTCCGGCCGGACGATGTCGGCCATCATCGCCTGCACCGCCGGACGCGAGGCGTTCGAGGCCATCCCGACCAGCAGCGCCACCGCCGCGATCGCCGCCGGGTGCTCCATGAACCCCAGCAGCGCCACCGCGCCGGCCGTCGCGACCTGCGCCACGAGCATCGTCGGCCGCCGCCCCAGCCGGTCGGCCATCACCCCCGCCCCCAGCGAGGACATCACCCCGCCCAGCCCGTGCAGAGCGGCCACGAGTCCTGCGAAGGAGGCCGAATAGCCCCGCTCCAGGGTCAGGTACAAGGCCATGAAGGTGGCGACGAAGGCCCCGAGCCGGTTGACGAGCGTGCTCGCCCACAACCACCAGAACGCGCGTGGCAGACCCGAGACGCTCGCCCGGGCGGAACGACTCAGACGGGCAACGGACATAAGGAATCCCCCGGGTGATGTAAGTGTCACTGATCCGCCCGGCACGTTACGAGAGGGGCCCGCCGGCCCGCCACCCAATTGACGCCGACCGTCAATCGGACCGCCCCCGGACCGCGCGCGAGCGCCACCGGCCGTCCACTAGGCTCGTACGCATGGCCGACGCACCGTACAAGCTGATCCTCCTCCGCCACGGCGAGAGCGAATGGAACGCGAAGAACCTGTTCACCGGCTGGGTGGACGTCAACCTCAACGAGAAGGGCGAGAAGGAGGCGGTCCGCGGCGGTGAGCTGCTCAAGGACGCCGGCCTGCTCCCCGACGTCGTGCACACCTCCCTCCAGAAGCGCGCCATCCGCACCGCGCAGCTGGCCCTGGAGTCCGCCGACCGCCACTGGATCCCCGTCCACCGCTCCTGGCGCCTGAACGAGCGCCACTACGGCGCCCTCCAGGGCAAGGACAAGGCCCAGACCCTCGCCGAGTTCGGCGAGGAGCAGTTCATGCTGTGGCGCCGCTCGTACGACACCCCGCCGCCGGCCCTTGAGGACGGCACCGAGTTCTCCCAGTCCGCGGACCCGCGCTACGCCTCCATCCCGCCGGAGCTGCGCCCGCGCACCGAGTGCCTCAAGGACGTCGTCGTCCGCATGCTCCCGTACTGGTACGACGCGATCGTCCCGGACCTCCTCGACGGCCACACCGTCCTGGTCGCCGCGCACGGCAACTCCCTGCGCGCCCTGGTCAAGCACCTGGACGGCATCTCCGACGCCGACATCGCGGGCCTGAACATCCCGACCGGCATCCCGCTCTCCTACGAGCTCGACGCCGACTTCAAGCCCCTCACCCCGGGCGGCACCTACCTCGACCCCGAGGCCGCCGCGGCCGCGATCGAGGCCGTCAAGAACCAGGGCAAGAAGAAGTAAGAAAAGCGATCATGCCCCCGACCTGCGCCTATGGCGCGGGCCGGGGGCATTTTCGCGGCTCGGGCCCACTCGGGGCCTCAACGCCGGGTCACCCTACTGGCGGCCGGTGAAGAACACCGAGCGCAGCTTGAGCCGGTCGCCGGCGGGCCGTCCGTGCGGGCGCAGGGTCCAGGAGTCGCCTGTGCAGTCGGGCTCGGTGTACACCATCACCCACTCGTCGGTGTCGTTGTGCGGGGCGAAGGCCGGCTCGGACGAGCCCGGGTCCGCGACCTCTGCGAGCGGGACGCAGCCCGGGCTCTGCGGGTCGTGCAGGGTCACCGACTGCGGCGCGCCGCTCAGGCCGACGTACTGGTAGGAGAAGTCGCCGGTGGCGGCGGACGCGGAGGTCGGCAGGGTGAGCGTGAGGGCGAGGGCGCCGAGGGCGGCGGTCAGGGTCGTACGAAGGCGCATCAAGGTTCCTTGCGGCAGGGCGAATCAGGTCCCGTCCAGCTTGTCCCGGCACCTCACGCGTCAGGCGCTGCCGGGCCTCGTTCACCCCTGGGGGAGCTGCAGGAACGATCGCCCCTGGGCCATGTGGGGGGACCGGCAACGGGCCCTGCTGCCAGACGCCGGACGAGCTGCCGGCGGCCGCCCTAGGCTCCGCCCAGCCAGCTCGTCGCGTCGAGGCGGAAGGCCGTCTCGGCGGGGACGACCCGGCGTAGGCCGCTCTCGATGTCCCGGACGCGGTCCGGGCCGAGGACGGCGGCCCACTCCGCGCGCAGTTCGTCGAAGACGGCGGCCGAGCGGCGCAGCCCGGCGAGGCCGTGCGGGGTGAGGTGGACCGTCTTGCGGCGCGCGTCCAGGGCGTCGTCCCTGCGCTCGGCGTAACCGAGCGCCACCAGGCGGTCGACCGTCTTGCCCGCGGCCTGCTTGGAGACGCCGAGGCGCCGCCCGATCTCGCTGGCGGTGGCGCCCCCGGTGCCGACGGCCTGCATGGCGAACCCGTACGCCGGCCGCAGGCCCGGATGGCCCTCCTCCGCGAGCCGTGCGTGCAGCCGGTCGATCAGCGTCCGGAATCCGCCGAACAGCAGCAACGGCAGCTCGAAGCCCGGGGCGTCGGAAACGCCCTTGCCGGAATCGACAACACGGTTTACGTTTTTCTCGTCCACCTCGTCAACCATGTTGTCCATCCTACGGGGAGCCGCCTTGTCCACCGAGATCGCCACCGACATGTCCGCCCGCACCGCCAACGCCGTCGCCCTGCTGAAGGAGGCCTCCCCGGTGACGCTGGAGGCCTTCCTCACCCTCAGCCGCATGTTCGAGGCGACCACGCTTGACCCGCATTCCCGCGAAGCCGTCATCCTGACCGTCGCCACGCACCACCAGTGCCACCTCTGCGTCGACATGCACGAGGCCAAGCTCGCCGGTCTCGGCCCGGCGCCGGACCCCCGGCGGATCGACGCCGTCCGCCGGTTCACCCGTCAGGTCCTCGCCGCCTCGGGCGCGGTGGGCGACGAGGAGCTGGCGGCGTTCCGGGCACACGGGTACACCCGGCGCAACGCCCTTGAGGTGGTGCTCGGCATCGGTGCCTACACCCTCTCGACCTTCGCCAACCGGATGACCCGTGCGGCCTGAGGGCCCCGGAGCCCGGGCCCCCCAACCGTGAAACGGCCCCCCGGCCGCCGGATGTCCGGTGGGTGGGGGGCTTCTTTCAGTGGGGGGTGGTGTCGGGGGCGGGGGGTGGGGGCGCGGTGGGTCTGGGGGGCTTCGTTGCCTCCACGTGGCGGGAGAGCACGTCTCCGAGGTGTCGGCGGCGGCGTAGTTCGCGGACGTCCAGGGGGTGCATGCGGCCCACGCCCGACGTGGTCCAGGCGGTGACGCCCGTGCCCAGTACGGAGCTGATCAGGGCGAACCACATGAGGGTGTCTGTCACTGCGGGTCCTCTCCGGTGCGGGTGATCGGGGGAGGGGGCTGCGGCGCCCCCGGCGACACCCGGTCATAACGTGGCGGCATATGCGGGGTTGCGTGCTGTCAGCCGTTTGCCGCCACGCGGGGTTCGCGGTGCCCGTGCGCCAGGGGCGTGAGGACGGGAGCGAGCGCCGCTCGCGCGGCTCAATGCGCGCCTTAGCCCATCACGGGGGCGTACGCCCGGCGCGGTCGGGCGGCGCGGTCGGGCCGAAGGCCGCGGTCGGACTCCGCCGTCCCCCCTTCGAGCTGGAGGGACCCCGGGGCGGGCGGGGTGCGGACCGTCGTCCCGAAGGGCCGCCCGTTCGGGCGGGGCCGATAAAAGACACTGGTCAACCTGGGTTTACCCGTCGCGCCATCACCTGGACGGCGCACACCCTCCCCGGTGTCGGGAGCGTTGGGTGGACTATGACAACAGCAAAACACGCGGCAATGTTGCCGCCGAGCGCCGAGAACGACGTGTGCGCCGACCGCATCCGGACCGAAAGGGTGGGGAAATGGATGTACACGCCCGTCTCCACCGACCCGGCGGCCCTGGAGCAGGGCGCGACCCTTCGGTATGACGGGCTGGAGATCGGGCTCCACTACTCGTCCTCGATCTTCGAGGACTTCCTGGACACGGTGTGCAGGATCCAGCGGGAGTTCGACCGGAGGTCCGAGGAGGCGGCACCCCCCACGGCGCCCCCCACGGCCCCGCCCACGGCGCCGGCCGGGGAGCACTCCGGGCAGACGTCCCGTGTATGAGCGGTACGGCCACTACGCCCCCGCACCGGAGCCCACGGTGTACTGGCCGCTGCTGGACCAGGAGCAGCACACCGTCTACGGACAGCCGCCCTTCGGGCCGGGCGGGGTGAGCGCTCCGTGGGACCCGGGGGAGGATCCGGCCGGCGGAGCCGCCTTCGACGGCCCCGTCTTCGACGGCGGTGCCTTCGACAGTGCCGCCTTCGACAGTGCCGCCTTCGAGGGCGCCGGCTTCGACGGGAGCGTCGGCGAGACGGCCGGCGGCGTCGGCCCCGGGCCGGGCCCGGATCCCCACCCGGTCGGCGGGAGGACCTCACCGGGCGGCGGTGGGCACCGGCGCGGTGGTGTGGCGAGGACGTCGGTGGTGACGCTGCTGCGGACCGGCAGCGTGTGCACCGCGGTGCTCGTCGCCGTCATCGCCGCCGTGGTCGGCACGTTCAGCGGCCTGGCCATCTGCGAGTCCCTGCGCCACAGCGCCGGACCGGGCACCGCGCACGGTGTGCCGAGCTGGTGGCCGCTGCTGATCTACGGACCGTGGACGGTCGCCTCCCTCTCCATCCTGCGGGCCGCCCTGCACCAACGCCGAGCCGTCCACTCCTGGTCGATCGTCCTGCTGTTCTCCACCGTTGCCACCCTGCTCTGCCTGGCGCAGGCGCCGCGGACGTTCGCCGCCCAGGCGGCGGCCACGCTGCCCCCCATCGCCGCGCTGGCCTGCTTCCAGCAGCTCGTCCGCCAGATCACGCTGACGCGCCCACCCCAGCAGACCGCTCCGCGCCACCGCGGCCCCCGGCCCCCCCGGCTCCGGACGCCGGTGGCGGCCGGCCCCGTCCCCGTCCCCGTGCTCCCCGGCCATCCGGCGAGGGACCGCAGGCCGTCCGAGCCCCCCTCCTCCGGCTACCGGCTGCGCTACGGATCGTGATGCCGGGCGTCGCCAACCTCTCCGGCACCTCCGACCTTCCAGGCTTCAACGACACGTGCACCTCAGGAACGAAGATCGAAACCGATAGGTCACGGGCTGTGCCCGGGTCCAAGTCCTACGAGCACCCTGCCTTCCCCCCCTGCCCCCACAGCGAGAGGACGACAGCATGACCTACGAGCCCACCCACGCCGAGCGCCTCCGGTACAAGCGGCGCCAGGACGCCGCGTACCGGGACGGTGAGGAGGCCGTCACCAAGCTCCAGGCCGCACTCGCGCTCGCCGGTCTGGTCCTGCCCTCGCTGTACAACGACGGACCGGTCGGCTGCCGGGGCTTCGTCCGGCTCGGCGGGTGCAGCGTCGCCCTCGCCAACCAGCTCGCCGAGGTCATCGCCGCGGGCGCCCAGGCCCTGCAGGGCCAGCAGTGACCGGCCCCCAGGACCCGGCATGAACCTCTGGCCGGCCGACCCCTACCGGTTCCCCGGCTTACGCGCGATGGCGTACGACGAGGACGACGACCGCCGGCGCCTGGACCTGCACGCGTGGCTGACCAGGGCCGGGGTCCGCCCGCACGTCGACGACGCGCACGCCATCGCCGTGCTCTCCACGGTCGACGACACCACCCACGAGGCCCTCCGGCGGTGGATCACCGGCGGTCCGTGACCGCGCCGGCCCCGGCCCGGCCCTGGCCCCGGCCCCGGCCCGATACGGTCCGCATTGGGCCGAACAGGTGGTACTGGCCACACGGGTGGCGGACCTCTTCGGCCGCGTATGCACAATGCGTTCTGTCGAGGTCGGCCGTGGGATGTGTAGCCTGCGCGTCTGTAGCTGGAGGTAGACCGCCCATGGCGGTGAACGGATATCCCACGGTCAGGAGACGGCGCCTGGGCGCGGAGCTCCGGCAGCTCCGCAAGGCCGCGGGGATGACCTCCACGCAGGCCGCGGGCCACCTGCTGGTGTCACAGTCCAAGATCAGCCTGATCGAGACCGGTCGCCGTCCCATCAACCCGCGGGACGTGCGCGATCTGTGCCGGCTCTACGGAGTCGCCGACCAGCACGTCGTCGATTCGATGATGCGGATGGCGAGGGAATCGGGCCGGCAGGGCTGGTGGGTCTCCTGCGGCGACGTCCCCTACGGCGTCTACATCGGGCTGGAGACGGAGGCCGCCTCCCTCCACACGTACGAGCCGCTGGTGGTCCCCGGCCTGCTCCAGACCCCGGCGTACGCCGCCGCGCTCATCAGCGAAACGGTCCCTCACATCACCCCGGAGCAGGCGGCCGTCAGCCTGGAGGTGCGGCTGCGGCGCCAGCACCGGGCGCACCACCCCGCCCGGCCCTTCCGCTTATGGGCGATCCTGGACGAATCCGCCCTGCGCCGCGAGGTCGGCGGCCGCGACGTCGTGCGCGGGCAACTGGAGCACCTGAACTCCCTGGCCGCCCTGCCCCACATCACCGTGCAGGTCCTGCCCCACACCGCCGGGGCCCACGCCGGGCTCCTGGGGCAGTTCTCCATCCTCGGCTTCGCCGACGCCGACGCGGGCGTCGTCTACCTGGAGCGCTTCACCAGCGATCTCTACCTGGAGAAGTACGCCGACCGGCACCCGTACCACATCATGTACGACCACCTCCAGGCCCAAGCCCTCAACCCCGACGAGACCCGCCACTTCATCGACGGCCTCATCAAGGCGTTCCAGGACGACGCCGCCACCGGGTGAGGCGCATGCGCGAGGACCCCGTCCGGTGTGCGGACAGGGCCCTCGCTGTCCCGCGGCTGGCGGTGGCCGTCAGCCGCCGCACTGGCAGGGGGCGCCGGACTGGCAGCCGCAGCCGCAGCCGGAACCGCAGCCGCAGGCGGCGAGCAGCGGGAGGCGCAGGGGTTCCGGACGGGGCGGCTGCTCCTGCTCCGGGGTGATGGGGACGGGGGAATCGGGCATGGATCCTCCTCGCAGGCGGCGTACGGGACGTCGTACTGCCTTCGCCTCATTCATGCCCAGCCACACCGGCGCGTCAACGGCGCATTGGGGCCCCGCAGGGGCGCGGAACGCCGGACCGCTCAGACGCCCTCCACCTGCGTCGGCTGCTGGAGCTCGTCCGCGTGCTCGCCCGTCACCAGGTACACCACGCGCTTGGCCACCGACACCGCGTGGTCGGCGAACCGCTCGTAGTAGCGGCCCAGCAGCGTCACGTCCACGGCCGTCTCGATGCCGTGCTTCCAGCGGTCGTCCATCAGGTGCTGGAAGAGGGTGCGGTGCAGCTGGTCCATCTCGTCGTCGTCCTGCTCCAGCTGGAGCGCCAGGTCGACGTCCTTCGTGATGATGACCTCGGCCGCCTTCGCCATCAGGCGCTGCGCCAGCTGCCCCATCTCCAGGATCGTGGCGTGCAGGTCCCGCGGGACCGCGCGGTCCGGGAAGCGCAGCCGGGCCAGCTTCGCCACGTGCTGCGCCAGGTCGCCGGAGCGCTCCAGGTCGGCGCTCATGCGCAGCGAGGTGACGACGATGCGCAGGTCGGTGGCGACCGGCTGCTGGCGGGCCAGCAGGGCGATGGCGCGGGCCTCCAGGTCGTGCTGGAGGTCGTCGACCTTCTGGTCGGCGGCGATGACGCTCTCGGCGAGCTTCAGGTCGGCGTCCAGCATGGAGGTCGTGGCCCGCCCGATCGCGGAACCGACGAGCCGGGCCATCTCGACCAGGCTCTCTCCGATCGAGTCCAGTTCCTCGTGGTACGCGTCGCGCATGTGTCCTTCTCCTGCCTGCTTGCCTACTGCTTGCCTACTGCTCGCTACTGCTGTTGCGGTGGACTTCCGTGCCCCACGTTGACACGTTCGGCCGCCAACGCGTCCTGCTCCGGCACCACAAATGAATCAACACCGTCGTCAGGGTGAACTCTGGGCGACGACTGTTCGAGCTGCCACCCGAACGGCTGTGGAAGTGTCCTACCCCCTGCTTAACCTGGACACATGGACGTGAACGCGGCGGTCGCCGCAGCTGCGGCGATCGCCGGTCTCTGCACCGGTGTCATCGCCATGCTGGCGTTCCGCTGGAGCGAGCGCGACCAAGCCCGCCCCACGAGGAGCTCCATGCGCCCCGACATCAACGCGGTGCTCCCGCCCGGCGTGGACACGGTGCTTTCCGTACTCCGCTCCTCCGCCGTCGTCCTCGACGAGGGCGACGCGGTGGTCAAGGCCAGCTCGGCGGCGTACGCCCTGGGCCTGGTCCGCGGCGGGAAGCTCGCCGTGGAGCCCATGCTCCACATGGCCCGTGACACCCGCCGGGACGGAGAGATACGACAGATCGAGCTCGACCTGCCCCGGCGCGGGACCGGCCGCGGCGAGGCCCTCGCGGTCTCCGCCCGCGTCGCCCCGCTGGGCTCCCGCCTGGTGCTCCTGCTCGTCGAGGACCTCACCGAGGCCCGCCGCATCGAAGCGGTGCGCCGCGACTTCGTCGCGAACGTCTCGCACGAGCTGAAGACCCCGGTCGGCGCCATCTCCCTGCTCTCCGAGGCGGTCATGGACGCCTCCGACGACCCCGAGGCGGTCACCCGCTTCGCGGGCCGCATGCAGATCGAGGCCACCCGCCTGATCAACCTCGTACAGGAGCTCATCGACCTCTCCCGGGTGCAGAACGACGAGGCCCTGGAGGACGCCGAGCCGGTACGGGTGGACACGCTCGTGGCGGAGGCCATCGACCGCTGCCGGCACACGGCGACCTCCAAGCAGATCACCATGGCCGCCGGCGGCACCGCCGACCTGCGGGTATGGGGACACCGGGGGCAGCTGGCCGCGGCCCTCGGCAACCTGGTGGAGAACGCCGTGAACTACAGCCCGGCCCGCACCAGGGTCGGCATCGCCGCGCGCCGGGTGACCGCGCCGGGCGGAGACTTGATCGAGATAGCCGTGACCGACCAGGGCATCGGCATCCCGGAGAAGGACCGCGAGCGCATCTTCGAACGCTTCTACCGCGTCGACCCGGCCCGCTCCCGCGCCACCGGCGGAACCGGACTGGGCCTCGCCATCGTGAAGCACGTGGCGGCCTCGCACGGCGGGGAGGTGTCGGTGTGGAGCTCCGAGGGCCAGGGCTCCACGTTCACCCTGCGGCTCCCCGAGGCGCCCGCGCCCGCCCCGGACACCGGCGGGGCGGCCCCGGCCACCGCCCCCGAATCCGCCAGACCCCAGCTTGACCCAGAACCGACCGTCCCCTCCCCGGAGGTCCTTCCGTGACCCGAGTGCTCGTCGTCGAGGATGAGGAATCCTTCAGCGACGCCCTGTCCTACATGCTCCGCAAGGAAGGCTTCGAGGTCGCCATCGCCGCGACGGGGCCCGACGGGCTCGACGAGTTCGAGCGCAACGGCGCCGACCTCGTCCTCCTGGACCTGATGCTGCCCGGCCTGCCGGGCACCGAGGTCTGCCGGCAGCTGCGCGGCCGCTCCAACGTCCCCGTGATCATGGTGACGGCCAAGGACAGCGAGATCGACAAGGTTGTCGGGCTGGAGATAGGAGCCGACGACTACGTCACCAAGCCCTTCTCCTCCCGGGAGCTGGTCGCCCGCATCCGCGCCGTCCTGCGCCGCCGCGGCGAGCCGGAGGAGGTCACCCCGGCGGCCCTGGAGGCCGGTCCCGTACGGATGGACGTGGACCGGCACGTGGTCACCGTCGGCGGGGCCAAGGTGGACCTCCCGCTCAAGGAGTTCGACCTGCTGGAGATGCTGCTGCGCAACGCGGGCCGGGTGCTGACCCGCATGCAGCTGATCGACCGGGTGTGGGGCGCGGACTACGTCGGCGACACCAAGACCCTCGACGTGCACGTCAAGCGCCTGCGCGCCAAGATCGAGCCGGATCCGGGCGCCCCGCGCTACCTGGTCACGGTCCGCGGCCTCGGCTACAAGTTCGAGCCGTAGGCCCGCCGGGAGGGAAACGGGGAAGGGGCCCCGGCCGCGATGCGGTCGGGGCCCCTTCCTTCGTGCGTCAGTGGCCGGCGCTGTGCGACGGCGAGGCCGCGGGGGAGCCCGACGGGCTGCCGGAGGCGGAACCCGAGGGGGAGGGGGAGCCGGAGGGGCTGCCCGACGGGGAGGCGGAGGCCGAGCCCGAGGGGGCCGGGGTGGCGCCCGCGGCGGGGGCCTCGGTGGGGCCGTAGCCCGCGTACATGCCGTTGGCCGGGACGACGTAGGCGTCCAGCTTCACGTCACCGGCGGTGCTGAGCTGGAAGGTCATCTCCTGCACGTTGCCGTTCTGGACGGCCTCGCGGCCCCCCTCGACGACGGCGGAGGCGTTGCCCTTGCCACCGAGGACGACGGAACCGCCGGCGGGCACGGTGATCTTGCCGGAGCCCTCGGCGCCCTTCAGCGTCACCTTGGACTTGCCACCCGCCAGGGTGATCGCGTCCAGGGTCTGGTCCTTGGCGCCGGAGTTGAAGAGGGTCGCCGAGACGGACGCCGGGCCCTTCTTCTCCTTGTCGCCCTTGGTGATCACCAGGGCGTTCTGGACCTTGATGTCGCCCTTGGTGACGGCGGCGTTGTCCGGCTTGATCTGGAGAGTCTGCGCGTCGTTGCCCGCGCCGCACGCGGCAAGCGAGGCGAGCGAGAACACTACGGCGGAAGCGGCGAGGGCGCCGCGTCGAAGGCTGCGGCTCACGGCGGCGGCAACTCCTTGGACGTACGGACGGGACGATGGCTCTCGGAGCGGCCGAGGTAAAGCCGCCCTAAGGGTGTGTCAGCGGGCTTAGGTTACCGAGCCGCCACCCCGCCCCCGCACCCGACCCTCCGCAGCGCGCGCACGGCGCCGCACGCGTGCGCGATCTTGCATTCCGCTATCGCGGCGGAGGGTCCCCCGGTGATCGAATTCAGGCATTCCCTCGAACGCCGGAGCGTGATCAATTCCGGATTGGGCCGGAACCGCTCCGTACGCGTGGCCGCCAGTCGAACGGAGTACTTCGTTTTCCTGTCCTCGAACCCGGCAAAACGGGACGTACGTCACACTGGTGGGTGCACCTGCCAGGTGTAACGTGGTCGTTTCGCCCGGTCCGCACAGCGCCTCCGACCTGCGAATACCCCCCTCCGGAAGCCTTTCGCAGCACGTTCGTGTCGCTGTTGTCAAGCCCCGAGAGGTGCCCTGACCTGCGAAAACGCCATTCATAACAGTCAGTTCTCGTGTTACCCTGGATAGCCACGGAAGGGGTACCTGTCACATGACGTTCAAGGTTGGCGACACCGTGGTCTATCCCCATCACGGGGCCGCGCTGATCGAGGCCATCGAAACTCGCCAGATCAAAGGCGTGGACAAGACCTACTTGGTGCTCAAGGTCGCCCAGGGCGACCTGACGGTTCGTGTGCCTGCGGACAATGCGGAGTTCGTCGGCGTTCGCGACGTAGTCGGCCAGGACGGGCTGGACCGGGTCTTCGAGGTGCTCCGCGCACCGTACGCAGAAGAGCCCACGAACTGGTCCCGTCGCTACAAGGCAAATCTGGAGAAGCTCGCTTCGGGCGATGTCATCAAGGTCGCCGAAGTGGTGCGCGACCTGTGGCGTCGTGAGCGTGAGCGTGGGCTTTCCGCCGGTGAGAAGCGGATGCTCGCGAAGGCGCGTCAGATTCTGGTGAGCGAGCTCGCGCTCGCCGAAAACACGAACGAGGACAAGGCCGAGGCCCTCCTCGACGAGGTGCTCGCGTCCTGACGCTCACGCATCTCGATCAAGCGCTGTGATCACAGTGTGCCGCGGTGCCCGATGACAAGCCCTCTCCTCCACGAGAGGGCTGTTGCCGGGCGCTGCGGCATGTCTGCGTCCGCACGCACGTCCCCCACCTGGCGCGCCGGGTCCGGGCAGCCGGCTCGACCGGTCGTCACGGAAGGGGCGAGGGCGTCGCACCCGGCACCCTTCAGGCCATACCCATGTCGGCCGAAGTCACAAACCTGGCTCGGAGCTACTGATGTCTGACGAATCCCGCCCCCACCGCACCGCCGCGGTGATCCCGGCCGCCGGCCGCGGGGTACGCCTCGGCCCCGGCGCCCCCAAGGCCCTGCGGGCCCTCGGCGGGACACCGATGCTGGTCCACGCCGTCCGCGCCATGGCCCGCTCCCGCGCGGTGTCCCTCGTCGTGGTCGTCGCCCCGCCCGACGGGACCGCCGAGGTGCGCCACCTCCTCGACGAGCACCCGCTGCCCGACCGTACCGACGTCCTCGTCGTCCCCGGGGGCGACACCCGCCAGGCGTCGGTGCGCGCCGGCCTGGACGCCCTCCCGGCCGATGTCACCACCGTCCTCATCCACGACGCGGCCCGCCCCCTGGTCCCCGTCGACACCGTGGACTCCGTCGTGGAGGCCGTCCGCGACGGCGCCCCCGCCGTCGTCCCCGCCCTGCCGCTGGCCGACACCGTCAAGGAGGTCGAGCCCGGCCGCCCCGGCGAGCCCGAGCCCGTCCTCGGCACCCCCGAGCGCGCCCGGCTGCGCGCCGTGCAGACCCCGCAGGGCTTCGACCTCAAGACCCTCCTGCACGCCCACGAGACCATCGCCGTCTCCGGCGAGGGCGCCACCGACGACGCCGGAATGGTGGAGCGCACCGGGGTCACCGTCGTGGTCGTCCCCGGCCACGAGGAGGCCTTCAAGGTCACCCGCCCCCTCGACCTGGTCCTCGCCGAGGCCGTACTCGCCCGCAGGAGGGCCACCGATGCGTACTAGCCCCGCAGGTTCCGAGGAGTCCCCCGCGCCCCCCGCCGCCCCCCTGATCCCGCGCGTCGGCATCGGCACCGACGTGCACGCCTTCGAGGCCGGGCGCGAGCTGTGGTGCGCCGGCCTGCTGTGGGAGGGCGAGGACGGCCTCGCCGGGCACTCCGACGGAGACGTCGCCGCCCACGCCGCCTGCGACGCCCTGTTCTCCGCCGCGGGCGTCGGCGACCTCGGCGCCCACTTCGGCACCTCCCGCCCCGAGTGGTCCGGCGCCGCCGGCGTCACCCTCCTGGCGGAAGCGGCCCGCATCGTCCGTGCCGAGGGCTACGAGATCGGCAACATCGCGATCCAGGTGATCGGCGTACGCCCGAAGATCGGCAAGCGGCGCGAGGAAGCGCAGAAGGCGCTCGCGGCGGCCGCGGGCGCCCCCGTCTCCGTCTCCGGCACCACCACCGACGGGCTCGGCCTCACCGGCCGCGCCGAAGGCCTCGCCGCCCTCGCCACCGCCCTCGTCTACCGGACGGACCGGGACTGAGTACGGGGTACGTCCACGAGGCGGCCGTTACGGATGTCAGGCCGCCGATGACGGATGTCACCTCTTCGGCAACAAAGCGTCCCCGCGACCTCAAACGGTCGCGGGGCACTGCCGCAGGCGCACTACCCTGGATGCCGTGACTATTCGCCTGTACGACACCAGCGCCCGGCAGATCCGCGACTTCACCCCGCTCACGCCGGGCTGCGTCTCGATCTACCTGTGTGGTGCCACCGTCCAGGCGGCGCCGCACATCGGCCACATCCGCTCGGGCCTCAACTTCGACATGATGCGCCGCTGGTTCGCCTACCGCGGCTACGACGTCACCTTCATCCGCAACGTCACGGACATCGACGACAAGATCATCGCCAAGTCGGCCGACCAGGGCCGTCCCTGGTGGTCCATCGGCTACGAGAACGAGCGGGCCTTCAACGACGGCTACGCCGCCCTCGGCTGCCTGCCGCCCACCTACGAGCCCCGCGCCACCGGTCACGTCACCGAGATGGTCGAGATGATGCGCGGCCTGATCGAGCGCGGTCACGCGTACGAGGCGGACGGCAACGTCTACTTCGACGTGCGCTCCTTCCCCGGCTACCTGGAGCTGTCCAACCAGGAGCTCGACAACCTCCTCCAGCCCTCCGCCGAGGGCGAGACCGGCAAGCGCGACTCCCGCGACTTCGCCATGTGGAAGGCCGCCAAGCCCGGCGAGCCCTCCTGGGAGACCCCCTGGGGCCGCGGCCGCCCCGGCTGGCACCTCGAATGCTCCGCCATGGCGCACAAGTACCTCGGCTCCGCCTTCGACATCCACGGCGGCGGCCTGGACCTGATCTTCCCGCACCACGAGAACGAGATCGCCCAGGCCAAGGCCTTCGGCGACGCGTTCGCCAACTTCTGGGTGCACAACGCCTGGGTCACCATGTCCGGCGAGAAGATGTCCAAGTCGCTGGGCAACTCGGTCCTCGTCTCCGAGATGGTCAAGCAGTGGCGCCCGATCGTCCTGCGCTACTACCTCGGCACCCCGCACTACCGCTCGATGATCGAGTACAGCGAGGAGGCCCTGCGCGAGGCAGAGTCCGCCTTCGCGCGCATCGAGGGCTTCTGCCAGCGCGTCGTCGAGAAGGCGGGCGGGTCCGTCGCGGCCGCCGCCGAGGTGCCGCCGGCCTTCGCCGAGGCGATGGACGACGACCTGGGCGTCCCCCAGGCCCTCGCGATCGTCCACACCACCGTCCGCCAGGGCAACAGCGCGCTCGCCGCCGACGACAAGGACGCGGCCATCGCCCGCCTGTCCGAGGTACGGGCCATGCTGGGCGTCCTCGGCCTGGACCCGCTCGACCCCCAGTGGGCCGGCGAGTCCGACCGGGGCGAGGAACTGCACGGCGCGGTCGACACCCTCGTACGCCTCGTCCTGGACCAGCGCGAGTCCGCCCGGGCCCGCAAGGACTGGGCGACCGCCGACGCCATCCGCGACCAGCTCCAGCAGTCCGGCCTGGTCATCGAGGACAGCCCCACCGGCCCGCGCTGGACGCTCGGCCCGCGCTGACCGGACCCGTCCGGACCAGCGCCGTTGTGCCGCCCGGCCATCCGGGCGGCACACTCTTCATACGTACATATCGCAGCACGAACGAAAACAGGTAGAGGTCATGGCCGGGAACAGCCAGCGCAGGAACCGCCGCACGTCCAACAAGAAGGGCGCGACGGTCGGCAGCGGTGGCCAGCGGCGCAAGGGCCTGGAAGGCAAGGGCCCCACGCCCAAGGCGGAGGACCGCAAGAAGCACAAGGCGAACCGCATCGCCAACGCGATGGCGCGCCAGGCCGCCAAGCGCCGCCCCGCCCCCCGCCGCGGCGGCCCCAAGGGCACCAGCGAGATGGTCGTCGGCCGCAACTCCGTCTTCGAGGCCCTGCGCGACGGCGTCCCCGCCACCACCCTCTACGTGCAGCAGTTCATCGACAACGACGAGCGCGTCCGCGACGCCCTCAAGCTCGCCGGTGAACGCGGCAACATCAACCTGATGGAAGCCCCGCGCC
The DNA here is from genome assembly GCF_055580265.1 of Streptomyces sp. NPDC032091. Classification (NCBI taxonomy): domain Bacteria; kingdom Bacillati; phylum Actinomycetota; class Actinomycetes; order Kitasatosporales; family Streptomycetaceae; genus Streptomyces; species Streptomyces sp. NPDC032091. The sequence continues at coordinate 147,169 of NZ_JBVILR010000017.1, read as the reverse complement.
CCGAGCTCGACCGCATGACCAACGGGCTCAACCACCAGGGCCTCGTCCTCCAGGTCCCGCCGTACGAGTACGCGCACCCCGAGGACCTCACCGACGCCGCCTACGACAACGGCGAGGAACCCCTCATCGTCGCCCTCGACGGCGTCACCGACCCCCGCAACCTCGGCGCCATCGTCCGCTCCGTCTCCGCCTTCGGCGGCCACGGCGTGGTCATCCCCGAGCGCCGCGCCGCCGGCATGACCGCCGGCGCCTGGAAGACCTCCGCCGGCACCGCCGCCCGCACCCCGGTCTCCCGCGTCACCAACCTCACCCGCGCCCTCCAGGAGTACAAGAAGGCCGGCGTCACCGTCGTCGGCCTCGCCGCGGAAGGCACCCACGAGGTCCAGGACCTCGAAGCCCTCGGCGGCCCCGTCGTCATCGTCGTCGGCTCCGAGGGCAAGGGCCTCGGCCGCCTCGTCGGCGAGAACTGCGACTACCTCGTCCGCATCCCCATGCCGGGCGGCGCCGAGTCCCTCAACGCCGGTGTCGCCGCGGGCGTCGTCCTCTACGAGGCCGCCCGCCGCCGCGCCGCCCGCGGCCGCGTCTGACCCGTCAGCCGTACGGGCCACACCCGGGCCGCCGCCTTGATCCACTCGGCCCACCGGACGTGACCCGTGAGCGTGTCGCCCCGCCCCTTCCGGGCGGGGCGACTTGATCTTGACGGGTCTCGGACAGATCCCTGCTGTCAAGGCAGTGTCCTAAACACTGATCACTCGGTTAGATGAGTGTGGACACCAGAACGTCAGGGTTCGACGACCAGCCCGCGCTGAGCATGGTCAAGGTGCCGTGCGACCCCGCACAGGTCATCGTCAACCACGCCAGCTTCCGCGTGCGGCTCGCACCGAGCCCGAGCGCGCGTTCCAAGCCCGCGAACGCCCCCGGCCCCGGCCGCGCACCGGTCCTGGCCGTCGGAGCCGTCGCGGCCGCCGGCGCCACCCGCCGCCGCGCCCCCGTCGTCTGGAGCGGCAAGACCGCCCCCGGCGACGACGCCGCGGCCACGGGCGGACTCCTCCAGGCCGTCCGCGCGGCCGGACGCGGCCACGACGACTACGACGGCGGCGCCACCCAGACCATCCCCCGGGTGGACCTGGCGCGCGACCTCACCGAGGACACCCTCGCCACCCCCACCGTCATCGGCCAGCGCAGCTACGCCGACCCCGACGAGACCCGCCCGCTGGGAGCCGTACCCGACCAGCCGCGCCAGCCCCACGAACACCCGTACGGCCAGCCCTACGAGGACCAACCCCCTTACGGCGGCCCCGGCACCGAAACCCGGCGCCCCGCCGACAACCGCGCCCAGGCCTCCTACTACCCCGGCCGCCGGATGAACCTCGGCGTCGTGCTGCTCCCGCTGCGCGTCTTCCTCGGCTTCATCTCCATCTACGCCGGCATGGGCAAACTCTGCGACCCCGTCTACTTCGACGGCGGCGAACGCGGCTCCATGGTCACCTGGCTGCACACCCTGCACCCCTGGGCCCTCGCCGAACCCCTGCGCGACTTCGCCCTCGCCCACCCGGTCGGCGCCGGACTCACCGTCGCCTTCCTCCAGGTGATCGTCGGCGTCCTCACCGTCTTCGGACTCTGGCAGCGCTTCGCCGCCTGCATCGGCGCCCTGCTCTCCGCCGCCCTGCTGATGACCGTCAGCTGGAAGACCGTCCCCGCCTACGACGCCCCCGACATCATCTACCTCGCCGCCTGGAGCCCGCTGATCATCGCCGGCGCCCCCGTCTACTCCCTCGACGGACGCCTCGCCGGGGAAGCCTGGCGCACCCTCGGCCCCCGCTCCGAAATGTGGCAGCTCCGCCGCCGCGTCCTGCGCCGCGGCACCGTCATGGCCACCGTCGTCTGCGGACTCACCCTCCTCATCGGCTCCCTCCTCGGCGGGGCCGTCCGCTCCAGCACCGTCGTCACCGTCCCCGGCCCCGGCCAGGCCCCCAGCAACTACCTCCCCGGCAGCCCCCTGCCGCAGCCCCCCGCACCCCGCCAGTCCGCACCCGCCAAGCAGCAGCCCTCCCAGCAGGCCTCGCCCTCCGCCTCGGCCTCCGCCTCCGCGCCCGCCGCCAAGTCCGGCCGCACCGGCGCCCCCAGCCAGAGCGCCGGCACCGGAACCGGCTCCGGCGCCCCCAGCGCCACCAAGGGCAGCACCGGCCAGACCCCCCGCAGCACCACCTCCAGGCAGTCCAGCCCCCAGCAGCCGCCGGCCACCTCCTCGGGCAGCCGCAGCGGCTCCGACACCACCGCCAAGAAGCCCGGCCTCGTCGGCGGCCTCCTCGGCTGACCCCCCACCCGCACGACACGAGGGCCCGGCACGCGAACGCGCGCCGGGCCCTCCGCAGTTCACCGCACCCCGTGTGAGCCCCTCGGAAGCCGCTGCGGGGCCCTGGACCCCCCTGCGGGCCATCAGGCGCCGCTGTGAGCCCTCAGGCGCCGCTGTGAGCCGCCAACTCCCGCGCGGCCTCGGCCAAGTCCTTCGCCGTGTCGATCGCCCGCCAGTAGGCCCCCTGCGGCAGCGGGAACCCCGCCAGCCGCCGCTCCCGCGCCAGCCGCGGGAACGTCGTCCGCTCGTGGTCCCCCACATCCGGCAGCAGCGCCGCGAATTCGGGCGCGAACACGTACACCCCGGCGTTGATCAGATAGGGCGACGGCGGCGACTCGACGAAATCCAGCACCTGCCCCAGCCCGTTCGTCTCCACCGCCCCCCACGGGATCCGCGGCCGCGCCAGCGCCAGCGTCGCCGTCGCCCCCCGCTCCGCGTGGAACGCCGCCATCTCCCGCAACGGGAACCGCGTCCACACGTCCCCGTTGGTCGCGTACCAGGACCGCTCCGGCCACGGCAGGTGCCGGGCCGCGTACTTCAGCCCGCCCCCGCGCCCGAGCGGCTCCTCCTCCACCACCGTCGTCACCCGCAACGGCAGCACCGCCCCCGCCAGCCACTCCCGGAGCACCTCCGCGAGGTGCCCGCACGACACCACGACGTCGGTCACCCCCTCCTCCGCCAGCCACGCCAACTGGTGCCCGATGATCGGCAGTCCCGTCCCCGGGATCTCGACCATCGGCTTCGGCCGGTCGTCCGTATACGGCCGCAGCCGCGAACCCTGGCCCCCCGCCAGGACGACGGCCTGGACGGGCGGGGGCGGGAACGCGGCCGCGCGGTCGGTGGAGGGTGCAGCGGTGGGAGGGGTCTCGGTCATGGCCGCCAGCGTAGGGACGGCCACCGCCCCGGCCGGGGCGGCACGGCGGGCGTCAGCCCATCGAGGCGACCCCGGACGCGTACGAGGTGTCGCACACCGGGCGGGCGTACGACTGCGCCTTCGTGGGCCCGTACGCCTCGACGGCGGCCCGGCCGAGCGCCCGGGCGATGCCCATGCAGTGCTCGGCGAGCGACGGCCGCCCGTTCACCTGCTCCTGCAGGTGCCCGAGGACGACACCGGGGTTCTCCCCCTGCTGCAGCTCGTTCAGCAGCTTGTCGCGGAGCACGTCCTGCGCGGCACGCGGCTTGGCGGGGACGGAGACGTCCTCGGCGGAGGCGGTCAGCACCTGGGACGGGGAGTTGTCCGCCCAAGGGACCATCGTGACCGCGAGGGTCCCGGACAGGACCAGGACGACGGGCAGGACCAGGGCGAGGGAACGGCCGATTCGGCGGGCAGTGTGGGTCACGAGGGCGAGAGTAGCGCTCGGTGAGGAATTGGCGACATTTAGTCACCCGGTCGGGGGATGGTTCGACGTGGCTTTTCGATTTACGGGTTGACGAGTGCGGCCGAATGGCCCGCTCTGCCGGGGTTCGTGGCGAACGCCCCCGGCAACTGCCCCGGAAGGGGCGCCCCTTGACGGGACGCCCCTTCCGGTGGACCCGCGCCCGGCCTCAGCCGGAGAGCCGTGCCCCGGTCGACGTGGAGAACACGTGGATCTCCCCGGCCCGCGGCACCACATGCAGCGAGGAACCCTTTTCGGGCACCTGGCGGCCGCCCACGCGGACCACGATGTCCTGGCCGTCCTTACTGCCGTAGACGTAGCCGTCGGCGCCCAGTTCCTCGACGACGTTCACGGTGATCGTCAGACCGCCCGTCTCGCCGATGTCGAAGTGCTCGGGGCGCACGCCGACGGTGACGGTCTTGTCACCGGCGTCGGCGGCCGCCGACAGCGCCTCGCGCGACACCGGCACCACGCTGTCCCCGAACTTCACGCCGCCGTCGGTGATCGGCACCTCGACCAGGTTCATGGCGGGCGAGCCGATGAACCCGGCGACGAAGAGGTTCGCCGGCCGGTCGTACATGTTGCGCGGGGTGTCCACCTGCTGGAGCAGGCCGTCCTTCAGCACCGCCACCCGGTCGCCCATGGTCATGGCCTCGACCTGGTCGTGGGTCACGTACACGGTGGTGATGCCGAGGTCGCGCTGGAGCGCGGCGATCTGCGTACGGGTGGACACGCGCAGCTTGGCGTCGAGGTTCGACAGCGGCTCGTCCATGAGGAACACCTGCGGCTTGCGCACGATGGCCCGGCCCATGGCGACGCGCTGGCGCTGACCGCCGGAGAGCGCCTTGGGCTTGCGGTCGAGGTACTGGGTGAGGTCCAGCATCTTCGCCGCCTCCTCCACCTTGCGGCGGATGGTGGCCTTGTCCTCACCGGCGATCTTGAGCGCGAAGCCCATGTTGTCGGCGACGCTCATGTGCGGGTACAGCGCGTAGTTCTGGAACACCATCGCGATGTCCCGGTCCTTGGGCGGCAGGTGCGTGACGTCGCGGTCCCCGATGCGGATGGCGCCGCCGTTGACGTCCTCCAGGCCGGCGAGCATGCGCAGCGAGGTGGACTTGCCGCAGCCGGAGGGCCCGACGAGGACGAGGAACTCGCCGTCCTCGATCTCCAGCTCCAGCTGGTCGACGGCGGGCTTGTCGCCGCCCGGGTAGAGGCGGGTCGCCTTGTCGAAGGTGACAGAAGCCATGGTGATGCATCCCTTCTACCGGCAGGAACGTGCCGGACGATCCGAGTGGAAGGTCTAGTCCAATATTCAGGACTCGGCCCGACGCTACCCGGTGCGGGGGGTTCTGTCAGCAGCTGGGGCGAACGCGATGGCTCGGGCAGGGGGCGCTGTGTAGAGTGATGGCGGCCCTGCCTCCTTAGCTCAGCTGGCCAGAGCAACGCTCTTGTAAAGCGTAGGTCGTCGGTTCGAATCCGACAGGGGGCTCTGCTTCCGAAGGCCCCGGACCCTCTGGTCCGGGGCCTTTCGCGTGGGCTCAGGGCTTGTCGCGGATGACCGCGGTGGCTCCCCCCTTGGCCCGCCTGAAGGCGATGTCGTACGCCCAGGCGTAGGTGGAGACCTTCTTGTCGATGGAGAAGTGCCGACCGGTCGCTTGATCGAGGACCCGGTGGAACTCGTCCATCAATTCCGCCCACTGCACCGCTTCGAAGTCGTCCTCGGTCCACTCGTAGTAGGGAGACCAGTTCCTTCTTGACCGAGGCGAAGAAGGACAGGTTCTCGCGCTCTGACGGGTCCACGCGGACGTTGTGTCGGCGGAGTAGTTCCTTGAGGTGATCGGGGGTGTCGGCCCACTTCTCCGGGCTGCTGTTCAGCTCGGTGTGGTCGACCCAGGCCCAGAAGCTCTCCGCGTCGGCCACGTCGGGAGCCTCCGCGTGGTGTTTCTTGCACAGCAGCGCGAAGTTCCGCATGTCCATGGAACCGCCCAGGGCGCTCGGCACGACGTGCGCCCGCTCTACGGGCTTGGCCCAGCAGACGAGGCACGCGGCCTCCTCCATGCCGAGGTAGTCGGCGATCGCGCGGGTCGTGGGCGGTGTCTTACGGTCCGCGGGAACCGCCTCGCGGGGGTTGAGGGCGAGGGACCCCGCATCGAAGCCGTACTTGCTCCCGTCGTCCGGGTAGCCGAAGACGAGCCGCTCCGGGAGGTCCTCCGCTGCCCCTTCATGCGGACATGGATCAGGGGAGTGTGCAGCTCGGTGAGGTATTTCCCGAGGTACTGGAGCGCGAACTCGTTGATCAGCTCGAATGCGTCGTGGTCGTACCCCCCGACGGAGTTCCGATGGCCCTGTACGTCGATGTACAGGTGTCTCGGAGAGCCGGGGGAACCGCGCTCGGCCTGCTGGACCAGTAAGAAAATGCGCTGCGCGGAGCGCTCGAAGTTCTCGTAGACCTTCATGTCGTGGTAGATCGCGACACCCGGACGACGGTCCCGCGGGCTCTTCTTCCTTGTCTGCTGCCTCGTTCTCTTCGCCATGGCCCCCCTGGGCTCGGTGTCGGTGCGGCACTGGCCAGGATGACAGGGGCCAGTGACAGTGGCGGTCAGGAGCGGCCCGAGATGCGGTTTGCGAGGTGGGCCAGGGGGGTCGTCGTCGGGGTGTGGGTTTTTGATTCGTGGCGGTCCGCTTCGCGGTAGGCGGCGTAGAGGGCGTGGACGCCGAGCCAGCGGAAGGGTTCCGGTTCCCAGCGGCGGACGCGGTGGTGGACCCAGGGGAGGGTGGTCAGGGCGGTGGATTCGCCCAGGACCAGGTCGCGGAGGGTGCGGGCCGCGAGGTTGGCGGTGGCGACGCCCGAGCCGACGTAGCCGCCGGCCCAGCCGAGGCCCGTGGTGGCGTCCAGGGTGACCGTGGCGCACCAGTCGCGGGGGACGCCGAGTACGCCCGACCAGGCGTGGGTGATCTCCGTGCCGGTGAGGACCGGGAAGAAGGAGAAGAGGAGTTCCGTGAGGGCGGTGATCGTGGACGGCTGGGTGCGGCCGTCGTTGTCCGTGCGGGAGCCGAAGCGGTACGGGACGCCCCGGCCGCCGAGGGCGATGCGGTCGTCGGCGGTGCGCTGGGCGTACATGTAGGCGTGGGCCATGTCGCCGAGGAGGGGGGCGTCCGTCCAGTTGAGGCGGTCCCAGACCGAGGGCGGGAGGGGGGCCGTGACGATCATCGAGGAGTTCATGGGGAGCCAGGTGCGCTTCTGGCCCTTGAGGGAGGCGGTGAAGCCCTCGGTGCAGCGCAGGACGTAGGGGGCGCGGACGGTGCCGTAGGGGGTGACGGCGCGGCCGGGGGCGATGTCCGTGACGGGGGTGGACTCGTGGATGACGACTCCGAGGCGTTCGCAGGCGGTGGCGAGGCCGCGGAGCAGTTTGAGGGGGTGGATGCGGGCGCCGTGGGGGGTCCAGCTGGAGCCGACGGCGTCGGCGATGTCGATGCGGGCGCGGGTGGCGGTGGTGTCGTGGAGCTCGCGGTCGGTTTCGCCGAAGGAGAGTTCGGTGGCGTGGAAGGCCTTGAGGCGGGTGAGCTGGGCGGGGGTGCGGGCGACTTCGAGGACGCCGCCGCGGTGGATGTCGGCGTCGATGGATTCGGCGGTGGCGACGTCGATGACCTCGGTGACGGTGTCGTTCATGGCGTGCTGGAGGCGGCGGGCGGCTTCGTGGCCGTGGAGGGCGGCGTAGCGGTCGCGGCCGGCGATGCCGTTGTAGAGCCAGCCGCCGTTGCGGCCGGAGGCGCCGTAGCCGCAGAACTTCTGCTCCAGGACGGTGACGCGCAGGTCGGGGGCGGTGCGCTTGAGGTAGTAGGCGGTCCACAGGCCGGTGTAGCCGCCGCCGACGATGGCGACGTCGGCGGTGGTGTCGGTGGTGAGGGGGGTGCGGGGTGGCTGGTGGGTGGTGTCCGTCGCGTACCAGAAGGAGATGCCGCCGTTGATCGTCATGGGGGTGTTGGTACCGGCGGTGCGGGAGGGGTGTCCAGGGGCGGGGTGTCGTGTGTCGGGGGCGGGTTGGGTGCGGGGTGTCCGATGCGGGGTGGGGGTGGTCAGGGTTCGAGGACGACCTTGCCGGTGGTGGCGCGGGTTTCGAGGTCGTGGTGGGCGCGGGCGGCGTGGGCGAGGGGGTAGCGCTGGAGGGCGGGGCGGAGCCGGCCGGCGGCGGCTTCGGCGAGGGCGCGGGTCTCCAGGGTGCGCAGGGGGTCGGGGGTGCCGACGGCCTGGAGCATGGCGGGGCCGAGGATGTGGTGGGTGGTGATGCGGCGGGCGTCGAGGTCGGCCCGTTCGGTGTCGGTGGGGGTGTGGGGGGTGCCGCTGGACCAGCCGAAGACGAGGTGGCGGGCGCCGGGGGCGAGGAGGGTGAGGGCGGTGCGGGCGGTGGTGCCGCCGACGGAGTCGAAGAGGACGGTGGCGCCGTCGGGGTGGTGGGTGCGGACGGTGTCGGCCCAGTCGGGGGTGGTGTAGTCGAGGGCGAGGTCGGCGCCGTTGGCGGCGGCGCGGGCGGTTTTGGCGGGGCCGCCGGCGAGGGCGATGACGGTGGCGCCGGCGTTCTTGGCGTATTGGACGAGGAGGGTGCCGATGCCTCCGGCGGCGGCGGGGACGAGGGCGACGGAGTGGGGGCCGAGGTCGGCGAACTGGAGGATGCCGAGGGTGGTGCGGCCGGTGCCGATCATGGCGACGGCTTCGGCGGGGTCGAGGCCGTCGGGTACGGGGTGGAGCCGGTCGGCGTCGGCGACGGCGTGTTCGGCGTAGCCGCCGGGGCGGAAGCCGAGGTGGGTGACGACGGTGCGGCCGAGCCAGGCGGGGTCGGTGCCGGGGCCGAGGGCGTCGACGGTGCCGGCGATTTCGCGGCCGGGGATGGTGGGGAGGTCGGGGAGGGGGGTGGGGGGTCCTTGGACGCCTCGGCGGAGGGCGGTGTCGAGGAGGTGGACGCCGGCGGCGGCGACTTCGATGCGGACCTGGCCGGGGGCGGGGGTGGGGAGGGGGACGGTTTCGTAGGTGAGGTGGTCGGCGGGGCCGAAGGCGTGGAGGCGGACGGCCTTCATGGTGGGGGTGTTCGTCGTGGGGGTGTTCGTCGTGGTCATGGGGAGAGCGTGTGACCTCAAGCGGGGTTGAGGTCAAGGGTGCGGTGGATTGTCAGTGCCGGGGGCCACGATGGGGGCATGGTGCGCAGTGGCGGGAGCGGTCGTGGTGGCGGTCAGTCGGTGAAGGCGGCGCGGCGGGCGGAGGTGGTGCTGCCGGAGCTGGTGGTGTGGGAGGGCGGTCGGCTGGAGCCGGACGGGGATTACGACGGGCTGGAGTTCGCGGACCTGGACCTGTCGGGGCAGGAGGGGGTGGGGGCGCGGTTCATGGACTGCGCGGTGCGCCGGTGCGGGCTCGACGGGGTGGGGCTGGCGAAGGCGCGGGTCCTGGACTCGGTGTGGGAGGGCGTCCGGGGGGTGGGGGCGGACCTGTCGGGTGCTTCGCTGCGGGACGTGGAGCTGGTGGAGGCGCGGCTGGGCGGGGTGCAGTTGCACGGGGCGGTGCTGGAGCGGGTCGTGGTGCGCGGCGGCAAGATCGACTACCTGAACCTGCGGCAGGCGCGGCTGAGGGACGTGGTGTTCGAGGGGTGCGTGCTGGTGGAGCCGGACTTCGCGGGTGCGGTGCTGGAGCGCGTGGAGTTCCGGGACTGTGTGCTGCGCGGGGTGGACGTGACGGGGGCCCGGCTGAAGGACGTGGATCTGCGGGGTGCGGCCGAGCTGGAGGTGGCGCGGGGGGTGGAGTCGCTGGCGGGGGCGGTGATCAGTCCGTCGCAGCTGTTCGATCTGGCTCCGGCGCTGGCGGCGCAGCTGGGTCTGCGGGTGGTGGGGTAGGGGGCGGGATGGCGGTGCCGGGGGTGGCCGGTCGCCTCAGATGAGGTCCGTCTTCGGGTTCAGGGACCAGTGGTTGCAGCGGAAGGTGCGCCCGGCGAACTCGACGTCGGTTTCGGTGACGAGGCGGAAGCCGACGGAGCGGCAGATGCCGTTCGAGGCGGCGTTGGCGGTGGAGGGGTAGGCGTGTACGACGCCCCAGCGGTCGGCGTCGCGGGCCTGTTCCAGGAGGGTGCGGACGGCGCGCTTGCCGAGGCCCTGGCCTTGGTGTGCGGGCAGGACCATCCAGCCGATCTCGGAGACGGGTCCGTCGTCGGTTTCGTGTGCCCAGAGGTTGACGGTGCCGGCGACCACGTCGGGGGTGGCGGGGTCGGGGACGATCATCTTGATCCAGGCGAGGTCGGCGGCCGCCTTGTCGCTGTCGCGCAGGACGAGGGCGGGCATGTCGGCGGGCGACTGGGGGCCGCCGAGGTCGGCCATCATGAGCGGGTCGCAGCGCATGCGCACGTAGGCGTCGAGGTCGGCGGGGGTGACGTCGCGCAGCTTCACGGGTTCCTCCTGGTGTGCCGACTGGGGTGGTTCGAGGGGATTGGTCCGGGAGGGGTGTGCCCAGAGGGGTGGTCCGGCCGGGTCCGGGTCAGGCGGGGACGCGGGGGAAGCGGGCCTGGAGGGTCCAGATGACGGGGTTGTCGGCGAGGCCCTCGTGCATGTCGATGAGGTCGGCGATCAGGTCGTGGAGGAAGTCGCGGGCCTCGCGGCGCAGCAGGCGGTGGCTGAAGGTCAGCGGTTCCTCTTCCGGCGGCATCCAGTCGGCTTCGACGTCGACCCAGCCGAAGCGGCGTTCGAAGAGCATCCGGTCGCTGGATTCGGTGAAGTCGAGTTCGGCGTACCGGCTGTCGGAGGAGCGGCTGCCGCGGGGGTCCTGGTCGAGCTGTTCGACGATGTCGCAGAGGGCCCAGGCGAAGTCGAGTACGGGTACCCATCCCCAGGCTGTGGACACTTCGGTGTCCTTGTCGGTGTCCGCGAGGTAGACGTCGCCGCAGAAGAGGTCGTGGCGCAGGGCGTGGACGTCCGCCGAGCGGTAGTCGGTCTGCGGGGGGTCGGGGAAGCGGCGGGAGAGGGAGTAGCCGATGTCGAGCACGTAGGTGATGGTGTCACGGGTCGGTGGGTGGTGCGGGGTCGGGCCGTCACCTCTTGGGGCCGGGCGGGGTCAGGACGGCAGGAGGCGTTGTTCCTTGGCGACGGCGACCGCGCCGGCGCGGGTGTCGACGCCGAGCTTGTCGTAGATGCGGCCGAGGTGGGTCTTGACGGTGGCTTCGCTGATGAACAGGGCGCGGGCGATGTCGCGGTTGCCGAGGCCGCGGGCGAGCTGGCCGAGGATGTCGAGTTCGCGGTCGGTGAGGGTGGGGCGGGTGCCGCGCAGGTGGGCCATGACGCGGCTGGCGACGGGTGCGGAGAGGGTGGTGCGGCCGGCGGCGGCCGAGTGGATGGCGGCGAAGAGTTCCTCGGGGCGTTCGGCCTTGAGGAGGTAGCCGGTGGCGCCGGCGCCGATGGCGCGGGTGATGTCCGCGTCGGTGTCGTACGTCGTCAGGACGAGGACGTGCGGGGGGCGGGGGAGGGCGGTGATGCGGCGGGTGGCTTCGACGCCGTCGATGCCCTCGCCGAGCTGGAGGTCCATCAGGACGACGTCGGGGTGGAGCTTGGCGGCCAGGGCGACGGCTTCCTCGCCGCTGCCGGCCTCGCCGAGGACCTCGATGTCGGGTTCGCTGCCGAGCAGGGCGAGCAGTCCGGCGCGGACGACGACGTGGTCGTCGCAGAGGAGGATCGTCGTCATCCGGTGGGCTCCAGGGGGATCGAGGCCGAGAGGACGGTGCCTTCGCCCGGGGTGGATTCGATGGTCAGGGTTCCGCCGAGCTGGCGCACGCGGGCGCGCATCGCGGGGAGGCCGTGGCCGCGGCCGGTGGGGGTCGGGGTGGCGGAGCCGGCGGGGGCGGAGGTGACGCCGGTGCCGGTGGTGAAGCCGGTGCCGTCGTCGGCGATGTCCAGGACGACCTGGTCTCCGAGGAAGCTGAGGGTGAGGGCGGCGGTGCGGGCGCCGGAGTGCTCGCGGATGTTGGCGAGGGCGCCCTGGGCGATGCGCAGCAGGGCGGATTCGGCGCGGTCCGGGAGGGGGGCGGGGGTGCCCTCCAGGTGGAAGCGGACCTCGATGTCGGGGCCGGCGTCCAGGGCGCGCAGGGCGTCGGCGAGGCCGGCGCCGTTGTCGAGTTCGGGCGGGGCCAGGTCGTGGACGAGGCGGCGGGCTTCGGCGAGGCCGCGGGCGGCGATGCCGGTGGCGGTGCGGACGTGTGCGCGGGCGGTGGCGGGGTCGGTGTCCCAGGTGCGGTCGGCGGCCTGGAGCAGCATCTGCTGGCTGGAGAGGTGCTGGGCGAGGGTGTCGTGGATCTCCATGGACAGGCGCTGGCGTTCGGCGAGGGTGCCTTCGCGGCGTTCGGTGGCGGCGAGCTCGCGGCGGGTGCGGATGAGGTCGTCGATGAGGGCGCGCTGGGCCTGGGCCTGGCGCTCCATGTGGATGAAGACGGCCGTCGCGAGGGCGGCGATGGCGGGCGGGGCGAGCAGGAGGTTGGGGTCGAAGGCGGTGGAGAGCTTCAGCTGGGCGGCGACGACGAAGACGGTGAGGACGGTGACGAGGGCTACGGCGGCGCGCGGGGGGAGGGTGCGCAGGGCGGTGAAGAAGAGGGGGACGGCGCACCAGGCGAAGCTGGGGGCGAGGACGACCAGGACGACCCAGGTGGTGACGACGAGGCCGAGCCAGAGCCGCCGGCGGAGGGTGGGGGCGGGGGTGGCCGTGGCCGCGGTGCCGCCCACGGCCGGGCCGAGGACGTAGAGCAGGGCCAGGGTGACGCTGAGGGCGATGACCCAGGGGGTGCGGGGCTCGCCCGGGTGGTGGAGGAGGAAGCGGGCCACGGAGGCGCCGAGCAGGAGGAAGAACGCCGTGTGCATGACGGTGGCCAGGGCGCGGGTGTCGGGTTTCCGCGGGGGGTGGCTCACGGGCGGGGCTCCTGGGGGTGGGGTGTCCATTGTGGCGCCGCACTGGCCGGGCGGTCACGGGTCGGGGCTGGGCGGTCGCCCTGGCCGGGTGGGCGTACGTGTCTGCGTACGCGGCCGGGCTGCCTGCGGAGCGGCACGGGTCCGGGGCGGAGACCCCGGGCCCCAGGGAACCGGGCGGGCGGCCCCACCGCATCGGCCGATCGGATGACCCCCGGGTCAGCCGGTGCGGTCGTCGGGGCGAGCCGGTACGGGGACGGGCGGGGGCGGGGGTGGCGGCGATGGTGGAAGGGAGCCAGTCGAGACCATCAGGAGCAGAGATGAACACCCGTACCCGCGTCCTCACCGGTACCGCCCTCGCCGTCGTCCTCGGCGCCGGCACCTTCGGGGCCGTCAGCGCGAGCGCCACCCCTGCCAAGAAGGACGAGGCCAAGAGCGGCAACTTCACCACCTCGACCCACCTGACCGTCGACGCCGCCACCCGCGCCGCCCAGGCCGCGCTCGACGCCGCCCAGAAGGAGAACCAGAAGGTGACGGTGGCCGTGGTGGACCGCAATGGCAACACGATCGTCACCCTGCGTGGCGACGGTGCGGGCCCGCAGTCCTACGAGTCCGCGCAGCGCAAGGCGTTCACCGCCGTGTCGTGGAACGCCCCGACCTCGGTGCTCGCCGGCCGGCTCGCGCAGACCCCGAACCTGAAGGACATCCCCGGCACCCTGTTCCTCGCCGGTGCCGCCCCGGTCCAGGCCGACGGTGCGCCCGTCGCCGGTATCGGTGTGGCCGGTGCGCCGAGCGGCGACCTGGACGAGAAGTTCGCCAAGGCCGGCGTCGAGGCCCTGGGCAAGTAACCCCACTTAGGATCGGGCGTGTGGACCACCGCACGCTCACCCGTCTCGCCGCTCCTGCCCTCGCCGTCCTGATCGCCCTCACCACGGGCTGTACGGGAGCGACGGTGCAGGGGCGGCCGGGTGCGTCCGGGCTGCGCGACCCGTACTTCCCGCGGGCGGGCAACGGCGGGTACGAGGTCGAGCACTACGCGCTGGACCTGGCCTACGACCCCGCGGGCGGGGAGCTGCGCGGGACGGCCGTGATCACCGCGCGGGCCGGTCAGGGGCTCAGTTCGTTCAACCTCGACTTCAGCGGGCTGAAGGTCGAGGGCGTGGAAGTACAGGGCGTGGGCGCGCGGTTCAACCGGACCGGGAACGAGTTGACCGTGCGTCCGGCCGAGGACCTGCGCAAGGGCGAGGTGTTCCGTACACGGGTGGACTACGGCGGACGGCCCAGGCCGCTGGTCGATCCCGACGGGTCCAAGGAGGGCTGGATCACCGCCGGGGGCGGGGAGTTCTCTGTCGGGGTGGGCGAACCGGTGGGGTCGATGGGCTGGTTCCCCGGCAACCACCATCCCAGCGACAAGGCGGCGTACGACGTCACGGTGAGCGTTCCGCGGGGCTACGAGGCCGTGTCGAACGGGGAGCTGCGCTCCCGGCGGGACGTGGGGGAGCGGACCGAGTTCGTGTGGCGGAGCGCCGAGCCGATGGCGAGCTATCTGGCGACCGTCGCCGTGGGGAAGTTCAGGGTGAGTACGGGGAGGACCCCTTCGGGGGTGTCCGTGTACCAGGCCGTGGCGCCCGGGGAGGAAGAGGCGAGCCGGGCCGTGCTGGCGCGGGTGCCGGAGATGGTGGAGTGGGGCAGTGCCACGTTCGGGCCCTATCCGTTCGGGACGGTGGGGTCGATCGTGCTGCCCGCGCGGGCCCTGGGGTATGCGCTGGAGACGCAGACCAAGCCCGTGTACCCCGGTGCGCCGGACGAGGAACTGGTGCTGCACGAGCTGGCGCACCAGTGGTTCGGAAACTCGGTGTCGCCGGAGTCCTGGAAGGACATGTGGCTGAACGAGGGCTTCGCCACGTACGCGGAGTGGCTGTGGGCGGAGTCCCACGGGGGTGTGTCCGCGCAGCGGCGGTTCGAGGCGTTCCTGGCCGGTGACACGTCGGTGGACGCGCACGCCGATGGCGACTGGGCGGCGTTCGCGCCGGCCGCGCCGCCGGATGCCGCGCACCTCTCGGACGACCCCGTCTACTACCGGGGGGCGATGGTGCTGCACCGGATCCGGCAGGAGGTGGGGGACGCGAAGTTCTTCGACCTGCTGCGGGGCTGGGCGGCCGACCACCGGCACGGCAACGCGAGCACGGCCGACTTCACCGCGTACGCGCAGCGGCGTACGGGGGCGGACCTGAAGAAGGTGTGGGACGTGTGGCTCTACGGGGCGGACCGGCCGAAGGCGCCCTAGAGAGCCTTGCGCATCACCAGGCAGGGGCGGGCGCGTTCGCGGTCATGGGTGTGGCGCAGGACGGTGTAGCCCTGGGTCTGCCAGAAGGCGAGGGCCCGGGGGTTGTTCTCCAGGACGGCGAGGCGTACGCCGGTGCGGCCGGCGGTGCGGAAGCGGGCCTCGACGAGGCGGGCGAGGGCGCTGCCGTGGCCTTCGCGGTGTGCGGTGGCGTCGATGAGGAGCAGGCCGATCCACGGGTCGGGGTCGGCGGGGTCCGGGTGGTGGGCGAGGGTGGCGGCGAGGCCGACGAGGCGGCCGGCGGAGCGGGCGAGGAGGACCTCGGCGCCGTCCGGGGCGAGTTCGTCGGCGAGTGCGGCCGCGACCTGCTCGACGGTGATGCGGGTCGGGTCGGGGAAGTCGCCGCTCAGTTCGAAGAACGTGCGGTTCGTCGCGTAGAGGGCGGCGATCTCGGTGAGGACCGGGCCGGGGAGGGCGCCGTCCACGGGGACGAGGGGCTGGATGATCACCCGTCGAACGGTAGCGAAGCCGGGCGCGGCCCCTTCTCCGGGATGCCCGGGGAAGGGGCTCGGCCGTGGCGGTCTCAGACGTTGACGCCGAAGTCCTGGGCGATGCCGGTGAGGCCGGAGGCGTAGCCCTGGCCGACGGCGCGGAACTTCCACTCGGTGCCGTTGCGGTAGAGCTCGCCGAAGACCATGGCGGTTTCGGTGGCGGCGTCCTCGGAGAGGTCGTAGCGGGCGATCTCGGCGCCGCCGGCCTGGTTGACGACGCGGATGTACGCGTTGCGGACCTGGCCGAAGTTCTGGCTGCGGGAGTCGGCGTCGTAGATGGAGACCGGGAAGACGATCTTGTCCACGGCGGCGGGCAGGCCGGCGAGGTTGACCTTGATGGACTCGTCGTCGCCCGAGCCCTCACCGGTGCGGTTGTCGCCGGTGTGGACGATGGTCTGGTCCGGGGTGGACTTGTTGTTGAAGAAGACGAAGTGGCCGTCGGAGACGACCTTGCCCGTCGCGTCGACCGCGATGGCCGAGGCGTCGAGGTCGAAGTCGACACCGGTCGTCGTACGGACGTCCCAGCCGAGGCCGACCGTGACGGCGCTGAGGCCGGGGGCCTCCTTCGAGAGCGAGATGTTGCCGCCCTTGGACAGGCTTACTGCCATGTGACTGGTGTCCTTCCTCGTCATTCCGGGTGCGTGAGCCCGATGTGGGGTCAAGCTACCGCTGCCCTTCATAACGCGGGGAGGGGGCACGGAGGTTCCAGGGGGGTTTCCGGGGCGGCGGCCGGGGCGGGAAATGAGGGTGACGGGGGAGGGGCGGGGGCGGATCATAGGGGGCATGCCTGGTCCCTATGTCATCCGCGGTGCGGTCGTGCTCCCCGAGGCGGAGCTCGCCTGGCGGTTCTCGCGTTCCTCCGGGCCGGGCGGGCAGCACGTCAACACCTCGGACTCGCGGGTGGAGCTGCTGTTCGACGTCGCCGCGACGAAGGCGCTGCCGGAGGTGTGGAAGGAGCGGGCGCTGGAGCGGCTCGCGGGCCGGCTGGTGGACGGGGTGCTGACGGTGCGGGCGTCCGAGCACCGGTCGCAGTACCGCAACCGGGAGATGGCGCTGGTCCGGATGGCGGCGGTGCTGGCGGAGGCGACGGCGGCCCCGCCGAAGGCCCGGCGGGCGACGAAGATCCCGCGCGGGATCAACGAGCGGCGGCTGAGGGAGAAGAAGGCGCGGTCGGAGACGAAGCGGGGGCGCAGCTCGCGGGACTGGTAGGCCCCGGCCCGGGCTGCCCGGCCGTCCGCCCTGTCCGCCCGTCCACCCCGGCCGCCCGGCCGCATCACCCGTCCGCTTCCGGTGGGCTACGGCAGCAGGTGGCGGTAGCGGCCGCGGAAGTACGTCAGGGGCTGGGCGTCCGGTGACGGGAACGCGGCCGTCAGGACGTGCCCGATGACCAGCGTGTGGTCGCCCGCCGGGACCCGGGAGGTCGTGCGGCACTCCAGGGTGGCCAGGGCCCCCGAGAGCAGCGGGGCCCCCGAGGCGGCGCCCCGCTCGTAGGCGAGGTCGGCGAAGAGCAGCCGGTCGCTGATGCGGCCCTTCATCGAGAACCGGCCGGCCACCTGGAGCTGGTTCTCCGCGAGGAGCGAGACCGCCCACAGCGGCTGCTCCGCCAGCAGGTCGTCCATCCGGGAGCCCTCGCGGACGCTGACCAGGACCAGCGGCGGGTCCAGGGACACCGACATGAACGCGGTGGCCGTCATGCCCACGTCCTCGCCGCGCGGCCCCTCGGCGGTCAGGGGCGGTTCATGGGCGGTGATCAGGCACACGCCCGCCGCCAGCCGGGACATGGCGGCGCGGAACTCGTCGTTGCTCACCCCCTCAGGATGGGGGGAGAAGGGGCTGTCGGGGGTGTAAGGCTGGGGTGCGGGGGTCGTCTTCGGCACGTACCGCACGCTAGTCCGGTCTCCGCGCGCCGCACATCGGGCGCTGGTCCGAGCCGCGTCCCCGCCGCTGGGCCTAGGCCCGGGCGTATCGTTTGCGCGTGGGAAGGCGGGGGAGGGCCCCTCGTCCTCAACGCGCCTGCGCCGTAGCATTATTCATCTCATGTGACTTGAGTCACAGAGGCCAAGATTTGTTGACCCTGTGTACCTGCCGCACAGCTCACTGTGATTCAGTGGACGGGACACCGCAACGAAACGCCGATGACAAACCTGGAGTTGCTGTCGAGGTCTCGGGGAGAGCGAGCAATGGAGACCGAGTCGGAGCCGTACGTCCGTCTTGCGACCCTGCGGCAGCTGCACCAGGTGGTGGCCGAGCTCAACACGGCCCGGAGCCTGGCGGACACTCTGCAGACCGTCGTGGACGGCATCGTGCGCGGCCTCGGCTACGAACTCGCCTGTGTCAACCTCGTACGCCCTGACGGGGATCTCGTCGTCGCCGCCTTCGCCGGCGACCCCGCCGCCGAAGCCCTGATCACCGGCCGCGTCGGCTCCCGCGCCGCCTGGGAGCGCCGTCTGACCATGGGCCAGGACTGGGACGGCCTGCGCTTCATCCCGCACACTGAGGGCTGGGTCCTGCTGGAGGACGACGTCCCCCAGTGGCACACCGACGGACCCGATCCGCGCTTCGAGGACGAGTGGCACCCCGAGGACCGGCTCTACGCCCCGATGTATGCGACCGGCGGGGAACTTCTGGGTGTCATCTCGGTGGACAGACCGCGCAACGGGCGCCGCCCCGGCGCCTGGGGGCGCGAGGCGCTCCAGATGTACGCCTTCCAGGCGGCCATTGCGATCAGCAACGCGCGGCTGCGCGCGAACATGCAGCGGGCCCTGGTGCGGCTGGAGCGCGAGCAGCAGGCGCTGCGGGCCAGCGAGGAGTCGTTCCGGCAGGCCTTCGAGTACGCGCCCAGCGGCATGGCCATCGCCGAGATGGGCGGCGACCAGCACGGGCGGCTGCTGCGCACCAACGACGCCCTCTGCCGGCTGCTCGGGCGGCCCGCCTCCGTGCTGCGCCGCTACTCCTTCTCCGACCTCGTCCACCCCGAGGACATCGGCACCCTGCTGCGCACCTCCGCCGAGGGCGGCCGGGCCGAGCTGCGGCTGGGGCGGCGCGACGGGACGTACGTGTGGGTCTCGCTGCGCAACTCGGTCGTCGCCGACGCCGCCGACGGGCCCCGGTTCCTGCTCACGCACGTCGAGGACATCGAGGAGCGCAAGCGGCACGAACTCCAGCTCGCGCACCGCGCCAGCCACGACTCCCTCACCGGCCTGCCCAACAGCGCCGAGCTGCGCGCCCGGCTCGGCGCACGGCTGTGCCGGCGGCCCCAGTCCGTGCGGGCCGGCGCGGTGGAGGCGCTGGACGCGGCCTTCGAGGGCCGGCCGGAGGGTGTCGGCCCCGGCGAGCACGGCTACGACGGCTTCGCCGCCCCCGT
Organism: Streptomyces sp. NPDC032091; assembly: GCF_055580265.1. Lineage (NCBI taxonomy): Bacteria > Bacillati > Actinomycetota > Actinomycetes > Kitasatosporales > Streptomycetaceae > Streptomyces > Streptomyces sp. NPDC032091. Next base: position 128,316 of record NZ_JBVILR010000017.1, on the reverse strand, counting down.
GGCGGGACCGGCACCCGGCGAGGGCTTCGACTTCGCCCCCGGCTTCCCCGGACAGCCCGAGGGGCCGTACGACCACCACGTGCACACCGCGGCCCCCGCCTCGGACATCGACGACGGCACCAAGGGCCTCGCGGTGCTCTTCTGCGACCTCGACGGCTTCAAGTCGATCAACGACCGGTTCGGGCACCACACGGGCGACGCCGTCCTGATCGAGGTGGCCCGCCGGCTGACCACGTGCGTCCGGGACGGGGACACCGTCGCCCGGCTCGGCGGTGACGAGTTCGTCGTCCTCGCCGACGGCCTGGGCGCCGCCGACGCCGCCGACCTCGCCGTCCGGCTGCGCAACGCGATCATCCCGCCGATCCGGGTGGACGGGCGGGCCGTGCGCGTCGGGGCGAGTTTCGGCATCGGCTGGGCCAGCTGCGGGATGTCGGCGGACGAGGTGCTGCGCTCCGCCGACCAGCGGATGTACATCGAGAAGAGGTCCCGCTCCAAGGCCCACCGCCGGGCCGGGTGATCGGATCGGCCACCCGTGGGAGCACGTGTTCGGGGTAGGCTCCCGTGGGTCGAAAGGAGTGACCTGCGATGACGACGCCCGCGAACAACGGCCCGCACGGTGGGGCGAACCAGCCCGAGGACGACGACCCGTTCGGATACCTCTACGCGGACGGCCAGGCCGCCGGAGCCACCCCGCCCGGTCAGGGCGGCGGATACGGCTACCCCGGCCCCGCGGTCGGAGGGCAGCCCGGCGCGCAGCCCGGGGTCCCCCGCACCTCGTACAACCAGGTGCGCACGGTCGGCGAGCGGACCTACGGCGGCCAGCGCGGCGCCGTCCCGCAGCAGCAGCAGCCGCCGCAGGCCTACCAGGCCCAGTACCAGGCCCCCGAAGCCCTCCAGGCCAGCGGCTACGGCGTCCCCCAGCAGCCGGCCCCGCAGCACCAGACCCAGCAGATGACCCACCCGGGCGGCCGCGGTCGCGCGGGCGGCGGCGGGGGCTCCAGCCGCAAGGGCCTGCTGATCGCGGCGGTCGCGGTGGTGGCGGCGGTGGCGATCGGCATCGGAGCCGCGCTGACCTTCGGCAACAAGGACGACGACAAGAAGAACCAGACGAAGGGCCCGTCCCAGTCGGTCGCCCCCTCGCAGCCCGACGGTTCCCCGGAGCCGAGCGCCTCGCCGGAGCCTTCGCAGAGCCCGCTGCCGAAGGCGGACGCCTCGGGCGCCGGCATGGCGCTCACCGGTGGCGCGACGCTCCAGACGACCGTGCCGGGGGCGAAGAGCGCGGGCGGCCAGTACGTCGGCAACTTCAACCAGACGGGCGCGGCGGTCACCTGGACCCTGGACGTCCCCAAGGACGGCCAGTACAAGCTCAAGATGACCTACGCGGTGCCGGGCAAGGACGCGAGCACCACGCTGACCGTCAACGGCGACAAGCAGGACCGCCCGATAAACATGAAGAACTTCGCCCTGGCCAAGCCGGGCGAGTGGGGCTGGACGAACACCTACTCGCTGGTGCAGCTGAAGAAGGGCTCCAACACCGTCAAGATCTCGTGCGAGACGGGCAACCAGTGCGAGATCAACATCGACCAGCTCTGGCTGGAACGAGGCTGACCCGCCTGCTCACCGCCCGCCCGCCGGGACGGCCGTGACCTTCACCGACCCCCGTACCTCCGCGTAGGTGCGGGGGTCGAACTCTCCCGCCGTGGGGGCGTGGACCGTGGCCGTCGCGAGGGCCACCGCGCGGGTGAGGCGGTCCGGCCAGGGGAGGGCTTCCGTCAGGGCGGACAGCAGGCCCGCCACCGCCGAGTCGCCCGCGCCCGTCGGGTTGCCGCGCAGGGTGCGGGGCGGGGTTGCCTGCCAGGTGCCGTCGGGGGTGGCGGCCAGGAGGCCCTCGGGGCCCAGGGAGGTCACCACCGCGTGCGCGCCCCGGCGGCGGGCGTCGCGGGTGGCGGGGAGCGGGTCGCGCGAGCCCGTCAGCTCGGCCAGCTCCGCCGCGTTCGGCTTGATGATCTCCGGCCGGGCGGCGACCCCGCGGCGCAGGGCCTCGCCGCTGGTGTCGAGGAGGACGGGGGCGCCGGCCGCGCGGGCCGCCCGTACCAGGACCGCGTACGCCCCCACCGGCACGCCCGGCGGCAGGCTGCCGCACAGGGCCACCGCCCGGGCCCCGGAGACGAGTTCGGTGTACCGGCCGAGGAACGCCGTCCATTCGGCGGCCGTGATCTGCGGGCCCGGCTCGTTGAACTGGGTGGTGTCGCCGGAGCTTTCGTCGACGACGGCCAGCGTGCGCCGGGTGGTGCCGGCGCAGGGGACGAGGGCGTCCACCACGCCGCGGGAGCCGGCCAGCAGCTCCCGTACGAGCGCGCCCGACGGGCCGCCCGCGAAGCCCGTCGCCGTCACCTCGTGGCCGAGCGCGGCGAGGACCCGGGCCACGTTCAGCCCCTTGCCGCCCGCCCGTTCGGTGACGGCGGAGACCCGGTGGGAGGTGTGCGGCAGCAGTCGCGGCACCCGGTGGGTGACGTCGAGCGCGGTGTTGAGCGTGACGGTGAGGATCATGGCCAGTCCCGGTCTTGGTGTGTGCCGGGATCATGCCAAATGGAGGGCGGCCAGCCCAGTCCTCCGGGTCGGCCGCCGCGCGTCCGTACGGCTGAAAGGCCGGTTCAGCCCAGCGGGCTGACGACCCATTCGCCCCGTCGCATGACGCCCTTGACGTCGAACTCCGCATCCAGGACCACCAGGTCGGCGTACTTGCCGGGCTCCAACGAGCCCACCTCGTCGTAGAGGCCGAGCAGCTTCGCCGGGTTGGCGGAGATCGCCTGCACCACCGACTCGACGGGCAGTCGGTCGACGCTCACCGACCGCTTGAAGGCGGTGTCCAGGGTGAGCGTGGAGCCCGCGATGGAGCCGCCCTCCACCAGCCGGGCGACCCCCTCCTTGACCTCGACCTCCAGCGGGCCCAGGTGGTAGGTGCCGTCACCGAACCCGGCCGCGTCCATCGCGTCCGTGATCAGCGCGACCCGGTGGGCGCCCGCGTGGTGGAAGGCCAGCTCCAGCATCGCCGGGTGCAGGTGCGTGCCGTCGTTGATCAGCTCGACGGTGACCCGTTCGTCCTCCAGCAGCGCCGCGATCGGGCCGGGCGCGCGGTGTTCCAGGCGGGGCATCGCGTTGTAGAGGTGGGTGGCGACGGTCGCGCCCGCGTCGATGGCCTGGCGCGTCTGGTCGTACGTGGAGTCCGTGTGGCCGATCGCCGCGATGACGCCGTGCTCGGCGAGCAGGCGTACGGATTCCAGCCCGCCCGGGAGCTCGGTGGCGAGGGTGACCATGCGGGCGGCGCCGTGCGCGGCGTCGACCAGCTTGCGGACCTCGGCCGGGTCGGGGTCGCGCAGCAGGTCCTCCTTGTGCGCGCCCTTGCGGCAGGGGTTGATGAACGGGCCCTCGAAGTGGATGCCGGCGATCTCGCCCTGCTGCGTGAGCTCGGCGAGCAGCGCGGCGCGGCGGGCCAGCTCGTCGAGGTCGCCGGTGACGGTGGAGGCGACGAGGGTGGTGGTGCCGTGCTCGCGGTGCGTCCGTACGCCGGTGAGGACGTCCTCGGCGGTGCCGGAGGTGAAGGAGGCGCCGCCGCCGCCGTGGTTGTGCATGTCCACGAAGCCGGGGACGATCCAGTGCCCGGAGAGGTCCACCAGCGCGGAGTCCTCGTGGGCGCTGCCCGCGATCCGGGTGCCCTCGACGATGACGCGGCCGCCCGCCACGATGCCGGTCGGCAGCACCACCCTGGCGCCGGAGAGAACGGTGCTGTGTGCGCGTCCGGACATCAGGCAGGTACCTCCGTGGCGAGTAGGTCCCAGGCGAGCAGCCCTGCGCCCAGGCATCCGGCGGTGTCCCCGAGGGCGGCCGGAACGATCTCGGGCAGCCGCTGGAACGTCACGCGTTCCCCGACGGCCGTCCGCAGTGGTGTGAACAAGGTTTCCCCCGCCTCGGCGAGCCCGCCACCGATGATCAGCGTGCTCGGGTCCAGCAGGGTGAGCGCGGTGACGAGTCCGTCGGCGAGCGCGCCGATCGCGGCCAGCCAGACCTCCGCGGCGTGGGCGTCGCCGGACTCCACGGCCTTGGCGCAGTCGGCGGCGTCCGCGTCGGGATCGCCGGAGGCGGCCGCCCAGGCGCGGGAGACGGCGGACGCGGAGGCGAGGGTCTCCAGGCAGCCGTACTGGCCGCACCCGCAGGCGGGGCCGCCCGGGCGGACCACGATGTGGCCGATCTCCCCGGCGTAGCCGTGGGCGCCGGCCTCGATGCGGCCGGCGATGCCGATGGCGCCGGCGATGCCGGTGCCGAGGGGGACGAACAGGAAGCGGTCGGCGCCCTGGCCGGCGCCGATGCGGCCCTCGGCGAGCCCGCCCGTGCGGACGTCGTGGCCCAGGGCCACCGGGATGCCGCCGAGGCGCGCGCTGAGCAGCTCGCGCATCGGTACGTCGCGCCAGCCCAGGTTCGCGGCGTACACGGCGATGCCGCGCTCGGCGTCGACGATGCCGGGGACGGCCACCCCGGCGGCCGAGGCGGCCGTGCCGAAGCGCTCCCGGCCGAGGACGAGGAGCTCGGCGGCGAAGTCCAGGATCGTCTCGACGACGGCTTCGGCGCCCCGCTCGCGGCCGGTGGCGCGGCGCGCCTCGTGCAGCAGGGTGCCGTCCCCGGCGATGAGGGCGGCCTTCATCCCGGTGCCGCCCACATCGAGGGCGATGACGTGTTTCACGGGTTTCACAAAGACAGTCTCGCGTGCTTCGAGGGGAAAGGTCTAGTCCATTGGGCGGGATTGTTGAGCGGCCATACAAATCCGGAAGGCCGGTCGGGCCCCGCCCGGAGACGGTTTGGAAACAGTCCGCCCGCGAGGCCGCCGTCGATGTGGAGGAGCCGCCAAAGTGGTGTAGACCTTACGTGGATCGTACGTACAACCTGGGGTGGATCGAGAACTGTGAAGGGCCGTTACCTGAGGCTGGCCGCGTCCGGAGCCGCACTGTGGCTGACCGGCGTGACACTGACCGGCTGTGGAGCCGTGCCGGGCCTCTCCGGGGACAACGAGGTGACCCTCCGGGTCGTGGCGGCCGACTACGGAGACAATCCGCAGAACTCCTCCGCCGCCTACTGGAAGAACCTCGCCACCGCCTTCGAGAAGGACAACCCCGGCGTCAAGGTCGAGGTCAGCGTCTACTCCTGGTCGGAGGTCGACGCGAAGGTCGCCGCGATGGTCAAGGCCGGCAAGGCCCCCGACATCGCCCAGATCGGCGCCTACGCCGACTACGCCGAGGCCGGCAAGCTCTACACCGCCGACGAACTGCTGTCCGTCAAGACCGAGGCCGACTTCCTCGCCCCGCTCGCCGACGCCGGCAAGGTCCGCCGCGTCCAGTACGGCATGCCGTTCGTCGCCAGCACCCGGCTGCTCTTCTACAACACCAAGCTCCTCGGCGACGCCGGGATCATCCCCAAGGACGGCTCCACCCCCTGGCAGCCCAAGAGCTGGGCGGAGGTCGAGGCGGCCGCCAAGAAGCTCAAGGCCGCCGGCGTCCCCACCCCCTTCGCCCTGCCCCTGGGCCGCGAGGAGGCCCAGGCCGAGACGATGATGTGGATGCTCTCCGGCGGTGGCGGCTACACCGACAACGAAGAGGCGTACGCGATCGACTCCGCGGAGAACGTCAAGACCTTCGAGTTCCTCCGCGACCGGATGGTCGGCCAGGGCCTCACCGGCCCCGTCGAACCCGGCAAGCTCGACCGCCAGGCCGCCTTCGACGCCTTCACCCGGGGCGAGGTCGGCATGCTCAACGGCCACCCGACGCTGCTGAAGCAGGCGGCCGGCAAGGGCGTGAAGTTCGGCATGGTCGCCATGCCCACCGCCGACGGCACCGACCACTCCACGATGGGCGTCGCGGACTGGGTCATGGCCTTCAAGAACGGCCACAAGAAGGAGGCCGGCAAGTTCCTCGACCAGCTGTACTCGGCGAAGAACGTGACCACCTTCACCAACCAGTACGACCTCCTGCCCGTCACCACCAGCGGCTACCGCGCGATGGAGTCCGCGAACGGCGGCCCGGCCGCCCAGCTGCGCACCTTCCTCACCGCCCTGCCCAACTCCCGCCTCTACCCGGCGGGCAAGAAGTCCTGGGCGCAGGTCAGCGAGGACATCAAGCAGAACATCGGCAAGGCGGTCCAGCCGGGCGGCCAGCCGGCCAAGGTCCTCGAAGGCATAGCGGACTCGGCGCGCAAGGCGGACGGGGAGAAGTAGCCGGCCCCCGCACCGCGCCGGGCGGTGTCGGTGGGCCGCGTTAGTGTGGCGGTATGACAGACGGCGGCCAGGCGGGTGAGACGGGCGGGGCGGCAGAGCAGCCGGCCGAGGCCCGGCTGAGCGCCGCCGAGGCGGCCGTGCTCGCGTACGAGGGCCGCAGCTGGCCCGGCCCCGGTGCCAAGGAGCGCGCGATACGCGAGGGGCTCGGGCTGAGCCCCGTCCGGTACTACCAGCTGCTCAACGCCCTCATGGACGACCCCCGGGCCCTCGCCCACGCCCCCGGCACCGTCAACCGCCTCCGCCGCATCCGCGAGGCCCAGCGGGCCCGGCGGTAGGCCCCGCCGGGAGCCGGTGGTGGATCACGAGCGGAGGGGGTCTGGGCGGCGTCCCGGTGACGCCGGTAGGGTCGGTGCCATGGGGAGCCATCCGCAGCAGCCGCCGATGCCCGTGCCCGCCACCGCCGCCGGACGCGAGGGACTCGAAGCCCTCCTCCGCACACCCGGCAGAGCCGTCGTCGCCCTCGACTTCGACGGCACCCTCGCCGACATCGTCCCCGACCCCGACCAGGCCCGCGCCCACCCCGACGCCGTGCCCGCGCTCGCCGCACTCGCGCCCCGGGTGGAGGCCGTGGCCGTCGTCACCGGCCGGCCCGCCGGCGTCGCCGTGCGCCACGGCGGCTTCGCCGGGGTACCCGGGCTGGAGCACCTCGTCGTCCTCGGCCACTACGGGGCCGAGCGGTGGGACGCCGTCACCGGCGTCGTGCACGCCCCCGCCGAGCACCCCGGCGTCGCGGCGGTACGGGCCGAGCTGCCCGGCTTCCTCGACGCCATCGGGGCGTGGCGCGGGACCTGGATCGAGGAGAAGGGCCGCGCGCTGGCCGTCCACACCCGCCGCGCGGAAGACCCCGAGGCGGCGTTCGAGGCCCTGCGCGAACCCCTCGCGGAGCTCGCCGCCCGCCACGGGCTCATCGTCGAGCCGGGGCGCGCCGTACTGGAACTGCGCCCGCCGGGGATGGACAAGGGCGTCGCCCTGACGGAGTTCCTGCGGGAGCGGGACGCGGGGCCGGTCCTGTACGCGGGGGACGACCTGGGCGACCTCGCGGCGTACTCGGCGGTCGAAAAGCGCCGGGCGGAGGGCCTGCCGGGGCTCCTGGTGTGCAGCGGCTCGGCGGAAGTCCCGGAACTCGCCTCCCGAGCCGACCTGGTCCTCCCGGGCCCCGGCGCGGTGGCGGCGTTCCTGGGCCGGCTGGCGGTGGAGCTGCGGGGGTAGGGGCCGGGCGCTGGTCCGGGAGGGGGAGCCCGCAGGACGATGGCATCGTCATCCGGCGTACGCGGGACGACACACCGAGGAGAGAGCCCGGACATGATCGACATCAGCCGACTCGACGGTGCGGCCGTGACGGCCGCCGAGGACTCGTTCCGTCTGATCTACGCCGAGGTGTTCGGCGGCCCCCCGTACTACGAGACCGAGGAGAACGTCTTCGCCGCCTTCCAGCGCTTCCGTGCTCAGACCACCCTCGTCGCGGCCCTGGCCACCACCGCTGACGGCGAGCCGGTGGGCATGGCCTACGGGTGGTCGCTCCGCCCGGAGACGGACTGGTGGGACCGCTTCACCACGCCGGTTCCGGAGGACGTGCGCCGCGAGGACGGCCACCGCACCTTCGGCCTGATGGAACTCGCCGTGCGCGCTGCCTGGCGCCGGCAGGGCGTAGCGCGGCGCCTGCACGACGCCCTGCTCGCCTCCGTCGACAACGAACGCGTCCTGCTCAACGTCCACCCCGACAACCAGGCCGCCGTGACGGCCTACCGGGCCTGGGGGTACCGGAAGGTCGGTGACGCCCACCCGTGGCCCGGGGCTCCGCTGCACGACGTGATGCTGCTCGGGATGGTCGCCGGCTAGCCCAGGGCCTCCAGTTGGGCCGTGAACCAGAGCTTCGGGGGGAGGGCCGTGGCCGCCGCCGCCAGGCGCTTCGTGCGTTCCGTGCGTTCCGGTTCCGGCATCGACAGGGCCGTGTGGAGGGCTTCGGCCGTCGCCGTGACGTCGTACGGGTTGACCGTCAGGGCGTCCTGGCGGAGTTCCTCGTAGGCCCCCGCGCCCGTCGACAGGACCAGGACGCAGCCCGCCTCCGAGACCACGGGGATCTCCTTGGCGACCAGGTTCATGCCGTCCCGGACCGGGTTGATCAGGGCCACGTCCGCCATCCGGTACGCCGCCAGAGAGCGGGCGAAGTCGTCCTGGACGGAGAGCAGGACCGGTGCCCAGTCCCGCGTCCCGAACTCGGCGTTGATCTCCTCCGCCAGGGACCGGACCGCGGCCGTGTAGGTGCGGTAGACCTCCAGGTCCTGGCGGGAGGGGTAGGCGGAGGCCAGGTGGACGACGCGGCCCCGCCACTCGGGGTGGACGGTCAGCAGCTCCCGGTAGGCGGCCAGCCCGCGCAGGACGTTCTTCGACAGCTCGGTGCGGTCGACCCGCACGATCGTCCTGCGGTCCCCCACCTCGGCGCGCAGCGCGGCCAGCTTCTCGTCGACCTCCGGGCGGTGGGCCAGGGCCCGCAGGTCGTCGCCGTCGACGCCGAGCGGGTACTGGCCGACCCCGGTGAAGCGCACCTCCCCGTACCGGCCGTCCTGCGTCAGCCGGCGGTGGTGGACGCCGCCCTGGTGGTCCTCGCGGGGGACGAAGCCGTCCGCGACGCCGTGCACGTCGTCCACCGTGGCGCCGCTGATGAAGGCGGAGGCCCAGGCCGCGGTGTGGAAGCCCAGCTGGTCGGCGCCGAGCATGCCCCAGACCAGCCGGCTGCGGATGTCGTCCGGGAGCATGTGCAGGAAGTCCGGCGAGGCCCACGGGGTGTGGGTGAAGTGCGCGATCCGCAGGTCGGGGCGCAGCTCCCGCAGGGCCCCCGGCACGAGGGCCAGGTGGTAGTCCTGGACGAGGACGCGGGCGCCCGGCGCGGCCTCCTCGGCCAGTGCTTCGGCGAAGGCCTGGTTGTAGGCGGTGTACGAGTCCCAGCGCCGCCGGAACTCCGCGTCGAAGACGGGTTCGCGGGGGACGTCGTAGAGGTGGTGGTGGGTGAACCAGAGCACCGAGTTCGCGATGCCGTTGTACGCGTCGTCGTACACCGCGGGATCGATGTCCAGCATCCGCACCCCCGGCTCGGAGACCCCCCGCCGGACCGCTTCGCGGTCGGCGTCGGAGAGGGCGGCGCAGATCCACAGGGCCTCCGGCTGGGCCGCGAGGGCCGCGGACAGGCCGGAGACCAGACCGCCCCCGCCGCGCCGGGCGCTGAGCGCGCCGTCGGCGGCGAGGGCGTACGAGAGCGGGCCGCGGTTGGCGGCGACGAGTACCTGAGAAGCCATGCCGCGAACCTAGCCCGGGGCCCGCTCGCTCAAACGTCCGGGAATTGTCCGGTTCGTCACGTACGGACGGATGGCGCGCGGCGGGGCCGCCCCGCCTCAGGCCACGCGGCGGACCGCGTACTCCTCGATCTCCAGCATCGGCGGCCGCTCCTCCGTGTCCACGGGGTGGGTCCGCGGAACGAACCCGTCCGGCCCCCTCTCGAACTGGGTGAGGACGGGGCGTACGAGGTGCCCGCGCGAGAGCCGCAGCTGCGCGGTGCGGTAGATCGCCGCGGCCATCCGGCCCAGCGCCTGCCCGCTCTGGTGCTTGTGCAGCCGCACCCCGACGTCCACCTGGGCCATCGCGTCCAGCCCGACGGTGTGCAGCGCGTCGACCAGCAGGCCGAGTTCGACCCCGTACCCGACGGGGAAGGGCAGGCGTTCCAGCAGGGAGCGGCGTACGGCGTACTCACCGCCCAGGGGCTGGACGAAGCCGGCCAGCCGCGGCCAGTGGAGGTTGAGGAGCGGGCGCGCCACCAGCTCGGTCACCCGTCCGCCCTGGCCGGGGGCGTCCCCGAGCGGGCGGTCGTACATCGCCTTGACGAACTGCACCTGCGGGTCGGTGAGCAGCGGGCCGACGATGCCGGAGACGAAGGCGGACGAGAAGTCGCGCAGGTCGGCGTCGATGAAGCAGACGATCTCCCCGGTGGTGGCCAGCAGCGAGCGCCACAGCACCTCGCCCTTGCCGGGGACGGCGGGGATGCGGGGCAGGATCTCGTCCCGGTGGACCACGCGGGCGCCGGCCTTGGCCGCGACCTCGGCCGTACGGTCGGTCGAGCCGGAGTCGACCACGACGAGCTCGTCCACCAGGGGGACGGGCAGGCCGTCCATGAGGTCGCGCCGGATCACGGCCACGATCTCCCCGACGGTGGCCTCCTCGTCGAGGGCGGGGAGCACCACGCTCACGGTGGTCCCGGCCGCCCGTTTCCGGTCGAGCAGCTGGTCGAGCGGTCGGTCGGCGGCGGACCAGGAGCGGTCGGCCAGCCAGCGCTCCACCTCATCCAGCACTCTCGGTACTCCCTGGCTACTCGGCGGCGTCACACCCGGCGGATTTCGGCCGAATTGTGATCCATCTCGCGGTTCGGACGGCTGTCTCAACCCGCCGTCCCTTCGGTTACAGTCTTGAACAACGCGAAGGTCCGCCGCATGCCGGGGGGCCTCGTGACAAACGCACCGGCGCGCCATCGAGCGCGTGTGCCGGTGCCATACCGCTCATCCAGAGGGGCAGAGGGACACGGCCCGTTGAAGCCCCGGCAACCCTCCAGTCGGTTCTCGCTCGCGCGGGGCCCCGGCTAGGGAAGGTGCCAATTCCGTCTCATGGCGAAGTGCGCCATGGGGAAGATGAGGAGAAAGGGCCTCGCCATCATGGCTGCACAGTCTGTCGCCACCTCTGCCGCTCCGGGATCCGACACCGCCGGTTCCGTTGATCTCGGCCCCGCCACCGGCCTTTCCTGTCGTGAGTGCGGCACCCGTTTCGAGCTCGGCCCCATCTTCGCGTGCGTCGAGTGTTTCGGTCCGCTGGAGGTCGCCTACGAGCTGCCGACCGGTGACCCGCAGGCGCTGCGCGCGGCGATCGAGGCCGGCCCGAACAACATCTGGCGCTATGCGCCGCTGCTGCCCGTCCCCGCGGACGTGGCGTCCAAGCCGAGCCTGAACCCGGGCTTCACCAAGCTCGTGGACGCGCGGAACCTGGCCAAGGAGCTGGGCGTCACCGGCAAGCTCTACGTCAAGGACGACTCCGGCAACCCGACGCACTCCTTCAAGGACCGCGTCGTCGCCATCGCCGTCGAGGCCGCCCGCGCCTTCGGCTACACCACCCTCTCCTGCTCCTCCACCGGCAACCTCGCCGGCGCCGTCGGCGCCGCGGCCGCCCGGGCCGGTTTCCGCTCCTGCGTGTTCATCCCGCACGACCTGGAGCAGGGCAAGGTCGTCATGGCCGGTGTCTACGGTGGCGACCTGGTCGGCATCGAGGGCAACTACGACGACGTGAACCGCTTCTGCTCCGAGCTCATCGGCGACCCGCTGGGCGAGGGCTGGGGCTTCGTCAACGTCAACCTGCGCCCCTACTACGGCGAGGGCTCCAAGACGCTGGCCTACGAGATCTGCGAGCAGCTCGGCTGGCAGCTGCCCGACCAGCTCGTGATCCCGATCGCGTCCGGCTCGCAGCTGACGAAGATCGACAAGGGTCTGCAGGAGCTGATCAAGCTCGGTCTGGTCGAGGACAAGCCGTACAAGATCTTCGGCGCCCAGGCCGAGGGCTGTTCCCCGGTGTCCACCGCCTTCAAGGCCGGCCACGACGTGGTGCGCCCGCAGAAGCCGAACACGATCGCCAAGTCCCTGGCCATCGGCAACCCGGCGGACGGCCCGTACGTGCTCGACATCGCGCGCCGCACCGGCGGCTTCGTCGAGGACGTCAACGACGAGCAGGTCGTCGAGGCGATCCGGATCCTGGCGCAGACCGAGGGCATCTTCGCCGAGACCGCGGGCGGCGTGACCGTCGGCGTGACGAAGAAGCTCATCGAGAACGGGGTCCTGGACCCCTCGCTCACCACCGTCGTCCTGAACACCGGTGACGGCCTGAAGACCCTGGAGGCGGTGTCCGGCAGCGGCCAGACCGCCACCATCCGCCCGAGCCTGGACGCGTTCCGCGCCGCCGGCCTGGCCTGACCCTTCCCTCGCACTCCCCGGAAAGGCGGTAGCGCCATGAGCGTCAACGTCCGCATCCCCACCATCCTGCGCACCTACACCGGCGGCGCCGCCGAGGTCCCGGCCGAGGGCGCGACCCTCTCCGAGGTGATCGACTCCCTGGAGGCGAACCACCCGGGCATCGCCGCGCGCGTCCTGGACGACCAGGGCAAGCTGCGCCGCTTCGTGAACGTCTACGTCAACGACGACGACGTGCGCTTCGAGGGCGGCCTGCAGACGGCGACGCCGGACGGCGCCGGCGTCTCGATCATCCCGGCGGTCGCGGGCGGCTGCTGAGCCGGCCGACGTCCCGACCGAATCTGAATTGCCCCCTCCGCTAAAAGCGGAGGGGGCAATTCTGCTTGATTGGGCGCGGTAGAGTTGGGGAAGTCCCCTCCGTTGTTCTTGCCCGCCGCATATGAGCGGGCCGCGAGAGGGTTGACATTGAGTCAACATGCGCGTGCCTTTTGGGGCATTGGTGCGGCTTGTCTGGCCCGACTTGCCCAGGAATAGGACAACTTTTCAGCCCATTTCCTTGTTTGCGCGTGTCCAGATTTCTCGTCGGAATGACCTGTTGCAGACAGCAGCGGTGCAGATACATTCAGCCCCGGTCGAGGCGTTCCGGCGCAAGTTCTGACCCGGGTCCGCGAAGTGCGGACCTGCGCAAGGGCCAGTAATAGGGGAGTTAGGCATGGCTCAGGGCACCGTCAAGTGGTTCAACGCGGAGAAGGGCTACGGCTTCATCGCGGTCGACGGTGGTGCGGATGTGTTCGTCCACTACAGCGCCATCCAGATGGACGGGTACCGCACCCTTGAAGAGGGTCAGCGGGTCGAGTTCGAGATCTCGCAGGGCCAGAAGGGTCCGCAGGCGGACATGGTCAAGCTCGCGGCCGGCTGAGTCGAAGCGCGATCGGCCACCGACGCACGCACCAACACGTGAGGGGCCCACATCCTGGACTGGGATGCGGGCCCCTCACGTATGTGCCGCACCGGCGCGGCGCGCGCGGTGGCCCGGCATGACGCGAAGCCGCTTGCACTCGTGGGGGCCGAGTGCTAATCATTGGCGTTAGCACTCTCCGGGTGAGAGTGCTACAAGACGAGGACCGGGCCGGTGAGGCCCGCAGGGTCCGGCGGGAAGGAACCGCCGGGTCGGCAGGCCGTCCGTCGCGGGCGCGGGCGCGGTCCGGAGCAATCCACCCCTCCTGGAGGACCACTTCAGATGGCCAAGATCATTTCGTTCAACGAGGAGGCCCGGCGCGGCCTTGAGCGTGGCATGAACCAGCTCGCCGACGCCGTCAAGGTCACCCTTGGCCCCAAGGGTCGCAACGTCGTCCTTGAGAAGAAGTGGGGTGCGCCCACGATCACCAACGACGGCGTCTCCATCGCCAAGGAGATCGAGCTCGAGGACCCGTACGAGAAGATCGGCGCCGAGCTGGTCAAGGAAGTCGCCAAGAAGACGGACGACGTCGCCGGCGACGGTACGACCACCGCCACCGTCCTCGCCCAGGCGCTCGTCCGCGAGGGTCTGCGCAACGTGGCCGCCGGTGCCAACCCGATGGCGCTCAAGCGCGGTATCGAGAAGGCCGTCGAGGCCGTCTCCGCCGCCCTGCTCGCGCAGGCCAAGGATGTCGAGACCAAGGAGCAGATCGCTTCCACGGCCTCCATCTCCGCCGCCGACACCCAGATCGGCGAGCTCATCGCCGAGGCGATGGACAAGGTCGGCAAGGAAGGCGTCATCACCGTCGAGGAGTCCCAGACCTTCGGTCTGGAGCTTGAGCTCACCGAGGGCATGCGCTTCGACAAGGGCTACATCTCGGCGTACTTCGCCACCGACATGGAGCGTATGGAGGCGTCCCTCGACGACCCGTACATCCTGATCGTCAACTCCAAGATCGGCTCGGTCAAGGACCTGCTGCCGCTCCTGGAGAAGGTCATGCAGTCCGGCAAGCCGCTGCTGATCATCGCCGAGGACGTCGAGGGCGAGGCCCTGTCGACCCTGGTCGTCAACAAGATCCGCGGCACCTTCAAGTCCGTCGCCGTCAAGGCCCCGGGCTTCGGCGACCGCCGCAAGGCCATGCTCGGCGACATCGCCATCCTCACGGGCGGCACGGTCATCTCCGAGGAGGTCGGCCTCAAGCTGGAGAACGCCGGTCTCGACCTGCTCGGCCGCGCCCGCAAGGTCGTCATCACCAAGGACGAGACCACCATCGTCGACGGTGCCGGTGACAGCGACCAGGTCCAGGGCCGCGTCAACCAGATCCGCGCCGAGATCGAGAACTCCGACTCGGACTACGACCGCGAGAAGCTCCAGGAGCGCCTCGCGAAGCTGGCCGGCGGCGTGGCCGTCATCAAGGCCGGTGCCGCGACCGAGGTCGAGCTCAAGGAGCGCAAGCACCGCATCGAGGACGCCGTCCGCAACGCCAAGGCGGCCGTCGAAGAGGGCATCGTCGCCGGCGGTGGCGTGGCCCTGCTCCAGGCCTCCTCGGTCTTCGAGAAGCTGGAGCTCACCGGTGACGAGGCGACCGGCGCCAACGCCGTGAAGCTCGCGCTGGAGGCCCCGCTCAAGCAGATCGCCGTCAACGGTGGCCTTGAGGGTGGCGTCGTCGTGGAGAAGGTGCGCAACCTGGCCGTCGGCCACGGTCTGAACGCCGCCACGGGCGAGTACGTCGACATGATCGCCGAGGGCATCATCGACCCGGCGAAGGTCACGCGCTCCGCGCTGCAGAACGCCGCGTCCATCGCCGCGCTCTTCCTGACCACCGAGGCCGTCATCGCCGACAAGCCGGAGAAGGCCGCCGCCGCTCCGGGCGGCATGCCGGGCGGTGACATGGACTTCTGATCGGCCCCGCGCTGATCGGCTGTTCTCGAACGAGGGCGGCACCCCTTCCGGGCGGAGGGGGTGCCGCCCTCGGGCGTTTGCGGGGGCGGGGGGTCAGTGGGCGTAGTCCCTGAGCGCCTCGGTGGCGAGGGAGAACCCGACCGGCTGGGGAAGGGCGAGGGTTCCGCCGTAGGGGCAGGACTCCCGCCGACGGTAGCGTCCGTCTTCCGGCTTGCTGTAGACCGTGACGGTGTCGCAGTCGCGGTCGATCAGCAGGAACACGGGGATGCCCGCCTGCGCGTAACCGTCACGCTTCTCCCGCCTGTCGCGGGCCTCGGTGTCGTGGTCGTGCGACGTGACCTCGACGGTCATCAGCACCCCTGCGGGATCGGACCACTCGCCGTGCCCGGCGAAGTGCCGTTGCGGGGCGAGTGCACCATCGGGCCGGGCGCGGCCGTTGCGGTACTGCTCGGTGCGGAGCCCGCGCTCGCGGTACAGGCGCAGGTCGGGGCGGTGTGCCATGCACTGGTCCGCGACCCACATGATGATCTCGTCGTGGTCGCCGTCGGGCACCGACTTGACCTCCAGCTTTCCGTTGATGAATTCGAGCGTGACCGTCTCGGGTGCGCGGCGGGCCAGTGTCTCGAAGTCCGTCAGGGACATCTGGGCGTGCGCGGCGGTGCTGGGGGTCATGGGGTCGCCTCCTCGACTCCATGGTGCCCGTGTTCGGCGCCGGTGGAGCGGCGGACTGGTCATCGGCGGTTCCCTTCGCGGATGCGGGTCGCGTGGGCGCGGACCTCGGCCGGGGTGAGGGGCGGGGTGAAGACCGGCGGGCGGGGGTCTTCGGGGCGGCAGGCGCGGCAGCGGCCGTCGGTGAAGGCTGCGGGCGGGCCGGGCGCGCGGCATTCGGTGCACTCGGCGCGGGCCGGGGGTGGGGCTGCCGGGGCGGGGGCGGGTGGTGCGGCGGGGAGTTTGGACTCCAGGCGCTTGCGGAGCAGGGCCGCCGGGTGGTGGACGACCGGCGGCAGGCCGGCGGTCAGGGCGAGCCGGATGCGGTCGGGGGTGGCGCCCCGGGCCAGCCAGGGTACGAGGAGCGGGGCGAGGGCCGTGCAGTCGGCCTTGGAGAGCGCGAGGGCGGGGGCGGCGCGGCCGAGCGAGGCGAGGATGCCGTACGCGTCGGGGCGGACGTCCGCGTCGGCGTCGGCGTCGGCGGCGGGGGCCGGGGCCGGGGCCGGGGGTACCTGTGCGGGTGGCGGCGGGGCGGTCGGTGCGGGGGCATCCCTCTGGGTGAACCGGGCCCACCAGGCGCCGTCGCGGGGCGTGCGGGAGAAGAAGGTGCGGGTGACCCACCGGGTGGTCTCGCCGGGCAGCCGCTGCCGGACCCGGTGCAGGTGCCCGGCGGTGGCCAGCCGGTTGAGGGCGGTGCGCAGGGCGCACTGGCCCCACAGGGGCAGGACGGCGGCGAGGGTCTTCACGCTGATGTCGGCGCCGTCCGGCAGCCGGTCGACGTACCCGGCGACGGCCGCCTCCCGGGCCGGGAGGTGCGCGAAGTCGCGGGCGGTGCGGGGTGCCTGCTCCGGTGCGGTGATTTTGCCGTAGCCGGGCTTGGCGAGGGGGTGCGGGGCAGCACTAAGCTGAACGTCATCCATGGGGATCGATGTTTCCGATCTCTTTTGGTCAGGCCCTCGTTCGGTGTTGGCGCACCGGCGGGGGCCGATTTTCGTTTCCAGCCGCAAGGTAGGGCTTCATGCCCCTGTGTGGCAAGCCGGTCACGGATCGTCATCACGGCTGGTATGGGCGGCGGTTGGGGAGGGTGGTGGGTGGTGGTGGGCTCCGCCCACCACCCTTTCCACAGACAGAGCGCTCGGACCCTCGGGACTTGAGCTCCGGGCGGGGTGGTTGACTGGCGGTATGAGCGACGGGAAGAGCGTGTTCGTCAAGATCTGCGGGCTCAAGGCGCCCGAGGACGTCGACGTGGCGGTGGAGGCGGGCGCCCACGCCGTCGGGTTCGTGCTCGCGCCGAACAGCCCCCGTACCGTCGGCGGCGCGCGGGCGCGCGAGCTCGCCGCGCGGGTGCCGGAGCGGGTGCTCACCGTCGGGGTGTTCCGGGGGCAGTCCCTGGAGGAGGTGCGCCGGCTCACCGAGGAGAGCGGCGTGCGCGGGGTGCAGCTCCACGGCGACGAGGGCCCCGAGTTCTACGACGCGCTGCGCGCGCCCGGCCGGACCCTGCTGCGGGCCACCGCCGAACACGTGGCGCGCTGCGGGGAGTACGGCGAGGACCTGCTGCTGATCGACGCCCCCGACCCCGGCTCCGGCAAGCCCTGGAACTGGGGATCCGCGCAGTTCACGGCCCCGGAGGGGCGCTGGCTGCTGGCCGGCGGGCTCGGCCCGGCCAACGTCCGCGAGGCCGTCCGGGCCACCGGCGCCTGGGGCGTGGACGTCTCCAGCGGCGTCGAGCGCGAGCGCGGGGTGAAGTCCCCGGAGCTCATCCGGGCCTTCATCGACGCCGCCACGCAATCATACGATTACTCTGAGTGAGAACATGGGGGTGGCGGCCCGTACGGCGGGCAGGACACTCCCATGGAATCGGACCACCCCGGATGGCTGCGCCGCCTGACCCGCCGCCTCCTCCCCGCGGCCGGCGGCGGGGGCCTGCCGGTGTTCACGCCGCGCGGCGCCCCCGTCTTCACCGCCGACTTCGCCTCCCCCGCCCAGTGGGTGGCCGGCCGCTCCTGGGCCTATCCCGACGGCGGCCCGGTCAACCCGGGCGACAACAAGCTCGACCACCTCGTCACCGACCCCGCCTACAGCCGCGGCGGCACTTTCCGGGCGACCCGCCGCCCCGACGGCAACTGGGACACCGGACTGCTCACGACGGAGGGCAGCGACCAGGGGTTCACCGTCCGCACCGGTGACGTCCTGGAGGCCCGGGTCCGCCTGCCCACCGAGACCGGAGCCTGGCCCGCGATCTGGACCTGGCGCGACGGCGGCCAGGAGATCGACGTCTTCGAGTACCACCCCGACAACCCGGACCTGCTGGAACTGTCCAACCACGTCCGCGAGGCCCACCGCTACTACCGCGACCCCACCATCCGGCCCGGGGCCTGGGTCGACCTCAGGATCGAGTTCGGCAAACGGTCGGTGGTCTGGTGGGTCAACGGGTCCCGCGCCTTCTCCGACGGGCGGGGCGTGGGGCGCGGCTGGCGCGCGTACCTCATCGTCAACCTGTCCGTCTCCGCGGGCCGGTACCACCCGGCGCCGGGGCCGGAGCAGACGGAGATGTCGTACGAGGTGTCGGAGCTGCGCGTCTATCGGGCCTAGGCACCCCGGTCCGGGGTCCGGGCCGGCCCGTCCGGCTCCCCGGGCGGCGGTCGGCCCGGCCGCCGATAATGGGTGCCGTGGACTCGCCGCACAGGTCGACCCGGGCGAAGGCCACGGCCCGCCCGACGGGGTCCGGCCTGGCGTTCTGGCCGTTCGGCGTACGGACGGCCGTGGTGCTGGTGCCCGTCCTGCTGGCTGTCCTGGCCGTGGCCTGGGGTGTCGGGCGGACCGCGCTGGGCCTGGCGTCCGTGCCCGCCGGATGGGCGCTGCTGGTCATCGTCGCGCTGAGTCTGCTGCCCGTCCTGCTGGTGGTGCTCAGCGGGCTCGCGCCGGGCGGGACGGGGGTCGAACCGGCCGCCGTGAAGGCCGCCCTGACGGCGGCGGCCGCGTCCCGGCGCGGCCTGGCGGTCCCCCGCAACGTGGTCCCCGAACGGGGCGTCACCCCGGCCGGCTCCGGTGCGGCCGAGGCCGTCACCTCGCTGCGGGGCCTGCGCGGGGCCGAGGTGGTGGTCGTCGACCTGGAGGACGGCCACGCCTGGTGGGAGCACCGGCTGCTGCTCCTGTGCGCCGCGGCCGCCCGGCTCGCCCGGCCCGCGGTGGTCGTCTTCACCGCCCAGCGGCAGGGCCGGCCCGGCCGGTTCGTGGGCTGGGCGGCCCCGGCCGACCTGCTGCGGTGCCTCCAGGACGCCGACCCGGGGCTGCGCAAGGCCTGCCTGGAGGCCTCCGGTCAGGCCGCCGGGGTGCGTCTCGCCGAGGCGTCGGGGCCGGGGCCGTCGGCGCGGCTGATGAAGGAGCTCGGGCTGGAGGGCATGCGCCGCCTGACCCACCCGCCGCCCCGCGAGGCCCTCCACCCGTTCCTGGAGGAACAACTGCTGGCCCGGTGCGTGGACCGGTTCGACGGTTCGCCCGACGAGATCGACGTGACCCGCCTCCAGCAGTTGTTCACCCCTGTCCTGCACACGCGGGCGCTGGAGCACGACGACGAGGACGCGGCCTGGCTCCGCGCGGCCCTGCGCGACGAGGGCGACCACATCGCCTTCACCGAAGCGGGCCGCTACACGGGCATCCTTCCGTCCGCAGCCGTGGCCCGGGCGGCGCTGCTCGCCCTGCTCCCGCCGGACCCGGGGACGTAGGGGAGCGCAAGGGCCGTGCCGCCGGGGCTCGGGGGCCGGGGCCGCGTCAGGCGGGTCCCGCCGAACCGTCGGCCTCCACCGCCAGGACGCCCGGCAGCGCGGCCACGTCGGCGACCTGCTCCGGGCTGAGCCGGGCCGCGAAGCCGTTCAGCGCGTGGTGGAAGTAGCGGTCGGGGCGTACGCCGCCGACCTGCGCGGCGACGGCGGCCGGATCGACACCCCGGCGCACGGTGACGATGTACGAGGGCCAGTCGGCCGGAGCGGTCCGCGATGCGGCGGCAGCGGGGGCGGGTGCGGTGGCGGCGGCGGACAGGGGCGGGACGGCGGCGACGGCGGCCAGGACGGCGACGGTCACGGACAGGGCTCGGCTCACACGGGCGGTCATGCGGCGAGGCCATCACGCAGACGGGGGCCGGTCAACGACGTCCCGGGGTGTGGCGGGGGCACGGGGCGTCCCGCACGCGCGCTCCCCGAAGTGGTGGCGGGCCGTACGGGTGGTCTCGCCGCCCGGCCCGTGACCCGGCGGCCGGCACGGCGGGCGCGGCGGGCGGCCGCGGGCCCCGGCGCCCCAAGGCGGCGGCTCCCCGGCGGTGCGGGCGGCGCCGTCCCGCGGCACGGCCGCACGGCGACTGGGCCGGGCGGGTGCCCGGCGGTCAAGCCGCGCCGGCCCGCCGCCCGATGGAAGGGAGGGCAGCCGTCCCGCCCGGAGGATCCCCCGCGCGGGAGCGGCCCGCTCGTGCCGACCGTCGCCGTCCCCGCCCCCGCTTCCAGGGAGTCTCCTCCATGCGCCTGCTCGTCCGCCTGGCCGCCGCCGCCCTCCTCACCGCCACCCCGGTCACGGCCGGCACGGCCGTGGCCGCCGGCCCCGAACCGACCCCCGTACCGCTGTACACCGCGGCGGACGCCGTGCCCGGCCGGTACATCGTGACCCTGGAGAAGGGGGTGGACGCGGCCAAGGCGGCGCAGAAGCTGGGCCTCAAGCCCTCGTTCGTCTACACCTCGGCGATGAACGGCTTCGCGGTCCCGATGACCGCGGCCCAGCTGGCGGCCGTGCGCAGCAGCGCGGGGGTGAAGTCGGTGGAGCAGGACGGGCGGGTGGCGTCCGTGCCGGTGCCGTCCGCGCCCGCGGGGGTGCGGGCACCGGCCGCGTCGTGGGGCCTGGACCGGATCGACCAGCGGCGGCTGCCCCTCGACAACGACTTCACCACCGGGGGCAACGGCGCCGGGGTGACCGCGTACGTCCTGGACACGGGCATCGACTACGAGCACCCCGAGTTCGGCGGCCGGGCCGTACCGGGCTTCGACGCGATCGGAGACGGACGCAACGGCCTGGACTGCCAGGGCCACGGCACGCACGTGGCGGGCACGGTGGCGGGTGCGACGTACGGGGTGGCGCGCAAGGCGAACCTGGTCAGCGTCCGGGTCCTCGGCTGCGACGGCAGGGGCGCCTGGTCGGGCATCATCGCGGGCATGGACTGGGTGGCGCAGAACGCCCGGCAGCCGGCCGTGCTGAACGCCTCGCTGGGCGGCGACCGGTCGGAGGCGGTGAACGCGGCCGCCACCGCGCTGTCCGACGCGGGCGTCCTGCCGGTCGTCGCGGCGGGCAACTCCGCGGCGGACGCCTGCAACGTCTCGCCCGCCTCGGCCCCGCGCGTGACGACGGTCGGGGCGACCGACCGGTGGGACCAGGAGACGAGCTTCTCCAACTACGGGCCCTGCCTGAGCCTTTACGCCCCCGGCCAGGACATCGTCTCGGCGAAGCTCGGCGGCGGCAGCGTCGCCCTGAACGGTACGTCGATGGCCGCACCGCACGTCGCCGGTGTCGCCGCCCTCTACAAGGCGGCGCACCCGAAGGCGGACCCGGCGGAGGTCCGCGGGTACCTGGAGGCCGCGTCCACCAAGGACGTCCTGAGCAGCCTCGGCAACGGCAGCCCGAACCGGCTGCTCTTCACCGGCGGGCTGTGACCGCCCGGACCGTCGGACCGGACGGGCAGCGACCCGTCCGGTCCGGGGGTCAGGGTCGGGCCAGTGCCGGTTCCCCGGCGCTCTGGCCGGGGGCGGCCGGCCCCGCCGGTTCGGGCGCGGCGTTCAGCTCGTCGAGCATCGCGCGGGTGAAACCGAAGAAGTACGTCGCGGCGAACCCCGTCACATAGCCCGTGAGCAGGCCGCCCGCATAGACGGCGAGGGCCGCGGCCATCCCCCGCGTGCCCTCCAGCAGGGGGAACAGGGCCCAGCCGGAGGGGCCGATGGCGGTGGAGCCGAAGGCGACGCCCAGCTGGTGGAACAGGCCGATGAACGCCCCGCCCGCCGCGCCGCCGACGCAGGCGGTGACGAACGGGCGGCCCAGCGGCAGCGAGACCCCGTAGATCAGCGGCTCGCCGACGCCCAGCAGGCCGGCCGGGAGCGCGGAGCGGAT
Source organism: Streptomyces sp. NPDC032091 (assembly GCF_055580265.1). Classification (NCBI taxonomy): domain Bacteria; kingdom Bacillati; phylum Actinomycetota; class Actinomycetes; order Kitasatosporales; family Streptomycetaceae; genus Streptomyces; species Streptomyces sp. NPDC032091. Next base: position 106,289 of record NZ_JBVILR010000017.1, on the reverse strand, counting down.
CGTCGCGCGCAGGGACGGGTTGCGGGGGAGGCGGCAGTAGACGGCCAGGGCCGCGCCGACCTGGCCGGCGCCCGCCATCGCGAGGATGGGGAGGAGGACGGTGTAGCCGGTCTGGTCGATGAGGGTGGTGTGGAGCGGGATCAGGGCCTGGTGCAGGCCGAGCATCACCAGCGGGAGGAACAGGCCGCCCAGGACCATCCCGGCGAAGGCGCCGCCGGTGGCGAGGAGCCGGTCGGCGAAGGTGCCGATGCCGGAGGAGACGGCCCCCGCGACGAACATCAGCCCGTAGAGGGTGACCAGGCCGGGGACGAGCACGGTGAGGGTCGGGGTCACCAGTACGTCGAGGGCCTCGGGGACCCGGCGCCGGCACCAGCGCTCCACGCGGACGGCGAGCAGGGCGGCGGCGAGGGCGCCGAGGACCCCGCCCTGGCCGGGGGAGAGGTGCTGCCCGAAGGCGTCGATCTTCGCGACGCCCGGGAAGACGATGACGGCCGCGACCGCCCCGCCGAGGACGGGCGTGCCGCCGAACTCCTTGGCGGTGTTGTGGCCGACGAACACGGCGATCAGGGACATGAACCCGGAGCCGATCGCGGTTAGCGCCGGGACCAGGGCGGGGACCCAGCCGAGGTTGGCGAGGAGCCCGCCCAGGCCGGCGATGATCCCGCAGCCGATGAGGGCGGGGATCAGCGGGACGAAGACGTTCGCGATCCGGCGCAGGAACAGCTTGAAGGGGGTGGCGTTGCGGGCCTTGCGGGCGTCCTTGAGGGCCGCGCCCCGGGCTGCCAGCGCCTCCGCCGTGACGGGCGGCGCCGTACGGGCTTCGGCGACGAGGGCCTCGAACGCGGGAGTGACGCGGGCGACGGCGCCCGGCCCGAGCACGATCTGGCAGGTGGCGGCGTCCTCCACCACGCCGAGGACCCCGGGGACGGCCCGCAGGGCGGCTTCGTCGACGAGGGAGCGGTCGTGCAGGCCGATCCGCAGGCGGGTCATGCAGTGCGCGATCGAGCCGATGTTGTCCGGGCCGCCGACCAGGGGCAGGATCGCGGCGGCGGTGGCGCGGTTCTTGTCTGTGGACATGCGGTCGCCTTGCTGTGGGGGGCCGGGGTGTCAGCGGGCGGCGGCGAGCGCCTCGCGCAGGTGGCCCCGCGCGGCGGTGAGGAGGGCGGCGGCGGTGGGGCCGTCGACCCCGCCGAGGAGGACCAGGACGGCGTCCTTGACCTCGCCGCCGGTGGCGGTGAGCGCGGCCTCGATCTCCGCGTCGGGTGCGCCGGTGGCCAGGGCGAGGATGCGGCGGGAGCGGGCGCGCAGCTTCTCGTTGGTGGCGCGGACGTCGACCATGAGGTTCCCGTACGTCTTGCCGAGGCGGATCATCGTCACCGTCGAGATCAGGTTCAGTACGAGTTTCTGCGCGGTGCCGGCCTTCAGGCGGGTGGAGCCGGTGAGCAGTTCGGGGCCGACGACCACCTCGATGCCGTGGTCGGCGGCCGCGGCGAGGGCGGAGCCGGCGTTGCAGGACAGTCCTACGGTGAGCGCGCCGCGGGTGCGGGCGTACTCGACGGCGCCGACCGCGTAGGGGGTGCGGCCGGAGGCGGAGACGCCGACGACGGTGTCCTCGGTGGTCAGCGCGAGGGCGGTGAGGTCCTCGGCGGCCAGTTCCCGGGAGTCCTCGGCGCCTTCGACGGCCTGGAGGACGGCGCTCGGGCCGCCCGCGATCAGGCCGACGACCTGCCGGGGGTCGGTGTTGAAGGTGGGCGGGCATTCGCTGGCGTCCAGGACGCCGAGCCGGCCGGCGGTGCCGGCGCCCGCGTAGACGAGCCGGCCGCCGCGGGCCATCCGTGCGGCGATGGCGTCGACGGCGGCGGCGATCGGCTCCAGCTGCGCGGCGACGGCGGCCGGGACGGTGGCGTCCTCGGCGTTCATCAGCCGGACGATCTCCACGGTCGGGAGCCGGTCGATCTCGGCCAGCTCGGGGCGGAAGGCCTCGGTGGTGAGGGTGTCGAGCTGGGCGCGGAGGTCGGGGTGCGCGGTCATGGGCGGCTCCTGCGGGCGGGCGGTGGCTCGGCGGGCCGGGGCTTCCCGGCTTCCCGGTGGGAGCCATGGTGGCACCGGCGGCGACCGGGGGCCGGTGCGCCGGGCCGGGCGGGCGAGGCATCCCCTCCCCTTTTGCGGGGGTGAGGGTCCAGAATGACCCCATGGACCACGCGACCCCCCTGGAACAGGCGCTGCATGTCGCCCGTGCACTGGTTCTCGCCGATCTCGCCGCCGGTGAGGTCGCCGATGCCGATGTCGTCTCCCTCGTCGAGGACTCGGTCACGCACCGCCGGTGGTGGGTGGAGCAGTGGCCGGAGGGGGTCGACTACCTCGCCGGACTCGTCGCGCAGGACGTGAAGGACGCCCTGCTGGAGAAGTACGGGCGCTGGCCGCTGTGTCCGGTGTGCGGGCAGGGGGAGCCGCACGCGCTGGACGTGGAGCCGGAGCTGGGTCCCGATCCGCACTGGGTGTGCTCGGAGGCCGGGGTGAAGGTGGCGGCGGTGGGCGGTCTCGGCCCCGTCTTCCACCCGGGCCCGGGCCGGTGAGCCGCCGGTGACGGTGTACATCGACCCGCCGGTCTGGCCGGGGCACGGGCGGATGTGGTCGCACATGGTCAGTGACGTCTCCTACGAGGAGCTGCACGCCTTCGCGGCGGCCATCGGCTGTCCGCCGCGGGCGTTCGAGCGGGACCACTACGACGTGCCGTCGCACCGGTACGCGGACGCGGTGGGGGCGGGGGCGGTGGAGATCGGCAGCAAGGAGCTGGTCCGTCGCCTGACCGAGGCGGGCCTTCGCCGCCCGAAGGGCCGCCCGGCGGCGTAGGCCGCGGCCGCGTAGGCCGCGCGGCGGACCCGGGCCGGCCGCGCGGCGGAGCCGGGCTAGCAGGACGCCGGCTGGGCCTCGGACGGGGCCGGGGCGGCGCCCGAGCCGGTGACGACGCGGGTCGTGTCGGTGCCCGAGCGGCGGTCGAGGCGGAGGGCGACGACCGTCAGGGCGAGCGCGGTGACGGTCATCGCCGCCCCCGCCCACGCCGTCGCGGCGTAGCCGTGGCCCGCGTCGATCACGGCGCCGCCCAGCCACGGGCCGCCGGTGTTGCCGAGGTTGAACGCGGCGGTGGTGGTGGCCCCCGCGAGGGTCGGCGCGGCGCCGGCGAGGTTGAACATGCGGGCGTTGAGCGCCGGGGCGGTGAAGAACGCCGAGACGCCGAGCAGGAAGGACAGGGCGACGGCCGCCACCTGGACCGAGGCCAGCAGGGCCAGGGCCGTGAGGAAGCCGGTGGAGGCGGTGATGCCCCAGACCATCACCCCGAAGAGGCGGCCGTCGGCGATCCGCCCGCCCACCGTGGTGCCGACCAGCGCGCCGACGCCGAAGAGGGCCAGGACCCACGGCACCCACGCCGCGTCCAGTCCGGCCACGTCGGTGAGCAGCGGCGACAGGTAGCTGAAGGTGCAGAACACGCCGCCCGCGGCGAGGGCGGTGACGGCCACGGCCAGCCACACCTGCCGTTCGCCGTAGAGGGTGATCTCGCGCCGCAGGCGGGGCTTCTCGGCGGGCAGCGGGATCTTGGGGATGAGCGCCAGGATGCCCGCGAGGGCGAGCGCGGAGGCGGCGCCGACCGACCAGAACGCGGAGCGCCAGCCGAACTGCTCGCCGAGGAAGGCGCCGGCGGGCACGCCGAGGACGTTGGCGATGGACAGGCCGCCGATCATGACGGACATGGCGCGGGCGCGCTGGTCCCGGTCGACCATGGCGATGGCGACGGCCGCGCCGACGGCCCAGAACCCGGCGCAGGCGAGGGCGGAGACCACGCGGGAGGCGAAGAGGAATCCGTACGAGGGGGCCAGCGCGCCCGCGACCTGTCCGAGCCCGAAGAGACTGATGAGCGCGATGAGGGTGGTGCGGCGCGGGAGGCGCAGGGTGGCGACGGCCAGCAGCGGCGCTCCGACGACCATGCCGATCGCGAAGGCGGATATCAGCAGGCCCGCCCGCGGGATGGAGACGTGCATGTCCTCGGCGATGGGCGGCAGGAGCCCGGACAGCATGAACTCGCTGGTGCCGAGCGCGAAGACGGACAGGCCGAGGACGTAGACGGCGACGGGCATGCGGGACGGGGCGTTCGCTGAGGCTGGGGACATGTCTTTCCCGAACCGGGACGGAGCGGGTCGCATTCCCGGCGCGGCGCCCGGTACGTCAGGTCAGGGCGGCGAGCTCGGCGGCGAGGTTGCGGCGGGCGGGGGCCTCCCAGTGGGCGGCGCCGTACGGGGTGCGGAAGAGGCGGGGCAGGCCGAGGAGCTGGCGCAGCACGGCGGCGCGGCCGGTGCGGAAGGCCTCGTCGGGGACGAAGGCGTACTCGGCGCGGACGGCGGCGGCGTAGGCGGCGTACGCGCCGGGGTCGTCGGGGTGGCCCGCGAGGACGGCGAGGTCGGCGTCGCAGAGGGCTTCGCCGTTGGTGTCGCCGGGGGCGGGGTCGTGGGTGACGGTGAGCCGGACCAGGCGGGCGACCTCGGCGGTGCGGGCGGCGTCGATGCCGAGCTCGGGGAGGGCGCGCTCGGCGAGGGCGGCGCTGCGCTCCTCGTTCTCGGAGCGGTCGGGGCGGTAGACGGCGTCGTGGAACCAGGCGGCGAGCTCGACGGCGGCGGGGTCGGCGGCGTGCGGGGCGAGGACGTCGATCCGCGCGAGGACGTCGGCCAGGTGGGCGGTGGTGTGGTAGCGGCGCTGGGGCTCGGCCCAGGCGGCGAGGAGGCGGTCGGCGTAGGGGGCGGGGTCCCGGTCGGCCCCCGCGGCGGCGGTGGTGGCGGCCCAGCGGCTGCGCAGCGCGGTGTCCATGCGGACATTGTGCGGGGTGGCCTGATGGTGCTGGTGGCGGGTGGGCCGGGCCCGTACCCTGATATTGGACTAGACCTATTTTCCCTATGTTCCGAAGGATGGGATCACATGAGCAACCGTGCGCTCCTGGAGGTGATCGCTCTCGACGTGGAGGACGCGGTCGCCGCCCAGGCGGGTGGGGCGGACCGACTCGAACTGGTCACCGACATGGCCGCCGACGGGCTCACCCCGTCGCGCGAGACCTTCGCGGCGATCCGTTCCTCGGTCGACATCCCGCTGCGCGTGATGCTCCGTCTGACGGACGGGTTCGCGGCGGGCGACGTCGCAGGGCTGGCCAGGGCGGCGCGGGAGCTCCGGGCGGAGGGGGCGCGGGAGTTCGTCCTCGGGTTCCTGCACCCGGACGGCAGCCCCGACCTGGCCGCGGTCGAGGCGGTACTGGCGGAGCTGGACGGCTGCCGCTGGACCTTCCACCGGGCCATCGACCGCGCGGCGGACCGGGACGGGCTGCGCAAGGCGCTGGCCGACCTGCCGGGGCTGGACACGTACCTGACGGCCGGCTCGGCCGCCGGGGTCCCGGAGGGGCTCCCGGTCCTGCTGGCGGAGGCCGCGCGGCGGGGCGAGCCGGGGTACGGGCCGCGGATCCTGGTCGGAGGCGGGCTGGCGCTGTCGCACGTACCGGTGCTGAGGGCCGCCGGTATCGACGGCTTCCACATCGGCGGCGCGGCCCGTCCCTCGGGGTGGGGCCGCCCGGTCTCCGCGGCGGCGGTCGCCCAGTGGCGCGCGGCGGTGGGGTAGCGCGTTCACCCGGCCAGGGCCGCCGGGAGGGGGGCGGCGTGGAGGGCCGTGAGGCCCGAGACGGCTCGGGTGAGGCAGACGTACAGGCGGCGCAGCCCCGTCCGCTCGTCCGGCTCGCCGTCCACGACCGCCGCCGGCTCGTCCAGCACCACGTAGTCGTACTCCAGGCCCTTGGCGAGGGACGCCGGCACCAGCGTGAGGCGCGACTGCGCCGTCGTCTCCTCGCCCGGCGCCAGGTACGCCAGCCCCGCCGCGTCCAGCGCCTCCGCCAGCACCGGGATCCGCGCGTCGGCCGCGATCAGCCCGATCGAGCCCTCGTGCGCGAGGAAGGCCCGGCACGCGGCGAGCACGTCGTCCGTCAGGGAGTCCGCCGACGAGGGCGTCACCAGCAGCGACCCCGGCGTCTCACGCACCGAGGACACCGGCGCCAGCCCCGGCGAGATCTCCGGCAGCAGCCGCGACGCGTACGCGATCACCTCGCGCGGCACGCGGAAGCCCGCCGTCAGCTCCTCCAGCACCGCCTCCGGCTTCCCCAGGTGCCCCAGCGCCTCAGCCCAGCTGCGCGTGGCCCACGGGGTGGTGCCCTGCGCGAGGTCGCCCAGGACCGTCGCCGAACCCGTCGTGCAGCGCCGCCCCACCGCCCGGTACTGCATCGGGGACAGGTCCTGCGCCTCGTCGACGACGACGTGCCCGAGCGAGTGCGTCCGCTCCACCAGGTCCGCGGCCTCGTCGATCAGCACCAGGTCCGCCGCCGACCACTTCGCCGACTTCACGCTGCGGAACGGCTTCGGCCACAGCAGCAGCTTCTGCTCCTCCTGCGTCAGGACCCCCTCGGCGTGCTCCGCCAGGAACTCCGGGTCCGACAGCAGCCGCAGCACCAGCTTCGCCGGCTCGATCTGCGGCCAGACCGCCTTGACCGCCGCCTTCACCGCCGGGTTGCGGGCCACCGCGTCCTGCACCCGGTCGTCGGGGGCCTCGCCCGCCTGCTCCATGCGGACGAGGACGGCGTGCGCGATCCGCTGCGGCAGCGCGTCGCGGGCGGCGCCGTAGCGGATGTCGCGGTTCTGGAGCTCGGTGACGATCTCCTCCAGCTCGTACGCCGGCACCCGCCAGCGGCGCGAGCCGCGGACCACCATCAGGGGCTCGGCGGGCGCCGTGACGTGCGAGCGGACCGCACGGCGCAGCACCTGCGCCATCCGGGCGTCGCCCTTGACCACGGCGGTCGCGGCGGCGTCGGCGGCGCGCACCTCCAGACCCGGGCGGGCGACGAGGTCGTCGACGGTGGCCTGCTGGACCTCCAGCTCGCCCAGGGCCGGCAGGACCTGCTCGATGTAGTGCAGGAAGGAACGGTTCGGCCCGATGACCAGCGTGCCGGTGCGGGCGAGCCGCTCGCGGTGCGCGTACAGCAGGTACGCGACCCGGTGCAGGCCGACGGCCGTCTTCCCGGTGCCGGGACCGCCCTGCACGCACACCGAACCGGACAGGCCGGAGCGGACGATCTCGTCCTGCTCGGGCTGGATCGTGGCGACGATGTCGCGCATCGGGCCGACGCGCGGACGCTCGATCTCCTGCTGGAGCAGCTTGCTGACGGCCGCCGCCTCCGCCGGGTCGGAGAGGTGCTCGTCCTCGTAGGCGGTGAGCTCGCCGCCGGTGTAGCCGAAGCGGCGGCGCAGGGCGATGTCCTGTGGGTCCGCCTTGGAGGCGCGGTAGAACGGCTGGGAGACGGGCGCGCGCCAGTCGATGACCATCGGGTCGCCGTCGGCGTCGTGGACGTGGCGGCGGCCGATGTAGAACTGCTCGCCGCCCGCGCCCTCGGCGAGGTCGGCGCCCGGGGCGTGGAGGTAGTCGAGGCGGCCGAAGAACAGCGGGGTGTGCGCGAGGTCGGCCAGCGCCTTGATCCGGTCGTCGATCTGCGCCTGGAGGACGACGGCGTTGACCCAGTTCGCGGTGACGTCGCGGATGTCGAGCGCCTCGACGTCCTCGCGCATCGCGCGCAGGGCGGCCCGGGAGGCGGCCAGGTGGGCGCGCTCGCGGCCGAGGAGATCGACGGTGTCGGGCGTGGTGTCGGGGGCGTGCGCGGGCACGGGACGGCCTCCAGCGGCTTCGGTGCGGAACGGAAACCCACCGGTTGCCGTGCGGTGGGGGGCTCTCCCCGTTACGGCGGTGGGAGGCGGCAAGAGCGGCGATTGTAGTCAGCGGGCGCGGGCGGCGCGAATGGATTTACGGGACGGAGGTCCCGGCGGCTCGGTACCCCCGAACGGGTGTCATACCCGGGGGTGTCAGACCTTCGGCAGAGCCCTGGGGGAGGCCATGGGACGTGAGGAGGACCCGGGGGCCCGTGAGGTTGGCTCTCCAGACCGATGTGCGGGACCGGCGGAGAACGCACCATGGATGCATGAGCACCGCAACCTTCACCCCGATCCAGGGCGGCCGCCCTCGCGGCGCCACCGCCACCGCCTCCCACCACCCCCGCCACCGCGTCGGCGACGCCCTGCGCGCCGTGAAGGTCTTCGCGGCCGCCGTCGTGAGCGTCGCCGTCCTCGGCGAGTACTCCGAGGACGCGGGCGTCATACGCCGCTGACCACACCGGCGGGCACGCCGCTGACCTGCGGCCCCGACGCGTGGCCTGATCCCGGCGGAGGCCGTGCGTTGATCCACTAGGGTCACGCGCGTGACCCGCAGCCCCGCTCCCGACCGCTCGCCGTCGCCCCTCGCCGGCCTGCCGGTCACAGGGGCGCTGCTCGCCCTCGGCGTCCTGTGCGTGGCCCTGCGCGTCCCGGCCGCCGACGCCGTCCTCAGCGGCTTCTCCGCCGCCGACTGGCACCCGCCCGCCGGCTATCCGCCGTTCGCCGCGATCCTGTTCACGCCCGCCGCCTGGCTGCCGGCCGGTGTGCTGAAGGCCGTCCTCGTCCTCGGGAGCGGCGGCCTGCTCGCCCTGCTGGTCCTGCTCTCCTGCCGCCTCGCCGGGGTACGGGCCCGGCCGGGCCCCGTCCTGGCCGCCACCATCGCCGGGCTGTGGCTGGAGCCCCTGTTCCAGAGCCCGCTGCCCGGCCAGATCAACCTGGCCCTGGCCTGCCTGGCCCTGTGGGACCTGGGTCGGCCGCGCGCCGCGCTCGGCAAGGGCTTCGCGCTGGGCACCGCCGCCGGGATCACCCTCACCCCGGCGGTGTTCGTCCCGTACCTGCTGCTCACCGGGCGGGTCCGGGCCGGACTGACCGCCCTGGCCGGCTTCACCGGCACCGCCCTGCTCGGCGCGCTGGTCCTGCCGGAGGCATCCGCCGACTTCTGGACCCACCGCCCGCCCGCGGCCGGCGGGGCCCCGCTGCTGCACTGGGAGCACCTGTGGGTGTGGGCCGTCCCGCCGCTCACAGCCCTCGCGGCCAGGGCGGCGGCCGCCCTCCGCGGCCGCCGCCACCGCGCGCCGGCGGCCCGGATCCCCGCCCCGAGGTCACCCCTGGGACGGTCGGCGGCGGCACCGGACACCGGCCGGGTCAGTCACCCGCCAGCAGCTCGTCGGCGTCCATGATCCGGTAGGCGTAGCCCTGTTCCGCCAGGAAGCGCTGGCGGTGGGCGGCGAAGTCCTGGTCGATCGTGTCGCGCGCCACGACCGAGTAGAACCGGGCCTCGTGCCCGTCCGCCTTCGGCCGCAGCACCCGGCCCAGGCGCTGCGCCTCCTCCTGCCGGGACCCGAAGGTGCCCGACACCTGGATGGCGACGGTGGCCTCGGGCAGGTCGATGGAGAAGTTCGCGACCTTCGACACGACCAGCACGTTGATCTCGCCCTCGCGGAAGGCGTCGAAGAGCTTCTCGCGCTGCGCGTTGGAGGTCTCGCCCTTGATGACCGGCGCGTCCAGGTGCTCGCCCAGCTCGTCGAGCTGGTCGATGTACTGCCCGATGACCAGCGTCTGCTCGCCCTGGTGCTTGCGCACCAGCGCCTCGGTGACCTTCCGCTTCGTCGCGGTGGTCGCGCAGAAGCGGTACTTCTCCTCCGTCTCGGCCGTCGCGTACGCCAGCCGCTCCGACTCGGTGAGGTTGACCCGCACCTCGACGCAGTCGGCGGGCGCGATGTAGCCCTGCGCCTCGATCTCCTTCCACGGCGCGTCGAACCGCTTCGGCCCGATCAGCGAGAACACGTCCGACTCCCGGCCGTCCTCGCGCACCAGCGTCGCCGTCAGCCCCAGCCGGCGACGGGCCTGGAGGTCTGCGGTGAACTTGAAGACGGGCGCCGGCAGCAGGTGCACCTCGTCGTAGAGGATCAGCCCCCAGTCCCGCGAGTCGAACAGCTCCAGGTGCGGATAGACGCCCTTCCGCTTGGTGGTGAGGACCTGGTAGGTGGCGATCGTGACGGGACGGATCTCCTTGCGCGTCCCCGAGTACTCGCCGATCTCCTCCTCCGTCAGCGAGGTCCGCTTCACCAGCTCGTGCTTCCACTGCCGCGCGGAGACCGTGTTCGTCACCAGGATCAGCGTGGTCGCCTTGGCCTTCGCCATCGCCCCGGCCCCGACCAGCGTCTTGCCCGCGCCACAGGGCAGCACGACCACCCCGGACCCGCCGTGCCAGAACCCCTCGACGGCCTGCGCCTGGTACGGTCGCAGCGCCCAGCCGTTCTCCTCCAGCTCGATCGGGTGCGCCTCGCCGTCCACGTACCCGGCGAGGTCCTCGGCCGGCCAGCCCAGCTTGAGCAGCGTCTGCTTGATCTGCCCGCGCTCCGACGGGTGCACGGCCACCGTGTCGGCGTCGAGCCGCGCCCCGACCAGCGGGGTGATCCGCTTCGAGCGCAGGATCTCCTCCAGCACGGGCCGGTCCGTGCTGGTCAGCACCAGCCCGTGGACGGGGTGCTTGGAGAGGGTGAGCCGCCCGTAGCGGGCCATCGTCTCGGCCACGTCGACGAGCAGCGCGTGCGGGACGGGATAGCGGGAGAACTCCACGAGCGCGTCGACGACCTGCTCGGCGTCGTGGCCGGCGGCCCGCGCGTTCCACAGCCCCAGCGGGGTGATCCGGTACGTGTGGATGTGCTCGGGCGCCCGCTCCAGTTCGGCGAAGGGCGCGATGGCCCGGCGCGCGGCACCGGCGAGCTCGTGGTCGACCTCCAGGAGGAGGGTTTTGTCGCTCTGGACGATGAGAGGCCCGTTCACGCCTGGTCCCTTTCCGGCGGGGTGGCGGCCGCCCGGGCGCGGGCGGCCAAACCTCCAGTCTGCCGTACCGCCGGGGATCCGCGGGTCCCGCGCCGGTCGCCTACGCCCCGAGGTGGGGCAGCGGGCCCGACGGGTACGGGGTCTCCACCGGGAGCAGGGCGCGGGCCGCGTCGGTGTCGCCGGCGCGCAGCAGGCCGTGGATCTCGCGGACCAGCGGGGTGACGTCGCGGATGGCGACCGTCCATTCGTCGGCGTAGGCCCGCGACGCCGGGCCCGACAGGCCCAGCTGGAGGGACCGGTGGGGCAGCGGGTTCAGGTGCGGGTCGCGCTCGGGGTCCCACTGGACGCGGACCGGGGAGCGGGACAGGGTCCTCTTCCAGGTCGCGCGGTCGGTGTGCACGCCCGGTGCGTAGTGCGACAGGCAGGCCTGCGCCAGGGCCCCGTCGAAGCCCTCGCGGCTGATCTCGACGGCCAGCACCGTCTCCTGGCCCTCCTTCGCGGCCCAGCCGCAGCGGTACATCATCCACAGGAACGAGGGCTTGATCCACGTCATCCGCTCCCGCTTCCACGCGGGCGGGAAGCGGCCGTCGCGGGCCGCCGGCAGGCCGAGGGCGGGGGAGTACGCCTGGTACACCGTCAGGGTGGTGGCGGTGTGCGCGGCGCGGATCTGGCGCGTGGGGGTCTGCCCGGTTTCCTGCATGCGGTCAGGGTGCGGCGCGCGCACCCCGTCCCGCCAGCCGTTTTTCCTCTGCGAGGCGCCGCTAGACCTGGTCCTCCGCCAGTTCCGCCACGCCCGTGATCCGGTGCAGGGCGTACGTGCGGACCTCGTCGGCCGTGTGGTCGTAGCCGGTGACGAAGCCGCCCTCCACCCGCACCGGGGCGATGACCCGCTGGCTCGCCCCGCCCTCGGCGTTGACGTACCCGATCCACACCGCCGACCCGGTCAGCGCGGCCGCCTGCACGGTCGCCAGGGTCTCCGCCGCGCTGGTGCGCGGCAGCTCGCCCGGCGCCGGCGCGGCCGACGGCCCGGCCGGCTCCTTGCGGACCGCCGTCGCCGCCAGGTCGCCCGCGCGGACCGCCCGTACCGCCGCGCCCAGCAGGGTCGCGTCCGGCACCGGCGGCCCGTCCGGGACCGGCACCGGCGCCGTGCGCTCCGGGGTGCGGTACGCGGCCGCCCGCGCCACCAGCACGTCACCCGTACGGGACTCCGCCGCCGGGGCGTAGCCCATGGCCCGCAGCCCGTCGAGCAGCGCGCCCGGTTCGGCCTGCGCCGCCAGCACCGTCGGGGCGAGCCGGCGCAGCCCCAGGCCCGCCGAGCGCTTGTCGGCCAGGATCTCGCCGAGCATGGCGTCGTCGTCGCAGCGCACGTACGAGGAGGCCGCGCCCACGCGCAGGTGCCCGTGCCGCCGGGCCACGTCGTCGATCAGGTACGCCAGCGGCTGCGGCACCGGGGTGCGGCTGTGCTCGGCGAGGAAGGCGTGCAGGTCGGAGGCGGTCTGCCCGGAGTCCAGGGCCCGGCGCACCGAACCCGGGGTGAACCGGTACACCGTCGCCCCGCCCTTGGACTCCACGTCGGCCAGCACGGCCAGGACGTCGCCCAGCGGGCGGCGCAGCGGCCCGGGCGCCACCGCCGTCAGGTCGGCCTGGAGCAGGACGTGGTCCACCGGCTCCGGCAGCAGCGGTGCCAGCAGCGGTGCCGGGTCGCGGCCCTCCAGCAGGGCCCGGCCGAACGCGCTGAGCGCGCCCCGGCCGGTGACGCCCAGTACCTCCGCGTCGTGCAGGGTCCAGTGCGCGAGGCGGGCCCGCAGGTCGCTCGTACCGCGCTCCGGGCGCTCCCACGCGAGCCGGTCCAGCAGCGCGTCCGGGTCGGGGGCGCCGCCCTCGGGGAGGGCGGCGAGGAGGGTGAGGACCCGGCGGCGCACCTCGGGCGCGGGCGAACGGTCCAGGTCGGGGCCGAGCGCCGACAGGGTGCGGCCCTTGGCGTCCTGTTCGCCGACCATCCCGGCGGTGCGGGTGGCGGCCAGCCAGGCCGAGGCCAGCTCCGACCAGCGGGCGGCGGGCGGCAGTTCGCACCAGTCGTCGAAGGCGGGGGTGGGCGCGTACCGCTCGTCGGGCTCGCCGTCGCTGGCCAGCAGCCCGGCGGCGTAGGCGAGTTCGATCCAGAACGCGGCCGCCTGCTCGGTGGTGTCCAGGACGGACGCCGCCCGCTTGAGGTCGCGTACGGCCAGCCCGCCGGCCCGCAGCACCAACGGGCCGGTGTGTTCCCAGGACTTCACCAGTTCCTCGACCGTGGCCAGCGCGGCGAGCGCCTGCCCGGCGGCGTTGGCGTCCACAAGCTGTGGACGGTGCTCGCGGTGCACGCCGACTGGCGGCGGGACCGGCTCGGTCCGCCGGTGCGCCAGCCCGCCCCGCAGGTGCAGGGCCACTTCGCGGGGCAGTACGACGGTGCGCGCGGAGGCCGGCAGCAGCAGCCCGCGGTCGCGCAGCCAGCGCACCGGCGGCGCCGGGTTCGGGGTCACCTCCCCGTACGGCGGCCCCCACACGAGCCGCCCCAGCACCTGGTGCGCCTCCGCCGGGGCCTGGTCCAGCAGCGCCGACATCCGCACCGGGTCGGTGAACAGCCCGGTGAGGGCGGCCACCGCCGAGACGGGGTCATGGGTGGCCGGCAGCCCGGCGGCCGCGACGATCTCCTGGATCCGGGTCGGGGACATCCCCGCCGTGGCCTCGGCGACGGTCGGGCCGAGCCCGGTCGGGGAGGGCCGCTGCGCGGAGGGGGCGAGCAGTTCCCGGGCGGTGCGGACCAGGCGCAGCCGTTCGTCGTCGCCCCACACCAGGGCCTGGTCGCGCAGGGTGCCCAGGGCGCGGGGGAGGGCCTCGCGGGCCGCGCGCGCCGTGCCGCCTTCCGTGCCCTCGCCGCCGGTGCCGCCGCCGGTGCCGGTGAGGAGTTCCTCCAGCACCGGGTACGGGCACGGGTCGGGGGCGACCGCGAGGGCCTCGGCCGTCTGGAGCGCGAACCGGTCGAGGCGGTCCAGGGCGCGGACCACGGAGGCCCGGGTGCCGGCGCGGGTGGCCAGCTGCGTGATGTCGCCGGGGACCGGGTTCAGCAGGTCGGGGCGGGCGTGCAGCAGTGCGGCGAGCGCGGCGTCGTCGCGGGCGCGCAGTGCCTCGGCGAGGGAGCGGGCGGGCTGGGGGGCGGGGCCGCCGGGCGCGGGACCGGCGGGGGCTTCCGCGCCGGCGTCCGCGCGGCCGTCCGCGTGGCCGTCCGCGCGGCCGTCCGCGCCGCCTTCGGTGATGCCTTCCGCGGCGCTTCCCTGTGGACTTCCCTCGGGCACGGTGCTCGCCTCCTGGTCACGTCGGCCGGTCGTCGGCCGGTCCCCATCCGGGCAACGGTATCCGTTGCGCCGACGGCAGCTCCACGCGTGCACGCGCTACCTTCTGGGGCGTGGGGATCGAGAGCGACCATCTGGTCTACGCATACCTGAGCCGGGTCGGGGACTTGGCGCAGCAGCGGCAGCTGTCGTCGGGGGACCGGATGCGGCTCGTGTCGGGGCTGCGCGACGAGATCGACCGGCGGCGGGCACGGTTCGAGCCGGAGACGCCGGAGGCGGTACGGGCCGTCCTGCGGCGGCTCGGCACGCCGGAGGAGGTCCTGGAGGAGGCGGCGCGGCGCGGCGCGGCGGAGGCCGCCCCCGCTCCCGTCCCCGAGCCGCCGGTCGCGGTGCCGCAGCAGCGCGGGAACCGGCGGCGGGCCGGCGCGAAGCCCGCTTCGGCCCCGGAGCCGCGGAACGTGCCGCCGCACCTGGCGGGGCTGGACGAGCTCGGCGGGTCCTCCGCGGACGGCGAACCCGACTGGTGGCGGCTGCCGTCGACCGGGCGCGGGCCGCAGGTCGAGGGGTTCGCGGGCGGGATCGAGATCCCGGAGCTGCTGGGCCTGCCGGGGGAGGAGGAGGCCGGAGCGGGGGCCGCCGAGCCGCCCGGGGCGCCCTCGGCCGGCGGGGCCGGTGGTGGTCTGCTGCGCCACCTGCGGCAGCGGCGCGAGCGGCGGGCGCAGGCGGGGGCGCAGGACCCCGCGCGGAAGGACGCCGCCGCCAAGGCCGCCGGGCCGGCCAAGGGATCGCGCCCCCGCCCGCACGGCTTCCTCCTGCTGGCGGCGGTGCTGCTGGCGGTGGGGGCGCTCACCGGGTACTGGCTGCTGCTCGGGGCGGGCGCGCTGCTGGCGTACGCGTCGCGCGTGCTCGGGCCGCTGGAGCGCAAGTGGGTGGTCCTCGGCGTGCCCGCCGGGGTGTTCACCGCGGGGGTGCTGTGGCTGTGGGGCCGGAGCACGGGCCGCTGGGGCGAGGCGCTGGCGGCCGCGCAGGTGGGGCCGGCCTTCCAGTCGATGTGGCCCGCCCTGGCCCGTGCGGCGGGCGCCGCCCTGGCGGTCTACCTGATGTGGCGCGGCCGGCGGAGGTGAAAAGGCAAACGGGTGCCCGCAAATAGGGCGATAGCTGACATTTCGCCAAATCTCCCTAAGGGACCAGCCAACGTCCCCTCAGGTTCACCCAGTCGGCTGGAGCCTCGGCACAATGGCGCTATGACCTCCCACATCTCCCCGCAGCTCACCGTCGGCTTCGACCTCGACATGACGCTCATCGACTCCCGCCCCGGCATCAAGGCGGCGTGGCAGGCGGTCTCCGCGAAGACCGGGGCGTTCATCGACGCCGACCTGGCGATCACGCGGCTCGGCCCCCCGCTGGAGGAGGAGCTCGCCTACTGGTTCCCGCAGGAGGAGATCCCCGCGATGGCGGACCTCTACCGCGAGGTGTATCCGGCGCACGCCATCGAGCGGACGCCCGCGATGACCGGTGCCCGCGAGGCGGTCAAGGCCGTCCAGGCGCTCGGCGGCCGGGCCATCGTCGTCACGGCGAAGAACGAGCCCAACGCCCGCCAGCACCTCGACCACCTCGGGATAGAGGCCGACGCCGTCATCGGCTGGCTGTGGGCCGAGGCCAAGGCCAAGGCGCTGCAGGAGTACGGCGCGCAGGTGTACGTCGGCGACCACATCGGCGACGTACGCGGCGCGCGGACGGCCGGCGCCCTGTCGGTCGCCGTGGCCACCGGCCCGTGCGCGGCGTCGGAGCTGCGCGAGGCCGGCGCCGACGTGGTGCTGGACGACCTCACCGCGCTGCCCCAGTGGCTGGAAGCGTACGTCCGCACCCGCGACGCGGCCTGACCCCGGTCCGGCTACGGGGGCGTCAGGCGGCCTGGGACGCCCGGGCCGCCCGGCGCTGGGCCGCCACCGAGCGGAGCACGCCCGCCGCGGAGACCGCGAAGCCGACGCCCATGAGCATGCACACCGCCCACGCGTACGACGGGAACGGGTCGGTGCCCAGGAACAGCGGAGCCATCGTCACGAGCGTCGCCACGGCGCCGACGATGAAGACGACGCCGCCGGCCTTGACCAGTCCGTCGCCGGGCCGTGCCTCGTCGGGCCGTGCTTCGTCGGGGTGAGGAGTAACAGTCACGCCACCAGGGTAGTTCCCTGGCCGAAGCGGTCCAGCGCGAAGGACCGGGGAACGTCTTGTCACCCGTTTCAGGACCATTAGCCTGGAGGAGGCGGGTCGAAGGACCCGCTGTACTGCTATCCGGAGCCGTTCACCTCGGCACACCGGACCCGACGAGCACAAGGACAGAGGACGGACGTGCCTACCGGCAAGGTCAAGTGGTTCAACAGCGAGAAGGGCTTCGGCTTTCTCTCCCGCGACGACGGCGGAGACGTCTTCGTGCACTCGTCGGTGCTCCCCGATGGAGTCGACGCGCTCAAGCCCGGGCAGCGCGTCGAGTTCGGCGTCGTCGCGGGGCAGCGCGGTGACCAGGCGCTTTCGGTGGTCGTGCTGGAGCCGACGCCTTCCGTGGCGGCCGCGCAGCGGCGCAAGCCCGACGAGCTCGCCTCGATCGTGCAGGACCTGACGACCCTGCTGGAGAACATCACGCCCATGCTGGAACGCGGCCGCTACCCCGACCGGGCGCACGGCGCGAAGATCGCCGGCCTGCTGCGCGCGGTGGCCGACCAGCTCGACGTCTGACCGTCCGACCGTTTCCCCGCGCGTACGCCGGTGCCCCGCCGCTCGCCCGAGCGACGGGGCACCGGCGCGTGCGGGGCGCGCGGCTACGGGAAGGCCAGCGCGTCCGGTCCGATGGCCGGAACCAGACCCTCGGCCGCGGCCCTGGTGAGCAGCCCGCGCACGGCCGCGTAGCCGGCCTCGCCCAGGTCGGCCGTGAACTCGTTGACATACAGCCCGATGTGCTGGTCGGCGACCTTCGGGTCCAGCTCCTGCGCGTGCGCCCGGACGTACGGCCGGGACGCCTCGGGGTCCTCCCACGCCATCCGCACCGACGTACGGGCCGCCTCGGCCAGCGCCCGCAGCACGTCCGCGCCCAGCGAGCGCTTGGCGATGATCGCGCCCAGCGGGATCGGCAGGCCGGTGGTGGACTCCCAGTGCTCGCCCATGTCGGCCAGGCAGTGCAGCCCGTACTCCTGATAGGTGAACCGGGCCTCGTGGATGACCAGCCCGGCGTCCACCCGCCGGTCACGCACCGCCGGCATGATCTCGTGGAACGGCAGGACGACGACCTCGCCGACCCCCTCGGGCAGCACGTCCGCCGCCCACAGCCGGAACAGCAGGTAGGCGGTGGAGCGCTCGCTCGGCACCGCGACCGTCTTCCCCGTCAGGTCCAGCCCCGGCTCCCGGGTCAGCACCAGCGGGCCGCAGCCGCGCCCCAGCGCCCCGCCGCAGGGCAGCAGCGCGTACTCCTCCAGCACCCACGGCAGCACCGCGTACGACACCTTCAGCACGTCCAGCTCGCCGCGCTCGGCCATCCCGTTGGTGACGTCGATGTCGGCGAAGGTCACATCGAGGGCGGGCGCCCCCGGGACGCGGCCGTGCGCCCAGGCGTCGAAGACGAACGTGTCGTTCGGGCAGGGCGAGTAGGCGATGTCGAGGGTGATCGGCGGGGTGCGGTCGGGCGTGCGGTCAGCGGTCGCGGTCATGGCGTTCTCCCCAGGTGACGAGTACAGGGCCCAGCGCGCGGAACCCGTCGGCGAGGGCGGCCAGCGCGTCCCCGATCCGCCAGGCGGCCCGGTCGCGCGGCCCGACGGCGTTGGACACGGCGCGGATCTCCAGCACCGGCAGCCCGTGCGCGGCGGCCGCCTCCGCGACCCCGAAACCCTCCATCGCCTCGGCCCCCGCGAGCGGGTGCCGGGCGGCGAGCTCGGCGGCGCGGGCGGCGCTGCCGGTGACGGTGGAGACGGTGAGGACGGGCGCGAGCAGCGCCCCGGTGGCCTCCGCGGCCACGGCGGCCAGGTCGGCGGGCGGAAGGTGCACGCTGCGGCCGAAGCCGAGCTCCTGCACGGGGACGAAGCCCTCGGCGGTCTCGGCCCCCAGGTCGGCGGCGACGAGCGCGTCGGCGACCACGAGCGAACCGAGCGGGGCGGCGGGGGCGAACCCGCCGCCGATGCCGGCGGAGATGACGAGCGAGTAGTCGGCCAGCGCGAGCGCGGTGGCCGTGGCGGCCGCGGCGGAGGCCGGGCCGACACCGCCGACGAGCACGTCGGCGGCGAGGCCGGGCAGGTCCCGGCGGGTGATGAGGTACCCCCCGGGCAGGGTGCGCGGCTCGGGCGTGACCGGGTCCTGATGAGGGGTGAGCCCGGAGGCCGCGGACTCGGCCTCCGCGGCCACCGCGGTCACGATCAGCGCGCGCACGCTGCGCCGCCGCCGCTTACTTCTTGAGCTTGAGCTTGAAGGACCAGACGGCGAGCGGCTTGCCGTCCTCGCCGACCTGCACGAAGCTCAGCATCTTCGACTGGGGCGCCTCGCCCTGGCCGCCGGTCGCGAAGACGTCGGCGCCCGCGAAGCTGCGGTAGGTGTTCGCGGAGGGCTCGGTGATCGGCTGGCCGTCGAGGACCGCCTGCCACTTCTTGCCGTCCTCGACGACCTTCGGCTCGACGCCGAGGCGCAGCGTGTCGCCGCGGCCGTACTCGATGGTCTTGGCGTCCTTGCGGCCGGTGAGGCACTCCTGGACCTTGTCCATGGAGAGCTCCTTGCCGTTGTCGCCGTTGTCGGCGCGGCACGCGGACTCGGCGGACACCGACGAGCTGCCGACGGTCACGGTCGCGAGCGGCGTCGGCTTGTCGCAGGCGGACAGGAGGAGGAGGCCGGCGGACACGGCTCCGAGGGCCGCGACGCTGCGGCGGGCCCTACCCGGGAAAAGCGGTGCGGTCATGAGCCGAAGGCTATCTGGCCGGTGGGCCGCGTCGCCGCACGGGGGGTACGGGGCGGCGTGCCCTTGCGCTCCGCGGGGGGCGGGGGGCTGCCGGGCGGGGTCGCACGGGGGCTCCGCCCCCGGACCCCCGGCGCCTCAAACGCCGGCGGGGCTGGAACGCGCGGAGCCGCGGGGGTGGCGGGCGGTGAGGAAGCCGCGGAGGGCGATCGCCGTGCCCAGGGCGACCATGGCGGACGCCACCGCCATGCCCAGGACGCCGTTCAGGGGGAGGGCGATGCCGATCCCGCCGCCCAGTACCCACGCCATCTGCAGCAGCGTCTCCGAGCGGGCGAAGGCCGACGTGCGGACGGCCTCCGGGACGTCGCGCTGGATCATCGCGTCCAGGGACAGCTTCGCCAGCGCCTGGCAGAAGCCCGCCGTGCCGGCCAGGACCGCCATGAGCGGGCCGCTGAAGAGCAGCGCCGCGAGGACCGCCACCCCCAGGGTGGCGGCCAGGACCGCCGCCACGATCGCCTCGGGGGCCCGGGCCCGCAGCCACGCCCCCACCGCCGTGCCGCACGCGTTGCCCACACCCGCCGTGGCGCCCACGATGCCGAGCGAGACCGCCGCGCTCTGGCCGCCCAGCGGGTGCTCGCGCAGCAGGAACGCCAGGAAGAAGATCAGGAACCCGGACAGTGCCCGCATCGCCGCGTTCGCCAGCAGCCCGCACAGCACCGGGCGGCTCACCGTCCGCAGCCCGGGCCGCTTCGAGTGCGCCTCGTGGGTGGACAGGCGGGCCCGCCGCTCGCCCTTGGCGTCGTCCACCTTGTGCGGCAGCTGGAACGCCGCGAACGTCCCCCCCACGAAGACCGCGCAGGCCCCGTACAGCGGCCACGGCGGCCCGAGCGCGTGCAGCCCGGCCCCCACCGGCGCCGCCGCGCCCGTCGCGAGGAGGCCGGCCAGGGTGACCCGGGAGTTCGCCTTGACGAGGGAGAACCCCGCCGGCAGGAGGCGCGGGACCACGGCGCTGCGTACGACGCCGTACGCCTTGGAGGCGACCAGGACGCCCAGCGCCGCCGGGTACAGCTCCAGGCCGCCCGTCGCCACCGCGCCCGACATCATCACCGCGAGCAGCGCCCGTGTCAGCATCGCGCCCGCCATCGCCGCCCGCCGCCCGTGCGGCAGCCGGTCCAGGAGGGGGCCGATCACCGGGGCCAGCAGGGTGAAGGGGGCCATGGTGATGGCCAGGTAGAGCGCCACCCGTCCGCGTGCCTCGTCCGTGGGAACGGAGAAGAAGACGGTGGAGGCGAGCGCGACCGTGATCATGACGTCGCCGGCGCCGTTGATCGCGTGCAGCTCGATCAGCCGGCCGAGCCCCGATTCCCCGGCCCCGTGGGCGTGCGTGACGCGCCGGATCCCGCGCGCCGTACCGGTGAACGGGAGGTGCAGGGCACGCCCGACAGCCCGGCCGGCCCGCCTGGCCGGTCCCGAGCCGTCTGCGGACGACCGTGCGGGAGCCACCTGGCCATAGTGCCCCAGACCGCCCGCCGGGACCCGTCCCGGCGCGTCCGGAGGGTCGTCGGGGGGTGGTCCGGGTGCTCCCGATGTCCGCGAATCGGACCTTGCATGTGGGCCGAAGGCGTCGGAGGAGGTAGCGTGCGTAGCGCGCCACCGGCGGTTGCTCTTGGCCGCGCGCCTCTTCGCGATCCCGCAGAATGGATCACATGGGGTGCGCCCGAGGCCGATCGGGGCGCGGACGTCGACGCGGCCCTCTGGTCCGCTCCGCCCGCGCTACGTACGGACGAGACCGACGGGTCGTTGTGGACGACAGTACGGACGGCGCACTCGTGAGACGGCGTAGGAGAGAACGAGACCTGTGAGTGCTGCGACGACGCGAAGCCGTACCCCGCGTACCCCCGCCCCCGACCGCCTGTGCGCCGAGGCCGTGGAGCTCGCCCGCGAGGCGGCCGAGGAGGCCGCCTACCCCGGAGCGGTGGGCGAGCACGTCTCCGTCGTAGCGGAGGGCGACCGGGTCGTCACCCACTTCTTCGAGTGCGAGGAAGCGGGCTACCGGGGCTGGCGCTGGGCCGTCACCGTCACCCGTGCGTCGCGCGCCAAGAACGTCACCCTGGACGAAACGGTGCTGCTGCCGGGTGACGACGCCCTGCTCGCGCCGGAGTGGGTGCCGTGGAGCGAGCGGCTGCGTCCGGGGGACATGGGTCCGGGCGACCTGCTCCCGACGGACGCCGAGGACCTGCGGCTGGAGCCCGGGTACACCGGCGAGGACGCGGCCCCGCCGAACTCGATGGTCTCGGCGGAGATGGCCGAACTGGTGGAGGCGGAGGACGCCGACGTCACCGACCGGGCCGTCGTGCCCGCCCGCGGGTCGATCACGGCCGTGGCGGAAGAGCTGGGCATGCGGCGTGCGCGGGTGCTGTCCCGGTACGGGCTGCACACGGCCGCCGACCGCTGGGACGAGTCCTTCGGGGCGAAGACGCCCATGGCGCAGGCCGCGCCGGCGTCGTGCGTGTCCTGCGGCTTCCTGGTGGCCATCGGGGGGTCGCTGGGGCAGGCGTTCGGGGTCTGCGCGAACGAGTTCGGTCCCGCGGACGGGCGGCTGGTGTCGCTCTCGTACGGGTGCGGCGGGCATTCGGAGGCGGCGGTGATGCCGAAGCCGCCGAGGCCGGCGGAGCCGGTGCTGGACTCCATGGCCCTGGACGAGTTCCCGCTGCGGCCGGCCGCCGGCACCGGCTCGGTGCCGGAGCCGTCCGACGTCCCGTCCGAGGACCTCGGCCACTCGTAGCGACGCGCGGCGGTGCGCACGTACGCTCGGGGCATGGACATGGTGGGGATGACCGGGCGGGTGACCGGGGCCGTCGGGCCGGGGCTCGTCGGGGAGGTCATCGTGCACATCCGCGGCGGCGCCGAGCACTTCCTCGCGCATCCCGCCCCGGGGGAGAGCGCCCGGATCGGGGTCGGGGCCGTCGTCACGATCGTCGAGCACCAGCCCCCGCGCACCGTCTACGTGATGGCGGTCTACGAGGACTGACGCCGAGGACTGACGGCCGCCCTCGTATCAAGATGGCGACAAGAATGATCCAGCCACTTCTCCACCACCCCCCGACGGGCGCACACTCACCCCCGTCGGTGCCGAACGGCACCGCGATAAGGGGGCGTTGCCGATGGCTGTCGGCGTCGTGGCGGGAGTCGTTCTCGCCGCACTCATTGCCTTGATCGGCCTGTTCAAGCTCATGTGGCGGGTGGCCGAACCGAACGAGGCGCTCGTCATCTCCGGCTCCACGCACAAGACCGAGGGCATCGGCGAGGGCATGGGCTTCCGGATCGTCACCGGCCGCGGCACCCTCGTGGTGCCCGGTGTGCAGGCGGTGCGCAAGCTGTCGCTGGACCTCAACGAGACGCAGCTGAACGTGGACTGCGTGACCCACCAGGGCATCCCGCTGCGGGTCAAGGGCGTCGTGATCTTCAAGATCGGCGACGACTACGTGTCCATCGCCAACGCGGCGCGCCGTTTCCTGGACCAGCAGAAGATGATGCCCGAGCGCGTGCACATCGTCTTCGCCGGCCATCTGCGCTCCATCGTCGGCGGGCTGACGGTCGAGGACATGATCCGCGACCGGGAGAAGCTGACCGGGCAGACCCGGGCGGCCTGCGGGACCGAGATGGAGAAGCTCGGGCTGATCGTGGACTCGCTCCAGATCCACGAGATCGAGGACCCGACCGGGTACATCAAGAACCTCGCCATGCCGCACGCGGCCGCCGTCCAGCGCGACGCCCGCATCGCGCAGGCCGAGGCCAACCGGCTGGCGACCGAGGCCGAGCAGACGGCCTTCGCCCGGATGGCCGAGGCCACCCGGGACAGCGAGATCCTCCAGGCCGGCTACCAGGCCGAACGGGACAAGGCCGCGGCCACCGCCCGGCAGGCGGGCCCGCTGTCCGAGGCGGCCGCCCGCCAGGAGGTCGTCGTCCAGGAGACCCGGGTCGCGGAGCTGGAGGCGCACCGGCGGGAGCAGCAGCTCCAGGCGGACGTGCGCAAGCCCGCGGACGCGGCCGCCTACCAGACGAGGACGCTCGCCGAGGCGGAGCGCGACGCCCGCATCTCGGCGGCGCAGGCCAAGGCGAAGGAGACCGAGCTGGCGGCGGCCGCCGAGGCGACCCGGGTCAAGACGGCCGCGGCCGCCGAGGCCCAGGCCACCGAGGCGCGCGGGCACGCGGCGGCCACCGCCACCCGCGTCAGCGGTGAGGCGGAGGCGGCGGCCACCCAGGCCAAGGGCCTCGCGGCGGCCGAGTCGGCGCGGGCGAACGGTCTCGCGCAGGCGGAGGCGGCGAAGGCCAAGGGTCTGGCCGAGGCGGAGGCGATCAAGGCGCGGGCCGCGGCGCTCGCGGAGAACCAGGAGGCGGTGGTCGCCCAGCAGCTCGCCGAGAACTGGCCGGCGATCGTCGAGGCGGGCGCGGGCGCCTTCGGCAACGTCGAGCACATGGTGCTGCTCAACGGGGCCGAGGGGATGTCGGAGATGTTCGCGAAGGCCCTGACGATGGGCGGTACGGGGCTGGGGGTGGCCCGTCAGCTGCTGGCGTCGATGGCCGACCGGCAGAAGGGGGAGGGGGAGGAGAAGGCCTCTGCCGTCACCCCCGTGAACGGCAGAGGCCCCGGCCGGACGCAGATCCCGATCGACGAGGACCGGGCCTGACCGGCGGCAGGTGCCGGCTGATGGCCGAAAGGCGATCTTAGGCCGGTGCCGCTCGGCGGCATGTGCGTTGCGCGCAAGGATCGTTGACCTTGCGCGCAACGCGTTTGCGGCGCAGTTCCGTCGGGCTGGTCCCGTAGGCCTGGCGGAACGCGCGGCTGAAGACGGCGGCGCTGCTGAAGCCCCAGCGGGCGGCGATCGAGTGCACCGGGCGGCGGTTGAGGTCGGGGCGGAGCAGGTCGGCGCGGGCGGCGGCCAGGCGGCGGACGCGGATGGTGGCGGCGACGCCGGCGGGGCGACCCTGGAAGAGCAGGTGCAGGCGGCGCAGGGAGATGTGGTGGCGGGCGGCCACGGCGCCGGGGGTGAGTTCCGGGTCGCCGAGGTTGTGCTCGATGTAGGCGTCGATCTGCCGCAGCAGGGCTTCCTCGCGGGCCTCGGCGGGGAGGTCGTCGTACACGTCGAGGCGTTCGGCGAGGCAGGCGGTGGCGAGGCCGAGGGCGGCGGAGCCGAGGCGGGCCAGTTCGCGTTCGCCGCAGCCGCGGGCGTGGGCGCCGACGCTGCCGAGGAACTGGGCCAGGGCGGCGCCGGTGCCGCGGGTGGCGGGGATCCGCTGGGCGAGCAGCCGGTCGACCCGTTCCGGGCGGAAGGGGAGGGCGGCGCGGGGGAGTTGGAGCACCACCGTGCGGGGTGGCGGGGCGCCGGGGCCGTAGGGGTGGGAGGTGTCGCAGAGGACGAGGTCACCGGTGACGAGGGCCAGTTGGTAGCGCTCGGGGTCGGGGGTGCGGGGGGTCGTGGACACGCGGACGGGGCCCAGCTCCAGGTCCGCCATGTCCCTCCGCCCCCCGCTGCGTGTCACGTCGTGTCCGGCATGGGCATGCCATGCCATCGGTGTTCGTGGGCAGTGACGCGGCTGTGCTCCCCGGTGGTTCCGGAGGGCGGGGCGGGGAGCGTCAACTCCTCGGACGGCGGCGCCTCAGGGCTCGCTTCGCCGCCAGGGCCAGGGCCGTGGCCGCCGCGAGGAGGAGGGCGGCCTTCGTGAAGGTGCCGCCCTCCGCGGTGGTCGCCGGGCCCTTCTCCGCGGCCGCGCCGGGAGCGGGGTGCGCCGGGCCGGAGGGGGCCGGGCCGGAGGCGGCCGGGGTGGCGGCGGGAGCCACGGGGACGGCCACCACGCGGCTGTTGGCGCCCTCCGCGCCGAACAGCAGCGTCCGGCCGTCCGGTGAGTACGTCACCGACTCCGCCTGCCCCTGCCACGGCGCGTCGACCCGTTCGCCCTCCCCCTGCGGCCGGCCGTCCTTCCACGGGTAGGTCCGCGCCGTGAAGTACCCGCGCAGGGTCAGCCGGGTGCCGTCCGGGGAGAAGGCCCCGTCCGTCACCCACGGCACCTCCGCGACCCGCCGGAACACGTTGCGCCCGTCCGCCGACAGCGTTTCCGGACCCTCGTACAGGCCGCCGCCCTTCTCGTTCTTGCTCGCGATGTACACCCGGCCGGTCACCGGATGCACCATCAGCGCCTCCGCGTTGCGCGGCCCGTCCGCGTACACCACCGTGAACTGCTCGGCCGTGACCGTCGCGTCGTGGAGTTCCCTCGGTTCCGGGAACCGGTAGATCCACACGTGGTCCCAGGTGCCGTCCCGGTTGTCGCCGATGTCCCCGACGTAGAGGTTCCCGTCCGGGCCCAGCGAGATGGCCTCCGCGTCGCGCGGGGTGCCGATGCCGGCCATCGTCACGCGGGCCACCGTCTTCCCCGTCGCCGAGTCGACCGCGTACACGTACGGGCCGTCGTCGCTGTCGTTGTGCGTCCAGTACACGCCCGGGTGGATCCGGCTCGCGGCCAGCCCGCTCGACTCCGTGATCCGCGGGTCGCCGATCGTGAACCCCGACGCGGTGGGGGCCGGACTGCCGGTGGCCGGGGCGGCGCCGCCGGCCGCGGCGGGAGCCGCCAGCAGCAGGCCCAGGGCGAGGGCGGCGGGAACGGCGGTCGTCGGCACGGTCAGCAGGCGCATCCCCCCAGCCTGCCAGGACCGGGCCGGTCGGGGGCCGTGCCCCGTACCACCCCCGGCGTGTCCGGCATCACAGGGGTTCCGGCGGCGTGATCCGCGATGATGACCGGATGCGTTTCATGTTCGTCGGCGACTCCATGACCATCGGACGCGCCGGCGACTTCACCTGGCGCTACCGGATGTGGCAGCACCTGCGCGCCACCCTCGGCGAGGGCTCCTTCGAGATCGTCGGCCCGCGCAGCGCGCTCTACGACACCGCCGGCGACACCCCCTCCAGCGACGCCTACGCCGACCCCGGCTTCCCCGCGCCCGCCCGCCGCCACCTGGCCGGCTGGGGCGAGGGCTGGCAGCACATGGCCCCGCTCATCGGGCCCGCCGTCCGCGAGGCCCGCGCCGACGTCCTGCTGGTCTCCCTCGGCCTGATCGACCTCGGCTTCTACACCAAGGCCGACCAGACCGCCGTCAACGCCCGCGCCTTCGTCACGGCCGCCCGCGAGGCCCGCCCCGGCATCCGGATGGTCCTCCTGCCGGTCATACCCAACGTCCGCGCCGAGGAGGACGCCCCCTTCGCCGCCGAGGTCGTCCGCTTCAACGAGCTGCTCGCCAAGGCCGTCGCCGACCTCGCCGACGCCGCCTCGCCCCTCCTGCTCGCCGCGCGCCCGGACGCGTACGACATCCACCGCGACACCTACGACGGCACGCACCCCAACGCCTCCGGCGAACACCGCCTGGCCGGCGAGTTCGCGGCCGTCCTCCACCAGGCCTGGGGCGTCGGCGGCCCCTACCGCCCGGCGGCCGACGCGTAACACGCCCGTGGCGCGGGGGACTTGCTTCGAGCGCACTCGAAGCAGTTGGCTTGGCCCCCATGAAGTACACGCAGCTCGGACGCACCGGACTCAAGGTCAGCCGACTCGTACTCGGCACCATGAACTTCGGTCCGCAGACCGACGAACCCACCAGTCACGCGATCATGGACGCCGCGCTCGACGCCGGCGTCAACTTCTTCGACACGGCCAACGTCTACGGCTGGGGTGAGAACAAGGGCCGCACCGAGGAGATCATCGGCACCTGGTTCGCCCAGGGCGGCGGCCGCCGCGACAAGACGGTCCTCGCCACCAAGGTCTACGGCTCGATGGCCCCCGAGGGGCAGCCCTGGCCCAACTACGACCGGCTCTCCGCCCTCAACATCCGCCGCGCCGTGGACGCCAGCCTCAAGCGGCTCCAGACGGACCACATCGACGTCTACCAGTTCCACCACGTCGACCGGCGGACCCCCTTCGAGGAGATCTGGCAGGCCGTCGAGGTCCTGGTCCAGCAGGGCAAGATCCTCTACGCCGGCTCGTCCAACTTCCCCGGCTGGAAGATCGCCCAGGCCAACGAGACCGCCGCGCGCTCCGGCCGGCTCGGGCTCGTCAGCGAGCAGTGCCTCTACAACCTCGCCGAGCGCCGCGCCGAGATGGAGGTCATCCCGGCCGCGCAGGAGTACGGGCTCGGCGTCATCCCCTGGTCGCCGCTGCACGGGGGCCTGCTCGGCGGGGCGATCCGCAAGCAGGCCGCCGGCGGGGGCACGGGCCGCAGCTCCTCCGGCCGTACCGCGGACGCGCTCGCCAACAGTGCGGTACGGGCGCAGGTGCAGGCGTACGAGGACCTGCTCGACAAGCACGGCCTGGAGCCCGGTGACACGGCGCTGGCCTGGCTGCTGACCCGGCCCGGGGTCACCGGCCCGATCGTCGGCCCGCGCACGCGGGAGCAGCTCGCGTCCGCGCTGCGGGCGGTGGAGCTGGAACTGTCGCAGGAGGTCCTGGACGGACTGGACGAGATCTTCCCCGGCCCGGGTGCCGCGCCGGAGGCCTTCGCCTGGTAGGCGCGGGCCGGGGCGGCCGCGGCGGCGCTACTGGCCGACCGCGGCCGCCACGGCGACGACGACGAACATCAGCACGAGCACACCGGCCATGACACGGTTTCTGGTCTTCGGATCCACCCGTCGAGACTAACGCGACGGCCGTACGCCCCCGTGCCAGGGGCTGCGAGACTTCCGTCATGGTCACAGTCGACGACGTACGGCGGCTGGCGCTCGCGCTGCCGCGCACCGAGGAACACCTCATCCGCGACCGGGTGAAATTCCGGATAGGCCGGATCGTCTACCTCGCCCTCTCCCGGGACGAGACCGAGCTCGGCTTCGCCTTCCCCAAGGAGGAACGGGCCGCGCTCGTCGCCGCCGAGCCGGAGAAGTTTTTCCTGCCCGGAGCCGGAGACATGCGCTACCACTGGGTGGAGGCGCGGATGGCGGCCCTCGACGCGGCGGAGCTGGAGGAGCTGGTCACCGACGCCTGGCGGATGTGCGTACCGGCCAAGGTGGCCCGTGCGCACCTGGAGGGCGGGGCCGGGGGCGGCCTGCCGCCCGCACCCGGGCTGGCCCGGCTGCGGGCCGCGGCGGAGGTGTTCGGCGCGTTCCCCGGGGTGGACCGCAGCTGGCTGGCGCTGTGCGCGGACACCGCGCCCGGGCTCGACCTGTCGGGCGCCGCGCACCGCGCCGCCCTGCACCGCTGGCTCAACGCGTGGGGCTGCCGCATCCGCTACCCGCGCGAGGGCGAGCCCGACCTGTTCGGGGAGGGGCTGGCGCTGTGGTGGTCCCGGCACGGCGGCCTGCCCGGCACCCGGCTGGCGGCCCTGTCCGACCGGGAGATCGGCCGGCTGGCCGCCGCGTACGGGGAGCTGGCCGCGCTGCCCGTCGGGCGGCGGAGCCTCGGTCCGACGGCCGCCGCCAAGGCGCTGTTCGCGCTGCGGCCCGACACGGTGATGCCCTGGGACGCGGCGATCGCGCAGCGGCTGTGGGGGGCCCGGGACGAGGCGGCGTTCGCCCGGCACCTGACGGCCGGCCGGGCCTGGGCGCGGGCCGCGCTCGCGGAGAGCGGCGGCCTGGACGAGGCCGCGCTGGCCGCCGAGCTGGGCCGGCCGGGGCTGCCGCTGGCCAAGCTGCTGGACGAGTACCTGTACGTGACGATCACCTACCAGGGGTCCTGAGGCGCCCGCGCGGCGGTGCCGCCCCCTCGCGGGGCGGGGGCGGTGCCGGGGCGGCGGTCCGTCAGGCCTTGCCCTTGAGGTTGCCGACCAGCTGGTTCGTCAGCTTGGTGGCGCCCGCCAGGCCCTTGTCGGTGCTGCTGCTGACCAGCACGGTCACCACCGAGTGGCCGACCCGCGCGGCGACCAGGGTGGTGCCGCCCTGCCAGGCGGGGCTGGTCTCGGTGATGGCCCAGGCGCCGTCGCCGACGCCGGCGAGGGGCTTCTCGGTGACGGTCACGGTGCTGTGGGTGGCCTCGTCGGAGTAGCTCGGGCAGGCCTTGGAGAGCATGCCGAGGGCGCCGAGGACGGTCGTCGAGGTGGTGCCCTGGTAGACGTCGATCTCCTGGGCGTACTCCTCGGAGGTGTTCTTGTTGACGTACGCGTTCTGCGCGAACGAGACGCCGGTGATGCCGGTGATCTCCGTCCAGGCGGTCCCGCCGAGCTTGGTGCAGTCGGGGGTGGGGACGTCGGCGGTGACCGGCGGCCGGTAGGTGGGGCCGGTGTCGCGGGCGTCGGCGGGGTCGGCGGTGTAGCCCGACGCGAAGAAGGAGGCGGGTGCGAGCGCGGCCTTGAGCTGCGTGCCCGTCAGGAGGCCCTTGTTCGGGCCGTCGGCGGCCGGGGCCGCGTCGGCGGCCTTCGGGGCAGCCGGGGAGGCGGCCTTGGGCGCCGGGCTCGGGGCGGCCTTGGGGGTGGCGGAGCAGGCGGTCAGCGCGAGCGGAAGGGTCGCGACGGCGAAGAGGGTCGCGACGGGGGATATCTGACGCACGGTGTGGTTCGACCTCGTTGTTCGGATGCTCTGCTGACATGCAGCGACAGGACTCGCGCATCACATCGGGCCGTGGTCGGTGCGGCAAGGGTTCGGCGGATCCTTTGCCTCCGGATGTGAAAGCCTTTCCCAAAACCCTGCACAGGTGCCCGAATAGTGCTAATGGCCGGTCAGGGGCCATGTGCCGACGACCTCGTAGCGGGGCTGCTCGCCGGGGACACCGGAGACGGGCAGGTCGCTGCGGACGAGGCTGAGCGTGTCCACCTGCCAGGGCGTGCCCTCGAAGCCGGCCAGGGCGTCGAGACAGGGCCGCAGGTCGACGCCGTCGTGGCGGGCGCGGGCGAGGGTGAGGTGGGGGGTGTAACGGCGGTGCTGCTCCATCGGGATCCCGGCCCGGCGGGCGGCGGCGTCGGCCCGCTCGGCGAGCAGGCGCAGCGCGTCGAGCCCGCCGGCGGCGCCGATCCACAGCGCCCGGTGGCCGAAGTGGCCGGCGCCGTGGAGGCGGAGGGGGAAGGGGGCGGTGTGGGCCGCCGCCCGGGCGAGGCGGGTGTGCAGCTCGGGGAGGTGGTCGTCCGGGACCTCGCCCATGAAGGCGAGGGTGAAGTGCCACCCGGCTTCCCCGGTC
Source organism: Streptomyces sp. NPDC032091 (assembly GCF_055580265.1). NCBI lineage: Bacteria > Bacillati > Actinomycetota > Actinomycetes > Kitasatosporales > Streptomycetaceae > Streptomyces > Streptomyces sp. NPDC032091. The sequence continues at coordinate 76,101 of NZ_JBVILR010000017.1, read as the reverse complement.
CAGCGGAGGTCCTCGGTGCGCGGCACCACCCGGACCGCGTCCCGCAGCTCGGCGGTGGCCTCGGAGCTCGGCAGCACGGCGGCGAACAGCCTCATGCCCCGACGATATCCGCCTCCCCCGGGGTTACGCCGGGAAGCGGCGGTCGACCCAGCGGAAGGCGGCTTCGATGAGGGCCGACGCCGCGGCGGCGATCGCGACGGCGATCCACGGCATCGTGACCCCCTCCAGCTTCAGCTGGAAGAAGTGCTGCAGCCAGGGGACGACCAGGACGACGAGGAACGCCGCCCCCATCGCCGCCACCAGCGCCACCCGCCACCACGTGTACGGCCGGGCGATGATCGCCAGGACCCACAGCGAGGTCAGGAACAGCGTCAGCGTCGCCGCGCTGGTCTGCGAGGTCAGCGCGTCCGGGCCGCTGTAGTGGGCCCGGGCGATCAGGTACGAGGCGAAGGTGGCGGCCGCCGCGACCGCCCCGCCGGGGACCGCGTACCGCATGACCCGTCGGACGAAGTGCGGCCGCGCCCGCTCCTTGTTCGGGGCCAGTGCCAGGAAGAACGCGGGGACGCCGATGGTGAGGGTGGACAGCAGGGTCAGGTGGCGGGGGAGGAAGGGGTACTCCACCCGGGAGCAGACCACCAGGATCGCCAGCAGCACCGAGTAGACCGTCTTGACGAGGAACAGGGTCGCCACGCGCGTGATGTTGCCGATGACCCGGCGGCCCTCGGCCACCACCGACGGCAGGGTGGAGAAGCTGTTGTTCAGGAGGACGATCTGGGCGACCGCCCGCGTGGCCTCGGAGCCCGAGCCCATGGAGACGCCGATGTCGGCGTCCTTGAGGGCGAGGACGTCGTTGACGCCGTCGCCGGTCATGGCGACGGTGTGCCCGCGGGACTGGAGGGCGCCGACCATGTCCCGCTTCTGCTGCGGGGTGACCCGGCCGAAGACGGCGTTGCCGTCGAGGACCTCGGCCATCGCGTCCCGCTCGGCCGGCAGGTGCCGGGCGTCGACGGTGCCGGCGGCGCCGGGCAGGCCCAGCTTGCCGGCGACCGCGCCGACGGAGACGGCGTTGTCGCCGGAGATGACCTTCGCCTTGACGTCCTGGTCGTCGAAGTAGCGCAGGGTGTCGGCGGCGTCGGGCCGCAGCCGCTGTTCGAGGACGACGAGGGCGGTCGGCCTGACCCCGCTGGCCACGGCCGGGTCGTCGAGCTCGCGGGCCGAGCGGGCCAGCAGCAGGACCCGCAGCCCCTGTGCGTTGAGGCCGTCGACCTCCTCCAGCGCCGGGTCGCCGCTGGGCAGGAGCACGTCGGGGGCGCCGAGCAGCCAGGTGTTGTTCTCGCCGTCGCCCTCGCTGAAGCTGGCTCCGCTGTACTTGCGGGCGGAGGAGAAGGGCAGCGACTCCGTGCAGCGCCACTCGGCGCTGTCGGGGCAGGCGTCGATGATGGCCTGGAGGCTCGCGTTGGGGCGGGGGTCGGACTCGCCGAGGGCGCCGAGCACCTTCTTGACGTACTCCGGCTCCGCGCCGCCGAGCGGGCGCAGCTCGGTGACGTCCATGCCGCCCTCGGTGAGGGTGCCGGTCTTGTCGAGGCAGACGACGTCCACGCGCGCGAGGCCCTCGATGGCCGGCAGCTCCTGGACCAGGCACTGCTTGCGGCCGAGCCGGATGACGCCGACGGCGAAGGCGACGGAGGTGAGGAGGACCAGACCCTCCGGGATCATCGGGACGATGCCGCCGACGGTGCGGGCGATGGCGTCCTTGACGTTGTCCCCCTTGACCACCAGCTGGCTGATGATCAGGCCGATGGAGGTCGGGACCATCATCCAGGTGACGTACTTGAGGATGGTGGAGATGCCCGTGCGCAGCTCGGAGTGGACGAGGGTGAAGCGGGAGGCCTCCTCGGCGAGCTGCGCGGCGTAGGCCTCGCGGCCGACCTTGGTGGCGGTGAAGGCGCCGCCGCCGGCGACGACGAAGGACCCGGACATGACCTGGTCGCCGGGCTTCTTCAGGACGGGGTCGGCCTCGCCGGTGAGGAGGGACTCGTCGATCTCCAGGCCGTCGGCCTCGCCGACCGTCCCGTCGACGACGACCTTGTCTCCGGGGCCGAGCTCGATGACGTCGGACAGGACGATCTCGGAGGTGGAGATCTCGGCGGTGGTGCCGTCGCGGCGCACGCTGGGTTTGGCCTCGCCGATGACGGCGAGCCCGTCGAGGGTCTTCTTGGCGCGCAGCTCCTGGATGATGCCGATGCCGGTGTTGGCGACGATCACGAAGCCGAAGAGGGTGTCCTGGAGGGGCGCGACGCACAGCATGATCACCCAGAGGACGCCGATGATGGCGTTGAAGCGGGTGAAGACGTTGGCGCGGACGATGTCGGCGGTGGAGCGCGAGGAGCGCAGCGGTACGTCGTTGACGTCGCCGCGCGCGACGCGCTCGGCGACCTCGGCGGTGGTCAGACCGCCCGGCTTGAAGCGGGGGGCGGGGGGTTTCACGGGGTGGACGGGGTCCAGCTCGGCCCCCGCGTCGATGGCGGCGCCGGGCCGCTCGGGCCCGTCATGGTCGATCCTCGCCCACTGGGTCATGTTTTCGACGGTAAAGGGCGTTCCGCCCCTCCACCTGCCGAGAGGCGGGAAGATCCGACCTCAGGATGAGGGGAATCCTCCCGGGGTCGGCCCCGCGGGTCCTACTCCGGCTGCTCGCCCTGGGCGGCCCGCGCCGCCCGCGCGGCCTGTTCCGCCGCGTGGGCCTTGATCGCGGCGTCGCGGCCGCGGACGTACCAGATGCCGATCAGGCCGAGGCCGCCGCCGGCCGCGCAGGTCCACAGCCACCACAGCAGCTCGCGGTCGGCGAACCAGCCGTAGAAGGGCAGCTGGACGACGAACAGGGCGAACCAGAGGATCGTGCCGCCGGTGATGGTGGCGACAACCGGCCCCTCCAGGGGCTCGGGCGCCTCGTGCGTAGGGGTCCACTTCGCCATGCGGACCAGTCTAGGCGGCGGAATTCGGGGTCTACGCGCGCAGATGGACTGGCATCCGTTCATGTGTTCATACTGAAACGGTTTGCCTACGGCCGGATTCCCTCGTAGGAACCACTAATTCGACCCAGTTTGAGGACCGCATGAGCACCTCGGCACCCGCCGCGGCCCCCACCAGCGGGCTGGACCGCTTCTTCAAGATCTCGGAACGCGGCTCGACCGTGGCCCGCGAGGTCCGGGGCGGCTTCGCGACCTTCTTCGCGATGGCCTACATCATCGTGCTGAACCCGATCATCCTCGGCAGCGCCAAGGACATGTACGGGCACCAGCTCGACGGAGGCCAGCTGGTCACCGCCACCGTCCTGACGGCCGCCTTCTCCACCCTCCTCATGGGTGTCATCGGAAACGTCCCGATCGCCCTGGCCGCCGGCCTCGGCGTGAACACCGTCGTCGCCCTCCAGCTCGCCCCGCGGATGAGCTGGCCCGACGCCATGGGCATGGTGGTCCTGGCCGGCTTCGTCGTGATGCTGCTGGTCGCCACCGGTCTGCGCGAGCGGGTCATGAACGCCGTCCCGCTCGGCCTGCGCAAGGGCATCGCGATCGGCATCGGCCTGTTCATCATGCTGATCGGCCTGGTCGACTCCGGGTTCGTCACCCGCATCCCGGACGCCGCGCACACCACGGTCCCGCTCCAGCTCGGCGGCAACGGCCACCTGCACGGCTGGCCCGTCCTGATCTTCGTCGTCGGCGTGCTGCTCACCATCGCGCTGCTGATCCGCAAGACGCCCGGCGCCATCCTGATCTCCATCGTCGCCATGACCGTCGTCGCGGTCGCGGTGCAGCTGATCGCCGGCCTGCCGGACCTCGCCTGGGGCCTGACCGTCCCGCAGTGGCCCGGCAACCCGGTGTCGGCGCCCGACTTCGGGCTCGTCGGCCAGGTCAGCCTCTTCGGCGGCTTCGGCAAGGTCGGGGTGCTCACCGGCATCCTCTTCGTCTTCACCGTGCTGCTGTCCTGCTTCTTCGACGCGATGGGCACCATCCTCGGCGTCGGCGACGAGGCCAAGCTCACCAAGCCCGACGGCACCTTCCCCGGCATCAACCGGGTCCTGCTGATCGACGGCCTGGCCGTCGCCTCCGGCGGCGCCACCTCGTCCTCGGCCACCACCTGCTTCGTGGAGTCCACCGCGGGCGTCGGCGAGGGCGCGCGCACGGGCCTGGCCAACGTGGTCACCGGCGGCCTCTTCACGGTCTCGCTCTTCCTCACCCCGCTGGCCACGATGGTCCCCTCGCAGGCCGCCACCCCCGCCCTCGTCGCGGTCGGCTTCCTGATCCTGGCCGGCTCGGTGCGGGACATCGACTGGAGCGACTTCACCATCGCCGTCCCGGCCTTCATGGCCATGGTGATGATGCCGTTCACCTACTCGATCACCAACGGCATCGGCATCGGCTTCGTGAGCTTCTGCGTGCTGCGCCTGGCGACGGGCCGGGGCCGCGACGTCCCGGCCGCGATGTACGCCGTCGCGGCGGTCTTCGTCTTCTACTACGCGATGCCGGCCCTGGGCCTCACGTAAGCCCGTAGAACTTCTCCGTCTCGTCGACGGCGGCCTTGAACCGCTCGTCGAAGTCATCGCGAATGAGCGTCCGGACGACATAGTCCTGGACGCTCATTCCGCGTTTGGCGGCATGGTGCCTCAGCCGCTCCAGCAGCTCCCCGTCTATGCGCATGCTCAGCACATGTGTCCCCATGCCGAAAGGGTCGGGCCAGAGGGTCCGCGCGTGCGCCCCTTTTCACGCCGGACTCACCCGTACGAGTGATCCGGTCGGATCCCGTCTCCGGGCCCTTCCCCGGCCGTCCGTCAGCCCCCGCGTTCGTTAGCCAGAGTAATGAGTTATTCTAAGTACATGCCAGACCTCTCCCATGGCGACGACGCTGCCGCCGTGAACGATCTCCGCTCCGCCGTGATGCGGCTGGGCCGGCGCCTGAAGCACCAGCGCGTCGACGAATCGCTGAGCCCGACCGAGATGTCGGTCCTCGGCACCCTCGCCCGCTGCGGCCAGGCCACCCCCGGTGAGCTCGCCCGCAAGGAGCACGTCCAGCCGCCGTCGATGACCCGCATCGTCGCGTTGCTGGAGGCCAAGGGACTGGTCAGGCTGGAACCGCACCCCGACGACCGCCGCCAGAAGGTGGTCAGCCAGACGGAGGAGGCCGAGGCGATGCTCGAAGAGAGCCGCCGCAAGCGCAACGCCTTCCTGGCCGGGCTCGCCGCCGAGCTCACCGAGGACGAATGGGCCAAGCTCCGCGCCGCCGCCCCCGTCCTGGAGAAGCTCGCGCACCTTTAGGAACGACGCCAGGAGGCGAACGCTTTTGAGTACCGGAACCGGAGGGAACTCCGCACCCGGCCACCTACCCACCCCCCAGACCCCGAGCGGGAACAGAGGACCGGGCACCCGCTCGAACTCCATGTTCAGCTCACTGAAGATCCGGAACTACCGGCTCTTCGCCGCGGGCCAGGTCGTCTCGAACACGGGCACCTGGATGCAGCGCATCGCGCAGGACTGGCTGGTCCTCTCCCTGACCGGCTCCGCGTCCGCCGTGGGCGTGACCATCGCCCTGCAGTTCCTGCCGATGCTGCTGTTCGGCCTCTACGGAGGCGTCCTCGCCGACCGGCTGCCCAAGCGGCCGCTGCTGATCGCCACCCAGACCGCGATGGGCCTGACCGGCGTCGCGCTGGCCGCCCTCACCCTGGCCGGGAACGTCCAGGTGTGGCACGTCTACCTCGCCGCGTTCCTGCTCGGCCTGGTCACCGTCGTGGACAACCCGGCCCGGCAGACCTTCGTCTCCGAGATGGTCGGCCCCGCGCAGGTCGCCAACGCGGTCAGCCTGAACTCCGCGAACTTCCAGTCCGCGCGGCTGGTCGGCCCGGCGATCGCCGGTGTGCTGATCACCGCCGTCGGCTCCGGCTGGGCCTTCCTGCTGAACGGGCTGTCCTTCGCGGCGCCGATCGCCGCGCTGCTGATGATGCGCACCCGCGAGCTGTACCGGGTCGAGACCCAGCCGCGCGCCAAGGGGCAGCTGCGGGAGGGCCTGCGCTACGTCGCCGGCCGGCCCGAGCTGGTCTGGCCGATCGTCCTGGTCGGCTTCATCGGCACCTTCGGCTTCAACTTCCCGATCTGGCTGTCGGCCTTCGTCGACGACGTCTTCCACGGGGACGCGGGCACCTACGGCGTGTTCAACACCCTGATCGCGGCCGGTTCCCTGGCCGGCGCCCTGCTCGCCGCCCGCCGCGGCAACACCCGGCTGCGGCTGCTGGTGACGGCGGCGGTGCTGTTCTCCGTCCTGCTGCTGGTGACGGCGTTCGCACCCGGCTTCTGGCTGTTCGCGGCGCTGCTCGTGCCCGTCGGGATGTTCGGGCTGACGGTCAACGTGGTGGCGAACTCCAGCGTCCAGATGGCCACCGACCCCGAGATGCGGGGCCGGGTCATGGCCCTGTACATGATGGTGTTCACCGGAGGCACCCCCGTCGGGGCCCCGCTGGTCGGGTGGATCACCGACACCTACGGCGCCCGGCTGGGCATGGCCGCGGGCGGCCTGGTCTCCCTGGCGGCCGCGGTGGCCGTGGGCCTGATCCTGCGCCGCGTCGGCAACCTGCGCCTGCGCGTCGGCCGCCACGGGCTCACGTTCGTCCCGGCGACCCCGCAGCGCGAGCTGGCCCCGGCGGCGTAGGCCGGGGCCGTCCCTGGGGGGTTGCCTAGTCGAACCACCTGTCCCGCGCGAGTTCCGCCGTGCGGGACGGGTCCTCCAGGAGGGCCGCGACCTCGAAGCGGCGGGGCCACTGGGACGCCGCCCAGGCCAGGCCCGCCGCCACGCCCTCCAGGGTGGCCGCGTGCAGCACCCCGTCCGGGGTGAGCCGCCAGTCCAGCTCGGTGCCGCCCGCCACCAGCTCCTCGTGCTCCACGTACGTCTCCGGGGTGGCCGGGCCCAGCAGCACCCGTACCGGGTCCGGGACCTCGTGGACCTCGCCCGGCGTCGTCACCTCCGCCGGGACCGTCTCCGACAGCCGCCGCACCTGGAACAGCTCCGCCAGGTCCGCCGCCCGGGCGGGGGCCACCGGCAGCAGCGGCAGGCCCTCCGTCAGGGGCAGCAGGTCGGGGGCGTCGCAGACGACCGCCTCGGCCGCGTCCACCACGACCACCTCCCCGTCCACCACCGCCCGCAGCTCGTCCGGGAGCGTCACCTGCTCCGGGTCCAGGTCGGCCAGCGCCCCGTACAGCCCGTGCAGCTGCCGGCCCGACACCTCGCGGTCGGGGTCGGCGAGGCGGCCCAGCAGCTCGGCCGCTCCGCCCGGCTCCTCCAGCAGGGCCCGCACCGTGGTGCGCACGCCCAGGGCCCGCAGCACCTGCTCGTCCTCGAAGCCCGTCGCGTCCGCCGGGGTGTACAGGCCCGCCAGCAGCGGGTCGCCGCCCGCCGCGCGCAGCCCCGCCGGGCGGCGGCCGTCGAGCACCGGGTGGTCGCGCAGCCACCAGGCGGTGTACGGGCGTACCGACTGCGTCGTGCCGTCGGGGAGCAGGACCCGCACCGGCTGGGTGAGGGCGTCGCGCAGCGGGGGCTGGGCGAGCATCGCCAGGGCCTGGGGCCAGCGGTCGTCGTCGACGAGGTCGAGGTCCCGTACGGCGACCAGTTCGGTGGCGACCGGCGGCACGGGGGAGTCGGGGAGCTGGTCGAGGATGTCCTCGCACCACACGTCGACGGCGTCGAGCAGTCCGGCGTCGTCGGGTTCGGCGTAGTCGCCCTCGCGGGGCTCCAGCTCGTCGGGGTCGAGGACGACGTCGGTGGCGCGCACCAGCTGGAAGGTGGTCAGCACCCCGCAGGCGGCCAGGGTGTCGGCGTCCCAGCGGGCGGCGAGTTCCGGGTCCAGGTACGGGATCTCGTCCTCGCGGACGACGGAGGCGAGCGGGCTGCCGGCGAGGAGGAGTTCCCCGGCCGGGGTCGGTTCGCCGTCCTCGTCGGGCAGGGCCAGCGCACCCAGCCAGGGTTCGTCGCCGGGGGCCAGGCCGGCGTCGCGGACCAGGGTCAGGACGATCTCGGCGAGCTCGTCGGCGTCGGGGGTGTCGGAGTCCTCGTCCCAGATCTCGCCCGCGTCCAGCGAGCCGGCCACCGCGGCCCGGATCTGCGGGGTGGTCAGGACGGCGCGGGCGGTGGCGGGGAGGGCGCCCAGCTTCTCCAGCAGCAGGTGCGCGGCGTCCGGGTGGGCCACCTTCAGGCCGAGGCGGGCCAGGTCCGCCGGGGTGTCCGTGCCGGGCAGCAGGATGTGGCGCGGGCCGATGGCGGTACGGCCGTCGGCGAGGGGGACGGGCAGGCCCGAGAGCCGGTCCGGGTCGACGCCGGCCAGGGTGTCGTAGAGGTCGTGCCACCACTGCGGGGTGCGCTCGATGCCGGCGATCCGCTCGATGGCCTCGCCGAGCGGGAGCCGGCCCACGCCCAGGGTGCGCAGCTCGGGCCGGCGCTCCAGCCCGGCGGGCAGCAGGGTGGGGAGGACCTCCGCGAGGACCCGTACGGTGTCGGCTCCGGCGCCCTCGACCACCTCGGCCTCGAAGGGGCGCAGCCGGGTGAGCTCCTCGGACGGGGCGGCGGGGGCGAGGAAGCCGGTGCGCGGGAGCCGCCGCAGGACGGCGGCGCGCAGGGCTCCGTCGAGCTCGCCCTTGCCGAGGGGGCCGGGGACGAGGTCCACGAGGGCGGGGGTCACCGGGTCCCAGGCGGCGAGGAGTTCGGCGTAGGCGTCGGCGGCGCGCTCCACGAGGAACTCGGCCAGCGGGCCGGGCGCGTGGTGGCGGCGGGAGGTGTCCATCGGCAGGGAGGCGATGAGCAGGGCCGGGATGCCGAGGGGTTCGTCGGTGGGGGTGGGGGCGTGGACGACGGGCGCGGTGCGGGGGCTTCCGGGTGCGCCGTCGGAGTCGACGGGGACGGCCCAGGTGACGCTCCAGGTGGGCCGCAGCCGCTCCTCGACGGGCCGGTCGGCGAGGAGTTCGCGCTCGATGGGGCCGGTGCGGCGGACGGTGCGCCAGCGGTGGGTGCCGGAGGCGGAGTCCTCGATGACGGTGTAGGGGCCGTCGGTGTGCCGGTAGAGGGTGCGGGTGCCGCCGGCGGGGGTGTCCACGACGACTTCGGTCAGCCCGGGGAGGGTGAGGAGGAGGGCGTCGTCGACTTCGTGCAGGAGGCGTTCGGCGAGGGCTTCGGCGGCGGCGTCGCGCAACGGGAGGACGACGACGGTGTCGTAGCCGTCGGGGGCGGTGCCCTCGGCGGGCAGCGGCAGGCGCAGGAGCGGGACGTGGCCGTCGCGGCGGCGGAGTTCGTCGCCGAGGCCGGGGCTGAAGTGGGCGGCCTCGCGGGCCATTTCGCGGGCTTCGGCGAGGGACCAGCGCACCCCGCCGTGCCGGCCGAGGACGGCGGGCTCGTCGGAGACGGCGAGGACGGCGGCGAAGCCGACGCCGAACCGGCCGACGGTGTCGGCGGCGGAGGCGCCCTCGCGCTTGGCGGAGGCGCGCAGGGTGCTGAGCGACTCGACGCCCGTCGCGTCGAGCGGGGCACCGGTGTTGGCGACGGCGAGCACGCCGTGGCCGCCCTCGCCGGGGACGGCGGGGTGCAGGGTGAGCCGCAGCCGGCCGGGGACGCGGCCGCGGGCGGCGGCGTCGGAGGCGTTCTGGGCCAGCTCGACCACGAGCCGGTCGCGGTAGCCGCCGAGCGCCAGGTCCTCCTCGGCGTTGGCGTCCTCGCGGAACCGGGCGGGTCCGGCGGCCCACGCGTCGAGCACCGCCCGCCGCAGCCGGGCGGTGCTGAAGGGGTCCAGGCCGCTCTGGGCCGCCGTCACTCGCACGTTCACGCCGCTGCCTCCATGCTGTGCTGCCTCCACGTCCTGCTGTGAAGGTATCGCGTGGGCGACTACGTCTTGGCCGTGAGGTGGGCGAACACGACGACGTCGGAGTCCCAGTGGCGGTCCGCGGTGAGGGCGCCGCCGCAGGTGATGAGGCGGAGTTCGGCCTTGCCGTGGGTGTCCCCGTAGACCCGGGAGGTGGGGAAGGCGTCCTTCTTGAAGGTGTCCACGGCGTCGACGGTGAAGACGGCGGTGGTGCCGTCGGTGCGGTGGACGTCGATCTCCCCGCCCCGGGCGATGTCCTTGAGGCGGAAGAAGACGGCCCGGGGCGCCTGCGGGGTGTCCATGTGCCCGACGATCGCGGCGGCGCCGGGTTCGCCGGGGGTGGGGCCCTCCCGGTACCAGGCGGCGTCCTGGGGTCTGGCGAAGTCGGGTGCGCGCATGACGCCTTGGGGGTCGAGGCCGACGGCGTCGAGGGGGGCGTCGATGTGCAGGGAGGGGATGGAGACGCGGTCCGGGACGGAGGGCGGGAGGGCGGAGACGGCGGCGGGGGCGGCCTCGTTCCCGGAGGCGTCGTCGCCGGCGGCGCAGCCCGTGCCGAGGGCGGCGGCCAGGGCGGCGGCCCCGGCCAGGGCGGCGGCGCGGCGGGCGCGGCCGCCCTGGCCGCGGGCGGGGGCGGGCTCAGGCACCGGCGGGGGCCTGGCCGGTGTTGACGGAGCCCTTGGGCGTCCTGTGCTCGCCGGGGGTCAGGGGCCGGAGGGGCTTGGCGCCGGGGCCGGCCTTGGCCTCGACGGAGAACTTCACGGTGTCGAACTTCTTGCCGCCGGCGAAGGCGGCGGACTTCACGTACGCCTCCTTCTCGGAGCTCTTCACGGTGATGACGACCTTGTCGCCGGGCCGTCCGAAGTCGGTGGACAGCCGGAGGGCGGAGGGCGCGGGGGTCGGCTCGGGCTGGGGGGAGCCGGCCTTGACGGTCAGCTGCGTGGTGGCCCGGAGCTTGGCGCCGTCGGGGGCGGAGCCGGTGAGGGCGACACCGTAGCCGCCGTCCTTGACGTGGGCGACGGTGGCGGTGGCGGTCCAGGTGCCGTCCTGGCCGGGGCTGAGCCTGACGGCGCCGAGCGCGGACGAGGACACGGCCAGGCTCTTCGATCCGGCGGGGGCGGTCACCGTGACGCTGATCGCGTCGCCGGGCTTCACGGCGGAGCTCGGGACCGTCACGGACGCCTTGGCGGCGGGGGTGCTCGCGGACGGGGAGGGGGACGGGCCGCTCTCGGCGGCGAAGGCGGTGGTGGCGGCGCCGCCGGCGACGGCCAGCGTGGAGGCGAGGGCTATCGCCGAGAGGGTGCGTACGGTGCGTGCCTTGCGCATGGGATCTCCTCCTGAACGGGCGGCCGGGATTTTTCCCGGCACACCAGACATGAGGGACATTCCACCGGCTCGGTTGCGCCCGCCTCCCGCCCCCGGCGGGCCCCCTGCCGAAGGTCCCGCGCCGGGAACATGCAGGCGGCAGGGCGGATGGAGGAGGTCCGTTTGCATGCTCTTTGCCCTGATTTTTGGGACCAAGGTCCCGGCGCCCGGGCCCCTGGAACGGAGCCCCGGAACCTGGAACGGCAGGAGCCCCCGGCGCCGGAACGGCACCGGGGGCTCCCCGCGCGTCAGCGGACGCGGACCACGGTCAGAGGCGCTCGATCACGTAGTCGACGCACGCCGTCAGCGCCTGCACGTCCGCCGGGTCGATCGCCGGGAACATCGCGACGCGGAGCTGGTTGCGGCCGAGCTTGCGGTACGGCTCGGTGTCCACGACGCCGTTGGCGCGCAGCACCTTCGCCACCGCCGCCGCGTCGATCTCGTCGTCGAAGTCGATCGTGCCGATGACCGCCGAGCGCTTGTCGGCGTCCTGCACGAACGGGCTCGCGTACTTCGACGCCTCCGCCCAGCCGTACAGGTGGGCCGCGCTGGCCGCCGTACGGGAGGTGGTGAACTCCAGGCCGCCCTGGCCGTTCATCCACTCCAGCTGCTGGTCCAGCAGGAACAGGGTGGCCAGAGCCGGGGTGTTGTACGTCTGGTTCTTCAGCGAGTTGTCGATCGCCGTCGGCAGCGAGAAGAACTCGGGGATGTGCCGGCCCGACGCGTGCACGCGCGCGGCGCGCTCCAGGGCGGCCGGGGAGAACGCGGCCAGCCACAGGCCGCCGTCCGAGGCGAAGGACTTCTGCGGCGCGAAGTAGTAGACGTCGGTCTCGGTGATGTCCACGGGCAGACCGCCCGCACCCGAGGTCGCGTCCACCAGCACCAGCGAACCGGCGTCGGCGCCCGCGACGCGCTTGACCGGCGCCGCGACACCCGTCGAGGTCTCGTTGTGCGTGTACGCGTACACGTCCACACCCGCCTCCGCCACCGGCTCGGGGTGCGTGCCCGGCTCGGAGGAGATGACGGACGGCTCGTCCAGCCACGGCGCGAGCTTCGCGGCCTTGGCGAACTTGGACGAGAACTCGCCGAAGGTCAGGTGCTGGGACTTCCGCTCGATGAGACCGGCGGTCGCGATGTCCCAGAAGGCGGTGGAGCCGCCGTTGCCCAGGATCACCTCGTAGCCCTCGGGGAGGGAGAAGAGGTCCCGGAGGCCCTGGCGCACCGAGCCGACCAGGTTCTTGACCGGGGCCTGGCGGTGGGAGGTACCGAGCAGGGAGTTACCGGTGGCGGCGAGGGCGTCCAGCGCCTCGGTCCGCACCTTGGAGGGGCCCGCGCCGAAGCGTCCGTCGGCGGGCTTGATGTCAGCGGGAATCTGGATCTCAGCCACGAGCGGAGCGTATCGGGTCCCGGACCGGGCGTCGGAAGCGCGTCCACCCGGTGAGACACGGGCGGGTGATACGCGGGGGATGGGAGGGTGTGTCCGTGACGTCTCCAGGCGAACTCGAACGGACCCTGCGGGCCGAGCTGCGCGGGGAGGTGGACTTCGGCGCCGCCGCACGCGCCCTGATGACCATGGACGCCTCCAACTACCGGCGCGTACCGGTCGGCGTCGTCGCCCCGCGCGACGCCGAGGACGTGGCGGCGGCGCTGCGGGTGTGCGCCGAGGCCGGCGTCCCCGTCGTCCCGCGCGGCGGCGGCACCTCCATCGCCGGGCAGGCGACCGGCACCGGGGTGGTCCTCGACCTCACCCGGCACATGGACGCCTTGGTGTCGGTCGACCCGGCCGCCCGCACCGCCGTCGTCCAGCCCGGTCTCGTCCTCGACCGGCTCCGGGAGGCGGTGCGCCCGTACGGGCTGACCTTCGGCCCCGACCCGTCCACGCACTCCCGCTGCACCCTCGGCGGCATGATCGGCAACAACGCCTGCGGAGCCCACTCCGTGGCCTGGGGCACCACCGCCGACAACGTGGCCGAGCTGGCGGTGACCGCGTACGGCGGCGCCGCCCACCGCCTCGCCGACGGCTGGACGGGAGCCCCGCCGGGCCTGCGGGAACTGGTCGACGGGAACCTCGCGGTCCTGCGGACGGGACTGGGCCCCGGCTTCTCCCGGCGCATCTCCGGCTACGGCGGCCTGGACGCCCTCCTCCCCGAACGCGGAACCCGCCTCGCCCGCGCCTTCTGCGGCAGCGAGGGCACCCTCGGGGTGGTCACCGAGGCGGTGGTGCGCCTCGTGGAACTCCCGCCCGCCCCCGCCCTCGCGGTGCTCGGCTACCCCGACGAGAGCGCCGCTGCCGACGCCGCCGCCGGGCTGCTGCCGTACGGGCCGCTCACGGTGGAGGGCATGGCCCGGGACCTGGTCCGCGGCGCCGCCGGACTGCCCCGCGGCGGGGCCTGGCTGTTCGTCGAGACCCGGGACGAGGGGGCCGCGCGCGCCCTCGTACGGGCCGCCGACGCCCTCGACGCCCTGGTCGTCGCGGACCCGGCGGGGCAGCGGGCCCTGTGGCGGCTGCGCGAGGACGCCGCCGGCACCGCGACCCGGATGCCCGACGGGAGCATGGCCTGGCCCGGCTGGGAGGACTGCGCCGTCCCCCCGGCCCGGCTGGGCGCCTACCTGCGGGCGTTCCGCGCCCTGCTCGCCGCGCACGGGCTGCGCGGCACCCCGTACGGGCACTTCGGCGAGGGCTGCGTCCACGTCCGCATCGACTTCGACCTGGCCTCCGCCGCGGGCGTGTCCCGCTTCCGTGCCTTCTCCGGCGACCTCGCCGACCTGGTCGTCGCCCACGGGGGCTCCCTGTCGGGGGAACACGGCGACGGCCAGGCCCGGGCGGAGCTGCTGCCGCGCATGTACCCGCCGGAGGTGATCGGCCTCTTCGCGGCGTACAAGGACGTGTGGGACCCAGCGGGCGGCATGAACCCCGGCGTACTGGTCCGCCCCGCGAGGCTCGACGAGAACCTCCGCTTCGCGGTCCTGCCCCCGACCCCCTTCGGCGACGGGGTCGCCCGCTGCGTCGGCGTCGCGAAGTGCCGCACGCGCGAGACGGGCGGGCCCGGCGTGATGTGCCCGTCGTACCGGGCCACGGGCGAGGAGAGGCACTCCACGCGCGGCCGCGCCCGGCTCCTCCACGAGATGCTCGCCGGGGAGATCGTCCGCGACGGGTGGCGCTCGCCGGAGGTGGCCGAGGCACTCGACCTGTGCCTGGGCTGCAAGGGCTGCCTCAGCGACTGCCCGGTCGGGGTGGACATGGCCACGTACAAGTCCCAGTTCCTCGACCACCACTGGCGCGGCCGCCCGCGCCCCCTGTCCCACTACCTCCTGGGCGGCCTGCCGACCTGGCTCCGGCTGATCGCCGCCCTCAGGGCGGCCCGCCCGGCCAACGCGGCCGGCCGGCTCCTGCGGGTACCGGGGCTGACCCGGGAACGGCCGCTGCCGCAGGTGGCGGGGACGCCGTTCCGGCGGTGGTGGCGGTCCCGCCCGACGTCCGCCGAGGGACACCACGGGCAGGGGCGGGGCGGGGCAAGCCGCCCGCAGGGCAGCCCGCCCCCGCCCCGGGTCACCCTCTTCCCGGACACCTTCACCAACCACCTCACCCCCGAAACGGCCCGCGCGGCCCTCCGTGTGCTGGCCGCCGCAGGCCTCCCCACCACCCTCCCCGCCGGCGGCCACCCCTGCTGCGCCCTCACCTACATCTCCACCGGCCGCCTCACCACCGCCCGCAAGGTCCTGCGCCGCACCCTCGACACCCTCGGCGAGGTGGAGGGCGTCGTCCTCGTCCTGGAACCCAGCTGCGCCGCCGCCCTCCGCACCGACCTCCCCGCCCTCCTCCCCGACGACCCCCGCGCCCACCGCCTCGCCGCGGCGGTCCGCACCCTCGCCGAAACCCTGGAGGAGCACGCCCCCCACTGGACCCCGCCCCGCCTGGACCGGCCCGTCGCCGGGCAGACCCACTGCCACCAGCACGCCGTCCTCGGCGACACCGCCGACCGGCGGCTGCGCGAACGCGCCGGCCTCACCGGCGAGCTCAGCGGCGGCTGCTGCGGCCTCGCGGGCAACTTCGGCTTCGAGCCGGGCCACCACGCCGTCTCCGTCGCCTGCGCGGAAGAACAGCTCCTGCCGTCCCTGCGCGCCGCCACCCCCGACACCGCCGTCCTGGCGGACGGCTTCTCCTGCCGCACCCAGATCGCCCAGCTCTCCGGCCACCGCGCCCGCCACCTGGCGGAGCTCCTCGCGGAAGCCCTTCCGCCGGACCCGATGTAAGCCAGCACACGCAGGCACGACCCTTACCTACCCCTTAATCTGGAGAAATGCCCGCACTCTCCCCGTCCCCCGCGACCACCCCCACCCCCGCACGGCCCTCCACCTCCGCCGCCGCCCCCGCCTCCGCCCGCGTCCCCGCCCGTGTCCCGCGGGGCGGCGGGCGCTTCGGCCCGGTGGCACTCGTCGTCGCGGCCGGCGTCTCGGTGCAGTTCGGCGCCGCCCTCGCGGTCATGATCATGCCCAGGGCGGGCGCGGCCGGCGTGGTCACGCTGCGCCTCGCGGCCGCCGCGCTGGTGCTCCTGGCCGTCTGCCGGCCCAAGGTACGGGGCTACACGCGCGCCGACTGGGGCACCGTCGTCGCCTTCGGCGTGGCCATGGCGGGCATGAACGGCCTCTTCTACCAGTCCATCGACCGCATCCCCCTCGGCCCGGCGGTCACCCTGGAGGTGCTCGGCCCGCTGGCCCTCTCGGTCGTCGTCTCCCGCCGCCTGGTGAACCTCCTGTGGGCGGCCCTGGCCCTGGGCGGCGTCGTCCTCCTCTCCGGCCACGGCGGCGGAGGCCTCGGCTTCGGCTCCCTGGACCCGCTCGGCGCGGCCTTCGCGTTGGGCGCCGGCGCGATGTGGGCGGCGTACATCGTCTTCAGCGCCCGCACCGGCCGCCGCTTCCCCCAGGCGGACGGCCTGGCCCTGGCGATGGCGGTGGCGGCGGTCCTCTCCCTCCCCCTGGGCGTGGCCCAGGCGGGCTCCGCCCTCCTGGTCCCGAGCACCCTGGCCCTGGGCCTCGGCGTGGCGGTCCTCTCCTCGGTACTCCCCTACACCCTGGAACTCCTCGCCCTCCGCCGCCTCCCGGCCCCGACGTTCGCGATCCTGATGAGCCTGGAACCGGCCATCGCCGCCACGGCCGGCCTCCTGGTCCTCCACCAGTCCATGTCCCTGCTGGACGCCTCGGCGATCGCCCTGGTCATCGCGGCCAGCATGGGCGCGGTACGGGCCCAGCGGGGCTGAGGGGAGGGGCGGGGCGGGGCCGGGGGTGGGCGGGGCCCCCTTGAGCGGTCTCAGGGAGGGGTTGGGGCTTTCCCGTCAGTCTCATCGTCCTTCCGTGTCGGGCCGGCCTGTCAAGGGCGCTCCCTTCGGTCGCGTCGCTACGCGATGGCCTTCGGCCACCCTTGACAGGCCGTCCCGCCACGGAAAAACGAAGACTGCCGGGAAACCCCCAAAGAAACGGGACGGATGTACCTGAGACATCCGGCCGTGTCAGGGAGCAGGCGAGGTCGTCGGGGGCCGCCTGACCGGGCATCCGGCCCCCTCACGAGCGCAATCGGGGACGACCCACGCGTCAGATCGCTACGCGCTCCTCATTTCTCAGCGTCCGGCGGCCGTCCGGGGCCGCTGCCCGCAAGAAATGCCAGTCAGAGAGGCATAGAGGGGCATGCGCTCAGGTGAGGGACTTCTCGATGGTCTCGAAGATGTCCGCGTCGGTCTCTTGCTGCCAGGACGGCAGCTCGGGCCAGTCGGCCACGTAGCCCGGCTTCGGGGCGTCGAAGTGCTTGAACATCTGGGCGGTCCAGCAGGTGGCGACGAACCGGCCCTTCTGTTCGCGGGAGAGCCGGTCGGTCTTTCCACCGCTGATCTCGACGAAGTGGCGCACCTGCGCGTACACGGCACCTGCCGCCTCGCGCTCCCACTCCGGCGTGTCCGCCCATGGGGTCACATACCCGGCCTTCGGTTCACCGGGGAAGTGCTGCTGCACTCCCGCGATCCAGGCTTCCCGGAACAGTCGTGCGCCTTCGGTCTGCGACATACCAACCCCTCTCGTCACGATGAACTGAGCGCGGCGATCTCCGCCCCCAGCTCCGCAACGCGGTGATCTCGACTCAGCGGGCCGAACTCGTCGCACAGGCTCCGGAGTCTACGGAGGATGTAGCCCGACGATGAGGCTCGCGCCAGATCCAATGCCTCACGGGCATAGGTCAGGACCTGCTCGGGGTCTCGGCGCTTGGCCCCGATCACCGCCAGGTCGGCCAGTACGGCTCCCCTTCGGCGATACGAATGCCCGAAGGCCAGCGCCTTCTGGCCCAGGGCATTCTGGAGCGCATCCTCTGCCAGATCGAAGCGTCCTAGCTGTACATATCGGGCGCCGCGCTCCTCGGTCAGCCGTGTGCCGTCGAAACGGAGCCAGCCGCCATTCGAGCTTCCTTCGGCAAGATGGTGAACTTCCTCTGCCCGGGCAAGGGCCTTCTCGCATCCGGCCAAGTCCCCCATGCCTGCCAGTACCTCCGCCTGCACCGAGGCGACCCAGTGCCGTGTGGACACGGCGCTGTCGCCCCGATCCGCGACACGTTCCGCAGCGCGCAGCACCTCGGCCGCCTCGCGATACCGCTGCTCGGACACGTCCAGGTAGGCGTGACGCACGAGTGCGCAGGCCCACAGGTCGTATGCGCCGGCTTCCTTGCTCACGGAGGCGGCCAAGGCGTAGGAGGCTGCCGCGTTCCCGTACCGGTTGGCATCGAAGGCCACTTCGCCGGCCAGTTGGAAGAGGTCGGCCGCTGCGTTGAGGAGCGGGAGCGAGCTCCCCGCCCGTGCAGCGGACATGGCCTCCTGCAGAGTTGCCAGCTGGTCCCGAACCACGGGGTAGACCGTGCCCTTGGTTCGCGCGCGTTGGTAGACCTGCCAAAGGTGGTTGTTCATCCGGGCGAAGTCCGCCGGGTTGCCTCTGTGCACGCCGTCGGCCAGCGCCTCCGCCTCGCCGGGGGGAAAGGCGGTCAGCGCGCCGCTGATGGCGAGTATGCGGAGAAATTCACGGCGGATCATCTCGTCGGGGTCTCCCGCGCTCGCATGGTCGCTGGACTTCGGCCGTCCGGCCCCTCGCTCCACGGCTCGTGACGTCGGCAGGAGGGTTTCCAGCTCTTGAAAGCTGATGTCCAGGGTGTTTGCCAAGGCTGGTCGCCGACATGGCTGCGGCGAGATCTCGCCTCTCTCCCAGCGTCCGACCGTTGTACGGTCCACGCCGAGCAACTCGGCCAATTTCTCCTGACTGTAGCCCAGGGTCCTGCGCCGTTCCGACAGTCCCATACGACCTCTTCTTGTGCCCCTGAGCCGTGCACGGATCTGCCTCAAGCCTGCCGCATGGGTGCCGTGGAGGTCCGCTACTTGGACGGCTTTCCTGGGTGTTGCGGCAAACGACTTGGTTGCCGAACCGACGGAAGGGTGCAGACATGGGAACGTCCGACGTCGATCGGGATTGCGGCTCGACCGACCCCTTGCCCAGGGTGAAGGCCCCCGGCGACCCCGGTGCCGATCTCCTGGACCGCGCGCTCGCCGGTTGGGAGCGCTTCCTCGACACCTTCGAGGTCACGACCGATGAGTGAGCAGTACGAGTACGTCCCCCACCGCCTCCTGCGCCGCCGTGTCCGAGACGTCGCCTCCGGCGCCGAGGGCGTACTGATGGCCGTCGTCAACGAGAACGTCTCGGACTGCGCCACGTACGAACGTTGGATGGAACTCGCCTACATCCGGGGCGCATCCGGCCGCGAGTTCACCACCGCCGTCGACAACATCGTCCCCGCCTACGACCAGCCCAAGTCGGCCGCCGGGCGCCGGAATGGGAGAAGCGCGTAGCGATCTGCTGCGCCCCACCGTCCCGGATGACGCTCTCATCGTCCTTTCGTGCGGGTAGCGGCCCCAGACGGGCGGCGGACGCTAAGCCGGGAGGAGCGCGTAGCGATCTGATGCGTGGGTCGTCCCCGCTTGCGCTCGCGAGGGGGCCGGATGCCCGGTCTGCCGGCCCCCGACCACCTCGCCTGGTCCCTGAGTCCGCCGCATGCCAACCAATCCACCGTCCCGTTTCTTTGGGGGTTTCCCGGCAGTCTTCGTTTTTCCGTGGCGGGACGGTCTGTCAAGGGTGGCCGAAGGCCATCGCGCAGCGACGCGACGAAGGAGCGCCCTTGACAGGGCGGCCCGACGCGGAAGGACGATGAGACTGACGGGAAAGCCCCAACCCTCCCTGAGACCGCCCCGCCGGGACCCCGCCCACCCCCGACCCCGCCCCCCGTGCCGTCGTACAGCGCCCTCCTCACCCCACCGGCAGCTCCACGTACGACGGCGTCGGCTCCGGTGACGTGAACGACAGGGTGGCCCTCGGGAGGTTGGCGTCCGCGTAGAAGGGGTCGCGGGGGGTGAGGGCCAGCATCGGGCGGTGGCCCGGCGGGAGGTCGTACGCCGTCGGGTGGAGGTCGACGTCCGCGGTGATCAGGCTGTCCGGCGGGGCGTCCAGGTCGCTGAACGGGGCGTGGGTGATCAGGCGGGCCGAGCCGTCCGGGGCGAGGTCCAGGAGGTACGCGACGACGGTGGAGCCGGAGTTCGCCGCCCGGTAGGTGACGCGCAGGCGCGGGGTGCCGCGCAGGCGGGTGGTGTCCGCCGCCGGGGCGGCGGTCCAGACGGCCGTCGCGGTGCGGTCCACGGCGGCCGCGTCCGGGTAGCGCTTCGGCCGGCCCTCCAGTTCGGCGGACCCGGAGCGGGCGACGGTGTCGGCGACGGTGACCGGTGTCCCGACCCCGCACAGCACGACCGCCGCCCAGCCCGGGTCGGGTGCGTCGGCCAGTTCGCCGGTGCCGGTGAGGTGCAGGCGGCGGACGCGGCGGGTGGGGAGGGGCCAGGCGGGGGAGGGTTCGAGGGCGCGGGTCCACATCACCTCGGAGAGGACCTCCCCCTCCCCGTCGATGCCGTTGTCGACGCCGGCGAGGTGGTGGTCGAACCAGCGCAGGGCGTCCGTCCAGATCCGGTTCGGCAGTCCGGGCAGGCCGGTCATCTCGGGGCCGCAGTGGTCGCCGATGGACAGGTCGACGCGTTTGGGGCCGGTCAGCTCCCGGAACGTCCGCAGCACCTGGCCGGCCGGGAAGAGGGTGTCGTGCCAGGCCTGCGCGCAGAAGACGGGCACCCGTCGCCGGCCCAGCTCCTTGACGTGCGTGAACGGTGAGCGCTGCTCCGCCCACGCCAGGGCCTCCCGGAGGTCGCGGCCGGCGAGGACGTCCTCCAGGGCGCGCTCCGTCGGCCGGCTCAGCCGGGCCCGGGGGGAGGCGGTGAGGAGGGCGTGGACGGCGGCGGTGCGGCGGGTGCCGTTCTCGCGGAGCACCTCCCCGAGGTCGCCCCAGCCGCTGAGCGCGGCCACCGCGTCCACCCGGGCGTCGTGCGCGGCGACGAGCTGGGCGATGCCGGCGCCGTAGGAGACGCCGAGGAAGCCGATCCGGGTGACGGGTCCGGCGGCGCGTTCCAGGAGGTGGTCCAGGGCGTGCCGGCCGTCGGTGACGTCGAGCGGTCCGGCGCAGTCGGCGTGGCCCTCGGAGGCGGCGAACCCGCGCGGGCTGTAGGCGAGGACGTCGTAGCCGCGGACCGCGAACCGGGAGGCCTGGACGGCGTACGCGGGCCAGCCCAGGTCGCTCCACGGCGCGGGCATCACGACCACCGGCCGCGGTCCGGATCCGGTGTGCCGCCAGAGCGCGGCGTCGAGGAGGTCCCCGTCGGCGCCGGTCACCTTGCCCCGGCTGAAGACGGTGGCGGCCCGGACGGCCGTGGCCTCGGCGGCGCGTGCGGGCGGCAGACCGGCGGTCTCACCGGTTTCGAGGGCGGCGGCGAAGGCGGTGAGCGCGGTCGCGTCGAGTTCGGGGTACAGGGAGTGGGCGGCAGGGTGCACGTCGGATCATCCTCGTCATCTCGTCATCTCGACATTTCGTCGTCTCGTCATGTCGTCATGTCGTCGACTCTGCGTCGCGCGGCAGGGACGTGTGCGGATGCGGGGGGCGGCGGCGCTGCTTCTGCTCCGGTGGTACGGGCGGCGCACTCAGTATCGGCGTGGTGCGCGGGGTGTGCCCGGGGGCCGGGGGCCGTACGGCCGGAATCGGCCGTGGGGTGGGGGTGGCGGCGGGCCCGTGGGCCTCGGGGAAGAGGACGGTGGGCTCAAGTGCCGTCCTGTGGGCTCCGGTTGGGTGGTGGCGGGAATCCTGCGGGATCGAATGAAAATCATGCAAGCGTGCTTGATTGTTTCTCGGGTGACTGCCAGGCTTCCCCTCACGCCGAGAGGGGAGCACGCCGTGCCCGAGCCGTCCGTCGTCGCCGTCTTCGCCGATCTCCGCGAGGAGGGCCGTGAACTCGACGCCCTGGTAGGGGGGTTGGCAGAGTCCGACTGGGCGCGGCCGACGCCCGCCGAGGGGTGGGGCGTCGCCCATCAGATCGCGCACCTGCACTGGACCGACCGGGCCGCGCTGCTCGCCCTCACCGACGCCGAGGGGTTCGCTCGGGAGGTCGAGGCGGCCCTCAAGGCGCCGGAGTCGTTCGTCGACGAGGGCGCGGAGGAGGGGGCCAGGCTGGCGCCGGCCGAGCTGCTGGCGCGGTGGCGGGCCGGGCGGGAGGCGCTGGACCGGGCTCTGGCCGCCGCCTCGCCCGACGCCCGGTTCCCCTGGTACGGGCCGCCGATGAAGGCCGCCTCGATGGCCAGTGCCCGGCTGATGGAGACCTGGGCCCACGGCCAGGACGTCGCCGACGCGCTCGGTGTGCGCCGGGCCCCGACCGCCCGGCTGCGGCACGTCGCGCGGATCGGGATCCGGGCGCGGGACTACGCGTACGCCGTCCGCGGACTGGCCGTTCCGGACGGGGAGTTCCGGGTGGAACTGACCGCTCCGGACGGGGCGGGGGTGTGGGCGTACGGGCCCGAGGACGCGGGGCAGCGGATCACGGGGCCGGCGCTGGACTTCTGCCTGCTGGTCACCCAGCGCGCCCACCGCGCCGACCTCGGGCTCACCGCCGCGGGTCCCGACGCCGACCGCTGGCTGGACATCGCCCAGGCCTTCGCCGGTCCGGCGGGCCCGGGCCGTGCGCCCCGGGGGACGCGGTGAGCGCCCGGCGTCCCCTGCGCATCGGCAACGCCTCGGGTTTCTACGGCGACCGGCTGGGCGCGGTGCGGGAGATGCTGACCGGCGGCCCGCTGGACGTCCTGACCGGCGACTACCTCGCCGAGCTGACGATGCTGATCCTCGGCCGCGACCGGCTGAAGAACCCGGACCTCGGGTACGCCAGGACCTTCCTGCGGCAACTGGAGGAGGGGCTCGGGCTCGCGCACGAACGTGGCGTACGGATCGTCACGAACGCCGGCGGGCTGAACCCGGCCGGGCTGGCGGACGCGGTGCGCGCGCTGGCCGGCGAGGTGGGGGTGCCCGTACGCGTCGCGCACGTCGAGGGTGACGACCTGATGCCGTACGGGGACGCGGCGACGGGCGAGGGGGCGCTGACCGCCAACGCCTACCTCGGCGGCGCCGGGATCACGGCCTGCCTGCGCGCGGGCGCGGACGTGGTGGTCACCGGCCGGGTCACCGACGCGGCGCTGGTCAGCGGGCCGGCCGCGTGGTGGTTCGACTGGGGGCCGCAGGAGTACGACCGGCTGGCGGGGGCGGTGGTCGCGGGGCACGTCCTGGAGTGCGGCACGCAGGCCACCGGTGGCAACTACGCGTTCTTCACCTCCCACGACGTGCGCCGGCCCGGCTTCCCGCTGGCGGAGGTCTCCGAGGACGGCTCGGCGGTCGTCACCAAGCACCCCGGCACGGGCGGGCTCGTCTCCCCGGGCACGGTCACCGCGCAGCTGCTGTACGAGACCCAGGGCGCGCGGTACCTGGGCCCGGACGTCACGGTCCGGCTGGACACGGTCCGGCTCACCCCGGACGGGGAGGACCGGGTCCGGATCAGCGGGACCCTGGGGGAGCCGCCGCCGGACACCCTCAAGGTGGGGGTCACCCGGGTCGGGGGCTGGCGCAACGAGGTCGTCTTCGTCCTGACGGGCCTGGACGTCGAGGCGAAGGCGGCGCTGGTGCGCGAGCAGCTGGCGGACGCCCTGGCCGGGGTGGCGGGGGTGTCGTGGACCCTGGCCCGCACCGATCACGCGGACGCGGACACGGAGGAGGAGGCGAGCGCCCTGCTGCGCCTGGTGGTCCGCGACCCGTCGGCGGACCGGGTGGGGCGGGGCCTGACGGGCGCGGCGATCGAACTGGCCCTGTCCAGCTACCCGGGCTTCCACGTCACGGCCCCGCCGGGGGCCGCCCAGCCGTACGGGGTGTTCACCTCCACCCTGGTCCCGGCGGGCTCCGTCCCCCACGTGGCGGTCCTTCTGGACGGCACCCGGGTGGAGGTCCCGCAGGCCGGGGCCCGGCCGCTCGGCGGGGCCGGCGACCCGGATTCCCCCACCCCGCCCCTTCCCGAAACCGGGGCCCCGCCCCGGCCCCCGTCCGGGGGCTCCGGGCCCGGCCCCCTGCCCCCGGGCCCCGGCCCCGGTGCCACCATCCGTGCCCCGCTCGGGCTGGTGGCCGGGGCCCGGTCCGGGGACAAGGGGGGTGACGCCAACATCGGGGTCTGGGTCGAGAGCGACGCCGCCTGGGAGTGGCTGCGCGACACCCTCACCGTCGAAGCCCTCCGGGCGCTGCTGCCCGAGACCGCGCCCCTGGCCGTCGTCCGCCACGAGCTGCCCCGCCTCCGGGCGCTGAACTTCACCGTCGCCGGGATCCTCGGCGCCGGGGTCGCCTCCGGCCACCGCTTCGACCCGCAGGCCAAGGCCCTCGGCGAATGGCTCCGCGCCCGCCACGTGGACATCCCGGCCCACCTCCTGCCCGCCACCCCGCCGGCCGCACCGCCCACCCCCGAGCCCACGCCACCCGCCCCGGAGGGGATCCGTCCATGACCCGTCTCGGTACCGCCGTCGACCCCCTCGCTTCCGAGCATGCGCAGGCCCGTACCGCCGCCCTGGAGCGGCTCGCCGCGCTGGACGGCGAGCACGCCAAGGCCCTCGCCGGCGGCGGGGAGAAGTACACCGCCCGCCACCGCGACCGCGGCAAGCTGCTGCCCCGCGAGCGGGTCGAGCTGCTGCTCGACCCCGACACCCCGTTCCTCGAACTGTCCCCGCTCGCCGCCTGGGGCAGCGACCACCCCGTCGGCGCCTCGATGGTCACCGGCATCGGCACCGTCGAGGGCGTCGAGTGCCTGATCACCGCCAACGACCCGACCGTGCGCGGCGGTGCCAGCAACCCCTGGACCCTGAGGAAGGCCCTGCGGGCCAACGAGATCGCGCTGCAGAACCGGCTCCCCTGCATCAGCCTCGTCGAGTCCGGCGGCGCCGACCTCCCCTCCCAGAAGGAGATCTTCATCCCCGGCGGGGCGATCTTCCGAGACCTCACCCGGCTCTCCGCCGCCGGGATCCCGACCGTCGCCGTCGTCTTCGGCAACTCCACCGCCGGCGGCGCGTACATCCCCGGGATGTCCGACCATGCCGTCATGATCAAGGACCGTTCCAAGGTGTTCCTGGGCGGTCCGCCCCTCGTGAAGATGGCCACCGGCGAGGAGAGCGACGACGAGTCCCTCGGCGGCGCCGACATGCACGCCCGCGTCTCCGGCCTCGCCGACCACTACGCCCTCGACGAGTACGACGCCATCCGCCAGACCCGCCGCATCGTCGCCCGGCTCAACCACCGCAAGCCGTACCCCGAACCGCCCCGCGCCGAGGAGCCGCTGTACGACGCGGAGGAGCTCCTCGGGATCGTCCCGCCGGACCTGAAGACCCCCTTCGACCCGCGCGAGGTCATCGCCCGCATCGTCGACGGCTCCGACTTCGACGAGTTCAAGCCCCTCTACGGCCCGAGCCTGGTCACCGGCTGGGCCACCCTGCACGGCTACCCGGTCGGCATCCTCGCCAACGCCCAGGGCGTGCTGTTCAGCGCCGAGTCGCAGAAGGCCGCCCAGTTCATCCAGCTCGCCAACCAGCGCGACATCCCGCTCCTCTTCCTCCACAACACCACCGGCTACATGGTCGGCAAGGAGTACGAGCAGGGCGGCATCGTCAAACACGGCTCGATGATGATCAACGCGGTCTCCAACTCGCGGGTCCCGCACCTGTCCGTCCTCATCGGCGCGAGCTACGGCGCCGGCCACTACGGCATGTGCGGCCGCGCCTACGAGCCCCGGTTCCTCTTCGCCTGGCCCAGCGCCAAGTCCGCCGTCATGGGCCCCCAGCAGCTCGCCGGAGTGCTCTCGATCGTGGCCCGGCAGTCCGCCGCCGCCAAGGGACAGCCCTACGACGAGGAAGCCGACGCGGGGATGCGGGCCTTCGTGGAGGCGCAGATCGAGTCCGAGTCCCTCCCGATGTTCCTGTCCGGGCGGCTCTACGACGACGGCGTCATCGACCCGCGCGACACCCGTACCGTCCTCGGCCTGTGCCTGTCGGCCGTCCACAACGCCCCCGTCGAGGGCGCCCGTGGCGGCTTCGGCGTCTTCCGGATGTGAGCCCGCCCATGACGAACCCGATCACCTCCCTCCTCGTCGCCAACCGGGGTGAGATCGCCGTACGGATCTTCCGCACGGCCCGCGCCCTGGGCCTGGCCACGGTCGCCGTCCACTCCGACCCCGACGCCGACGCCCTGCACGTCCGCTCGGCCGACACCGCCGTCCGGCTGCCGGGGGCCGCGCCCGCCGACACCTATCTGCGCGCCGACCTGCTGATCGAGGCGGCCCGCGCGGCCGGCGCCGACGCCGTCCACCCCGGGTACGGCTTCCTCTCCGAGAACGCCGGCTTCGCCCGCCGGGTCGAGGCCGCCGGCCTGGCCTGGGTCGGCCCGCCGCCCGGGGCCATCGAGGCCATGGCCTCCAAGACGCGGGCCAAGGACCTCATGCGGGCCGCCGGGGTGCCGCTGCTGGAACCCGTCGACACCGCCACCGCCACCGCCGCGGACCTGCCCCTGCTGCTGAAGGCCGCCGCGGGCGGCGGCGGGCGAGGGATGCGCGTCGTACGCGACCTCGACTCCCTCAAGGAGAACCTGGACGCCGCCCGCGCCGAGGCCCTGTCCGCGTTCGGCGACGGAGAGGTCTTCGCCGAGCCGTACGTGGAGCGCGGCCGCCACGTCGAAGTGCAGGTCCTCGCCGACGCCCACGGCACCGTCTGGGCGCTCGGCACCCGCGACTGCTCCCTCCAGCGCCGCCACCAGAAGGTCATCGAGGAGGCCCCGGCCCCCGCCCTGCCCGAGGAGCTCCGCACCCGCCTGCACGCCGCCGCCGTGGCCGCCGCCCGGGCCGTCTCCTACCGGGGCGCGGGCACGGTCGAGTTCCTGGTCGGCGCCGACGGCCGCCCGTACTTCCTGGAGATGAACACCCGTCTCCAGGTGGAACACCCCGTCACCGAAGCCGTCTTCGGCCTCGACCTCGTCGCCCTCCAGCTGCGCATCGCCGAGGGCGAGGCCCTCCCGCCGGCCCCGCCCGAGCCCTCCGGCCACGCGGTGGAGGCCCGCCTGTACGCGGAGGACCCCGCCCTCGACTGGCGTCCGCAGACAGGCGTCCTGCACACCCTCTCGCTCCCGGACCACGTCCGCGTCGACACCGGGTTCACCTCCGGCGACACCGTCTCCGTCCACTACGACGCCATGCTCGCCAAAGTCGTCGCCCACGCCCCCACCCGTGCCGAAGCCGTCCGCGTCCTCGCCGACGCCCTCTCGCGGGCCCGGATCCACGGCCCGGCCACCAACCGGGAGCTCCTCGTACGCTCCCTGCGCCACCCCGAGTTCGCCGCGGCCCGGCTCGACACCGGCTTCTACGACCGTCACCTCGACGCCCTCACCGCCGGCGCCCCCGACCCCGCCCTCGCCTGCCTGGCCGCAGCCCTCGCCGAGGCCGCCCCGGCCCCCGGCGCGCCGCTCGCCGCCCGCCTCGGCGGCTGGCGCAACCTCCGCTCGCAGCCGCAGACCCGCCGCTACACCGTCTCCGGTACCGAGCACGAGGTCCGGTACCAGCCCGTCGACCACCCCGGCGTACGCGTCCTGGCCGCCGCACCGGAGCTCGTCACCCTCGAAGTCGACGGGGTCCGGCGGATGTTCCACGTGAAACGAGAATCGAACACGGTCTACGTGGACTCCATGCTCGGCTCCCACACCCTGACCGCCGTCCCCCGGTTCCCCGATCCCCAGGACCGCACCGAACCGGGCTCCCTGCTCGCCCCCATGCCCGGCACCGTCGTCCGCGTCGCCGAGGGCCTCACCCCCGGCACCGCCGTCACCGCCGGGCAGCCCCTGCTCTGGCTGGAGGCCATGAAGATGGAGCACCGCATCCTCGCCCCCGCCTCCGGCACGCTCACCGCGCTCCACGCCGCCACCGGCCGACAGGTCGAGTTCGGCGCCCTGCTCGCCGTAGTCCAGGAGGAAACGCCGTCATGAGCCCCACCGAAACCGAAGAGCACCAGGCCCTGCGCACCGCCGTCGCCGCCCTCGGACGGCGCTACGGCCGCGACTACCTCGCCCGCCTCGCCCGCGAGGGCGGCCACCCCGACGAACTGTGGGCCGACGCCGCCAAGCTCGGCTACCTCGGGGTCAACCTGCCCGAGGAGTACGGGGGCGGGGGCGGGGGCATCGCCGAACTCTCCCTCGTCCTGGAGGAACTGGGCGCCGCCGGCTGCCCGCTCCTGATGATGGTGGTCTCCCCGGCCATCTGCGGCACGGTCATCGCCCGCTTCGGCACCGAGGCCCAGAAGCGGGCCTGGCTCCCCGGACTCGCGGACGGCAGCCGCACGATGGCCTTCGGCATCACCGAACCCGACGCCGGCTCCAACTCCCACCGCATCACCACCACCGCCCGGCGCGACGGCGACGACTGGATCCTCACGGGCCGCAAGGTGTTCATCTCCGGCGTGGACATCGCCGACGCCACCCTGATCGTCGGCCGCACGGAGGACGCCCGCACCGGCCGGCTGAAGCCCTGCCTCTTCATCGTCCCCCGCGACACCCCGGGATTCTCCCGCTCGGTGATCGACATGGAACTCCAGGCGGCGGAGAAGCAGTTCGAACTGGTCCTGGACGAGGTCCGCCTCCCCGCCGAAGCGCTGGTCGGCGACGAGGACGCCGGCCTGCTCCAGCTCTTCGCCGGCCTCAACCCCGAACGCATCATGACGGCGGCCTTCGCCATCGGGATGGGCCGCTACGCGCTGGGCCGGGCGGTGGACTACGCCCGCACCCGCCAGGTGTGGCAGGAGCCGATCGGCGCCCACCAGGCCATCGCGCACCCCCTGGCGGCGGCGCACATCGACCTCGAACTGGCCCGGCTGATGATGCAGAAGGCCGCACGGCTGTATGACGCGGGGGACGACACGGGGGCCGGGGAGGCGGCGAACATGGCGAAGTACGCGGCCGGGGAGGCTTGTGTACACGCGGTGGACCAGGCGGTGCACACCCTCGGCGGGAACGGGCTCACCCGTGAGTACGGGCTGGCCTCCCTGATCACGGCGGCCCGTGTCGCCCGGATCGCTCCGGTCAGCCGCGAGATGATCCTCAACTTCGTCTCCCACCAGACCCTGGGACTCCCCAAGTCCTACTGACCCGAAGACGGTCCCGCCGCGGCGGCAGCCGTAGACCTGGACGTCCCCGACCCCGGCCGACCCCCGACCCCCCGCCCCCCGACCGGGTGAACGGCAGACCGGCCGTGCCCCGCCCCGGCCGGGCGGGGGTCCGGGTGGGGCGCGGGGCCCGCGAGGGGTGCCGCGTACCCTCCCCGGAGGGGGCCGGCGCCCCCTCGACAGACCCCTCCGGAGGAGACATGGCCCCACTCGTGCACGCCGCCCGGGCGACCGGCATCACCACCCTGACCCTCGACTCCCCGGCCAACCGCAACGCGCTCTCCGCGCAGCTCGTCGGCGAGCTGCGGGCCGCGCTCGCCGACGCGGGCGAGGAGCCCGGCACCCGCGCCGTCGTCCTCACCCACAGCGGGAACACCTTCTGCGCCGGCGCCGACCTGAAGTCGCCCTGCGACCCCGCCGACTTCCTCGCCCTCCTGCGCGAGCTGACCACGCTCCCCAAGCCGGTCGTCGCCCGCGTCACCGGCCACGTCCGCGCCGGCGGCCTCGGCCTGCTCGGCGCCTGCGACATCGCCGCCGCCGGCCCGCGGTCCTCGTACGCCTTCACCGAGACCCACCTCGGCCTGGCCCCCGCCGTGATCTCGATGACCCTGCTGCCCCGCCTCGACCCCCGCGCGGCCGCCCGCTACTTCCTGACCGCCGAACCCTTCGACGCCGCCGAGGCCACCCGGATAGGGCTGCTCACCCTCCACACCGACGGCGACCCCGACACCGCCCTCGCGCCCGTCCTCGACGGGCTGCGCAAGGCCTCCCCGCAGGCCCTCGCCGAGACCAAGGCGATGGTGGCCGCCGGGGTTCGGGAGGCCCTGGAGCGGGACGGCGACCGCCTGACGGAGCTTTCCGCCCGGCTCTTCGCCTCCGCCGAGGCCCGCGAGGGCATCACCGCCCGCTTCGAGCGCCGGGACCCGTCATGGGTGCGCTGACCGAAGCCGGGAAGGACACGGCCCCCGTCCGGCGCGGCCTCCCCAAGCAGGCCCGCAGCCGGGTCACCCGCCGCCACCTCCTGGAGGCGGCCGTCTCCTGCCTCGCCGAGCACGGCTGGGCGGGCTCCACCGTCGCCGTCGTCGCCGAGCGCGCCGGGGTCTCGCGCGGCGCGGCCCAGCACCACTTCCCGACCCGGGAGGCGCTCTTCACGGCCGCCGTCGAGTACGTCGCCGAGGAGCGCTCCACCGCCCTGCGGGAGCTGTTCCAGGCGGCGCCCGCCCCCAGACCGGCGGTCGTCGCGGCCCTCGTCGACCTCTACACCGGCGCCCTGTTCCGGGCCGCCCTCCAGCTGTGGGTCGCCGCCTCCAACGAGGAACAGCTGCGCCCCCAGGTGACGGAGCTGGAGGCCAGGGTCGGCCGGGAGACGCACCGCATCGCCGTCGAGCTGCTCGGCGCGGACGAGTCGGCGCCGGGCGTACGGGAGACCGTGCAGGGCCTCCTGGACATGGCCCGGGGGCTGGGCCTGGCGAACGTGCTGACCGACGACACCGCCCGCCGGGACCGCGTCGTCGCCCAGTGGTCCGGGATCCTCGACGCCGCCCTGGGCTGAGGGAGCGGCGACGGCGAGGGCGCCGCACCCCCGCGCGGGGGTGCGGCGGCCGGGGACCGCGACGGTCAGGCCGTCGACGCGATGTCCGCGTAACCCTCGATGTCGCGCGGGTCGCGCCGCCCCGGGCCGATGTAGCGGGCCGAGGGGCGGACCAGGCGGCCCGTGCGCTTCTGCTCCAGGATGTGCGCGGACCAGCCGGCCGTACGGGCGCAGCTGAACATGGACGTGAACATGTGCGCCGGGACCTCGGCGAAGTCCAGCATGATCGCGGCCCAGAACTCCACGTTCGTCGCGAGCACCCGGTCGGGGCGGCGGGCGTGCAGTTCCTCCAGCGCCGCCTTCTCCAGCGCGGCGGCCACCTCGTAGCGCGGGGCGTCGAGCTCCTTGGCGGTGCGCCGCAGGACGCGGGCGCGCGGGTCCTCGGCGCGGTAGACGCGGTGCCCGAAGCCCATGAGCCGCTCGCCCTTGTCGAGGGCCTTCTTCACGTAGGCCACGGCGTCGCCGGTGCGCTCGATCTCCTCGATCATGCCGAGGACGCGCGAGGGCGCTCCGCCGTGCAGCGGTCCGGACATGGCGCCGACGGCACCCGACAGGGCGGCGGCGACGTCCGCGCCGGTCGAGGCGATGACGCGCGCGGTGAAGGTGGAGGCGTTCATGCCGTGCTCGGCGGCCGAGGTCCAGTAGGCGTCGACGGCCTTGACGTGCTTGGGGTCGGGCTCGCCGCGCCAGCGGATCATGAACCGCTCGACCACGGACTCGGCCTTGTCGATCTCCCGCTGCGGCACCATCGGCAGGCCCTGGCCGCGGGCGGACTGGGCGACGTACGAGAGGGCCATGACGGCGGCGCGGGCGAGGTCGTCGCGGGCGGTCTTCTCGTCGATGTCGAGGAGCGGTTTCAGGCCCCAGACGGGGGCGAGCATGGCGAGCGCGGACTGCACGTCGACGCGGATGTCACCGGAGTGGACCGGGATCGGGAAGGGTTCCGCGGCCGGCAGGCCCGGGTTGAAGGCACCGTCGACCAGCAGGCCCCAGACGTTCCCGAAGGAGACGTGGCCGACGAGGTCTTCGATGTCCACCCCCCGGTAGCGGAGCGCTCCGCCCTCCTTGTCGGGCTCGGCGATCTCCGTCTCGAACGCGACGACCCCTTCGAGTCCGGGTACGAAGTCGGACATGCGGCGGCTCCCTCAGATAGTGCGAACACGCGCGGTTCCGGCGTGATTCGCGGTCCGGCGCGGTCATCACCGTTGATGCCCGGCACGGCCGATGGTCATCCGTGCGGGGACCCTCGGACCGGCCCCAAGATTTTGTCCGTTCGGCCGGACCTTCGGAAGCGTGACATACGGCACACCCGTCGCCGGGTTGCTGCGGCAGGATGACCGTGTGACCGATGAGGACATTGACCCCGCCGCCATGCGCAAGCAGTACCGATCCGAGATCGTCGAGGAGGCGGGTCTCGACGGGGACCCGATGGCGCAGTTCGCCCGGTGGTTCCAGCAGGCCGCCGACTCGCACCTCTTCGAACCGAACGCGATGGTCGTCTCGACCGCCGACGCCGCCGGCCGGCCCAGCTCCCGCACCGTCCTGCTGAAGCGGTTCGATTCGCGCGGCTTCGTCTTCTTCACCAACTACGGCTCGCGCAAGGCGCGCGAGATCGACGAGAACCCGTACGTCTCGCTGCTCTTCCCCTGGCATCCGATCGCCCGGCAGGTGATCGTGACGGGCCGGGCGGCCCGGATCGGCCGTGACGAGACGGCCGCCTACTTCCGGTCCCGGCCGCACGGCTCGCAGCTGGGGGCCTGGGCGAGCGAGCAGTCGCGGGTGATCGCCTCGCGCGCGGAGCTGGACCGCCGTTACGCGGAGCTGGCGGAGCGCTACCCGGAGGGGGAGCAGGTGCCGGTGCCGCCGGAGTGGGGCGGGCTGCGGGTGGAGCCCGACGCGCTGGAGTTCTGGCAGGGGCACGAGAACCGGCTGCACGACCGGCTGCGGTACGTCCTCGACGGGGGCAAGTGGCGGATCGAGCGGCTCTGCCCGTAGGGGGCGCGGAGACGCAGACGACCCGCGGGCTCGGGTTCCTCTCCTGCAGTGAGAGGAGCCGGCCGGACGTGCCGGCGAGCCCGCGGGTCGGGTGACTGCTTGGGATTGGCGCCGGGCGGCTAGCTTCCGCCGGGCACCGCACTGGGTGCGTTGCTGACGACGGGCCCTTAGCCCGCAGCCACCTCACGCGTCCGGTTTCCGTACATTTCGGGAACCACCTCCCTTCTCGTGTACGGCAGAGCCTAGGCCGCCTCCCGCGGGGCCTCAACTTGTTTATCGGACCCCGCGCGGACACCGGGCAACTCCCCTGTCCGGACGGCCGGTTACTCCCTACACTGGCCGTCCGCCATCGGGGGAGGGGTGCCATGGGCGCCGAGGTGCTGCCGCGCGACTACCGGATCCGGTCCCAGCAGATGACCGCCGTCTACGTCGCCGTCGGCGTCGGACTGCCCGGTATCGCCCTGTCCGTGCTGAACCTGGACGACGTCCCCGGCTCGGTGAAGCTGGTGATCATGGCCCTGGTCCTGATGCTCTTCGGCTGGCTGGTGTGGGCGTCCAAGCGCTGCGCGACCTCCGCCGACCTCAAGGGCGTCCGGGTCCGCCGGTTCACCGGGAGCAGGCGGCTGGCCTGGGAGGACATCCAGGAGATCCGGGCCGTGCGCAACCCGAGCGCGGGCATGGGGCAGAACCAGCCCACCCTCATCTCGTACGCCTACGACGGCGAGGGCCGCCGGGTCCAGCTCATGTACGTGGACGACAACCACGTCGACGTCGAGCGCGAGATCGCCGCGATCCGGGGCGCCTGGGAGGAGCTCCGCGGCCCCGACTGGGCGCCGGACCCGCGGGCGCGCGAGCGGATCGAGCGGCAGGCGGTGCGCGAGGGGCGGATGCTGAAGGCGACGTTCTGGGGGTGCGGGATCTTCTTCGTGCTCTTCGTCGTCGTGATGGTCGTCCTGGTCGTCGGCACCTGAGCGACGCCCCGACGCCTGCCCCTATCGGACATTCAGGGAGGAATCCGAGAAGCGGGTGTGGTCTGTGTCACGTTCCAGTTCAATGATCTGACGTGCCGCACACGCGAACACCTGCAGGGGGTGCCAGGTGAGTGCTTCCGGACGTGGTGAGACCACCGACGATCTGCTCGCAGCGCTGCTCGACGGGATGGACGCCGCCTTGTGCGCGTTCGACTCCGACGGCGTGATCACGCACTGGAACCGCGAAGCCGAGCGGATCCTCGGCTGGAGCGCTGCCGAGGCGGTCGGCCGGCGCGGGTTCGCGGGCTGGGCGGTGCGGGCCGCCGACGCGGACGACGTGCAGGAGCGGCTGATGTCGGCGCAGGACGCGCCGGGCCGCCAGGTGCACGAGTTCGCCTTACTGACCAAGGAGGGCGGCCGGATCCTCGTACGGACCCAGTCCGCCGCGGTGCCGGGCGCCGACGGGAAACCGGCCGGGGTCTACTGCGCCTTCAGCGAGGTCCACGCCCAGATCGACCTGGAGCGCTCCATCGCCCTCAGCGAGGCCCTCATGGACGACGCCTCCTGGGGCGTCGTCCTGGTCGACGTTGACCTGCGCCCGGCGGTGGTCAACGCGCACGCCGCCCGCGCGTTCGGCGCCGGTCGCACCACCCTGCTCGGACGGCCGCTCGGCGATCTGCTGGCCCGGGGCGTCGAGGAGCTGGAGGGGGCGCTCCAGCACGTCCTCGCCGAGGGGGCGCCGCCGGGGCCGGTGGAGCTGTGGGTGTCGGTGCGCACCCCGGAGGGGGAGCGGCGGCGCTGCTGGCGGTGCGGGTTCCTGCGGCTGGCCTCGCCGCTCGCGGAGGAGCCGGTGCCACTGGGGGTGGGGTGGCTGTTCCAGGACGTCACCGAGGCCCGGCAGGCCGAGCTGGACGGCGGGCAGGTGCGGTTCCGGGCCAACCAGCTGCACCGGGCCGGGCGGGCCGCCGCGGAGTGCGCGGACCCGGCGGAGGCGGCGGCCGTACGGCTGGACTTCGCGCTGGCGGGGTTCGCGGAGCACGCGCTGGTCGACGTCCTCGCGGCGGACGGGCGGCGCCTGGTCCGCGCGACGGCGACCCCGTCCGGGCTGGCCCTCCTGCTGCCCGGGCCGGGGGCGATCCCGGTCCGCTACGAGGCCGCGCACCCGGCGCTCCAGGCGCTGGACCGGATCGGCCCCGTCCGAGCGAGCGCGCCGGGGGCGGCGGGCAGCGAGGCCGCGGAGGGGTGGGCCCGGGCCCGCCAGTGGCCGGCGGGGGCCGCGCACGGCCTGTGCACGGTGCTGCGCAGCCGTGGCCGCACGCTGGGCATCCTCACCTTCGTCCGCGGCCCGTCGCGTCCCGCGTTCGACCGCGCGGACGCGGCGTACGCGGAGGAGGTCGCGGCCCGGGTCGCCGCCGACCTGGACCTGGCCGCCACCCACTGACACACGCGGGCGGGGCGGGGAGACGGCTCCGCGCGGCGGCCCCCACGGCACCCCCGGCCCCGTCCGCCCCGCAGGGCTCCGGCTCAGTGCCGGAAGAAGATCCGGTCCCCGTACTCCCGCATCACGCGTCCGTTCCACTCGTGCCCGCCGTCGACGTTCCCCGACCGCAGCAACGGCGGCTCCACGCCCCGCGCGGCCAGCTCACCGGCCGCGGCCGCCATCACCGCCTGCATGATCGCGCTGGTCACCACCGTCGACGCGGGAGCGAACGGCGCGTCGATGCCGTCCGCCGTCAGCTCCGCGTCGCCGACCGAGATCTTGCTGTCGAGGACGATGTCGCAGTGGTCCTTCAGGAAGGTCCCCGACACGTGCCGGGACTTCGTCTCCGTCGTGTACGCCACCGACGTCACGCCGATCACGGTCAGCCCCAGCGCCCGCGCGTTCATCGCCATCTCGACGGGCAGTGCATTGCGCCCGGAGAGCGAGATGACGACCAGCACATCGCCGTCGGAGGCGGGGCTGCTGTCCAGGACCGCCCCGGCGAGCCCGTCGACCCGTTCCAGCGCGCTGCCCAGCGTGGCGGGCATGACGTCCACCCCGGCCGTGCCCGGCACCGCGAGGAAGTTCATCAGGGCCAGGCCGCCGGCCCGGTAGACCACGTCCTGCGCGGGCAGCGAGGAGTGGCCGGCGCCGAAGGCGAACAGCCGGTGTCCCGTCGCGACGGCCTCGGCGATCGCCGTCCCGGCCTCGGCGATCCGTACGCCCTCCTCGTCGCGCACCCGCTCCAGCAGGCCGATGGCGGCGTCGAAGAACTGCCCGGCCAGCTTGCTCTCGCTCATACGCCGAAGGCCCTTCCAGTCGTCGGTGGTCCGCCGCTCACCGTGCGGTCTGGACCAAGGAGGTGTCAATACGGGCGTCAATCCCGGCACCGAAGCCCTGCGCACCGGGCGTCCCGGGCGGCGGCCCGGCGCTCGGGACGGATGTCCCGTACATGCCTTGACGTCAGGCGCGGGACGGTTGTCGGCCCGATGCGTCAGAATTGGGGACAGGGCCAGCGCACGCAATCCGAGGGGCACGAATGTCCGGACTGATCGATACCACGGAGATGTATCTCCGCACCATCCTCGAGCTGGAAGAGGAAGGCGTGGTCCCCATGCGCGCCCGGATCGCGGAGCGGCTGGACCAGAGCGGCCCGACGGTGAGCCAGACGGTGGCGCGCATGGAGCGCGACGGGCTGGTGGCGGTGGCCAGTGACCGGCACCTGGAGCTGACGGACGAGGGCCGCAAGCTCGCGACGCGCGTGATGCGCAAGCACCGCCTCGCGGAGTGCCTGCTCGTCGACGTGATCGGCCTGGAGTGGGAGCAGGTGCACGCCGAGGCCTGCCGCTGGGAGCACGTGATGAGCGAGGCCGTCGAGCGGCGCGTGCTGGAACTGCTGCGCCACCCGACCGAGTCCCCGTACGGGAACCCGATCCCGGGTCTGGAGGAGCTGGGCGAGAAGGCCGAGGCCGACCCGTTCATCGAGGACGGCATGGTCAGCCTGTCGGACCTGGACCCGGGCAGCGAGGGCAAGACGGTGGTCGTCCGCCGCATCGGCGAGCCGATCCAGACGGACGCCCAGCTGATGTACACGCTGCGGCGCGCGGGCGTGCAGCCCGGCGCGGTGGTGAGCGTGACGGAGTCCCCGGGCGGGGTGCTGGTCGGCAGCGGCGGCGAGGCCGCCGAGCTCGACTCGGACATCGCCTCGCACGTGTTCGTCGCCAAGCGCTGACGCGGCGCGGCCCCTGTGGGGGCCGTCGCAGTCCCCTGAAGACGAGTGGTCCCGGCGCCTCGCGGCGCCGGGACCGTCCTCCCCTGGCTGACCTGGAGCCCCGAGCTCTCAAGGTCATCCCCTTCGGACCGTCTTCCCCGAGCGGCCCGCCTCCCTGTTGAAAGGATCTCCATCGGCAGCGGCCGCCAATCCTTGAGCAAGGTCACTCGAAAGAGCGGTGTTGTCGGCGAGACGCCCGTTTTCGAATACGGGTTCGATAGTCTGGCCGGGAGCGAAGGGGGTGCATCCTCGGTGGTTCAGCGCATCGATGTCACTGCAGCCGACGGCGTCCGACTGGCCGCCTGGGAGTTCCGCGATCCGCCCGCCGAGCCACGGCAGCCGGCGGTCCTGTTACTGCACGGCCTGATGGGCCGGGCCCTGCACTGGGCCGGCACCGCGAGCTGGCTGGGCGAACACCGCCGCGTGGTGGCCCTGGACCAGCGCGGGCACGGCCAGAGCGAGCATCCGGCGGCCAACGGCGCGGCCCGTCCCGGCCCCGTCCTTCCCGCCCTCGGGCGTGAGGCCTTCGTGCGCGACGCCGAGGCGGCCGTCGAGCAGCTCGGTCTCGGCCCGGTCGTCCTCATCGGCCACTCCATGGGTGCCCTCACCGGCTGGCAGCTCGCGGCCCGCCGCCCCGACCTCGTCCGCGCCCTGGTGATCTGCGACATGCGGGCCTCCGCGCTCGGCGAGGCCTCGCAGCAGGAGTGGGAGGAATGGTTCCGCCGCTGGCCGCTGCCCTTCCCCACCCAGGACGCCGCCCGCCGCTGGTTCGGCGAGGACGACCCCCGCGTGGAGCGCCCCGACCCCGGCCGGGGCGCCTTCTTCGCCGAGGTGATGCACCAGGCCCCGGACGGCTGGCGCCCCCTCTTCTCCCGCCGCCAGATGCTGACGGCCCGCGAGACCTGGGTGTACGACGCCCACTGGGAGGAGCTGGCCAAGGTCCGCTGCCCCACCCTGGTCGTCCGCGGCCTGGACGGCGAGCTCGGCCGCGCGGAGGCGCAGGAGATGGTCCGCGTCCTCCCCGCCGGCCGGTACGCCGAGATCCCCGACGCCGGCCACTACGTCCACTACGACCAGCCGGCCGCCCTGCGCGCGGCGCTGGAACCCTTCCTGG
The DNA here is from genome assembly GCF_055580265.1 of Streptomyces sp. NPDC032091. Lineage (NCBI taxonomy): Bacteria > Bacillati > Actinomycetota > Actinomycetes > Kitasatosporales > Streptomycetaceae > Streptomyces > Streptomyces sp. NPDC032091. The sequence continues at coordinate 38,282 of NZ_JBVILR010000017.1, read as the reverse complement.
AAGAGGTCGCGGGCATGGCCTCCAGATGACCCGCCCGGCCCACCGCCGGTGCGCCGCTCACTCGATGGGGTGGATCGCCGCCTGCCACTGAGCCCAGCGCGGCCCGCCGTACGCGCGTGGCCGCGGCGCCCCCAACAGGCTGTGGCCTGTCCAGTGGGAGCCGCCGGCCCGCTGCGCCCCGGCGGTGAGCAGACGAAGGGTCCCCATGTCCACGTCCCCGTCCACAGCCACGTCCACCTCCACGTCCACGTCGACGTCCGCGTCCATCCCGCCCGCCCCCTCCGCGGGCGCGCCCGCGTCGGCCTCCGGGCGCGGCAGGACCCCGCGCCGCAACGCGCTCGCGGCCGCCGCCGCCGGACTGGCGCTCGTGCTGGCCCTGCCCGCGACCGCGCTCGGCGCCCCGGGCGACCTCGACCCCACCTTCGACGGGGACGGCAGGGTCGCCACCGACTTCGGCGGCGGGAACTACGACGAGAGCCTCGGCATGGTCATCCAGGCCGACGGCAAGATCGTCACCGTCGGCACCACCGTCCCCGCGGCGGGCGGCTCCTCCGACATGGCGCTGGCCCGCTACAACCCCGACGGCAGTCTCGACCCCACCTTCAACGGCGACGGCGACAACGACGGCCTGATCACCACCGACCTGCGCGGCGGCGACGACGTGGCCGACGCGGTGGCGGTGCAGCCGGACGGGAAGCTCGTCGTGGCCGGCTACAGCTCCGAGGCCGACACCCCCGGGTCGTTCACCGTCGCCCGGTTCAACCCCGACGGCAGCCTCGACACCACCTTCGGCAACGGCGGCTCCACGTTCACCGACTTCGGCACCACCGGCCCGCAGCACGCCTTCGGGGTGGTGATCCAGCCCGGCGGGGCCATCGTGGCCGCGGGCGAGAGCGGCGCCGACGTCGCGCTGGCCCGCTACAACGCCGCCGACGGCAGCCTCGACACCACCTTCGACGGCGACGGCAAGGTCACCACCACCTTCCCCGGGGGCTCCGCGAGCGCGTACGACGTGACGCTCCAGTCCGACAACAAGATCGTCATCGCGGGCCGCTCCGGGTACAACTACCCCTCCAACGCCTCCGACTTCACGCTCGCCCGCTACCAACCGAACGGCAGCCTCGACACCGGCTTCGACGGCGACGGCAGGCTCACCACCGCCTTCCCCGGGCCCGGCGTGGCCAACGGGGTCAAGGTCCAGCCCGACGGAAAGATCGTCGCGGCGGGCAACAGCGGCTTCGACGTCGCGCTGGCGCGCTACAACCCCCTCGACGGCAGCCTCGACACGACCTTCGACGGCGACGGCACGGTCACCACCGACTTCGGCACCAACACCGTGGACGGGGCCGCCGACCTGGCCCTCCAGCCCGACGGCAAGATCGTCACCGCCGGCATCAGCCAGGCCGACTTCGGCGTGGCCCGCTACAACCCCAACGGCTCCCTGGACAACGGCTTCGGCACCGGCGGCAAGGTCCACACCGACGTGTCCTTCGGCTTCTACGACACCGCCAACGCGGTGGCCCTGCAGTCCGACGGGAAGATCGTCGTCTCCGGCAACACCGGTGACGACCGGGGCCTGGTCCGCTACCAGGCGACCACGCCGCCGCCCCCGCCCGGCGTGGACCTCGCCGTCACCAAGACCGGCCCGGCATCCGTCAGCATCGGCGACCAGGCCACGTACACGGTGACGGTGACCAACACGAGCGCCACCACCACCGCCACCGGCGTCTCTCTGGCCGACACCCTCACCGGCCCCGGCTCCCTCCTGTCCGCCACCCCCGCCCAGGGCACCTGCACCCTCACCGCCACCAGCGCCAACTGCCCCCTCGGCACCCTCGCCCCCGGCGCCCAGACCACCGTCAAGCTCGTCGCCGAACCCCGCGCCACCGGCACCCTCTCGGACAAGGCCACCGCCTCGGCCACCCAGACCGACCCCGCGACCGGCAACAACACGGCGACGGCCGCCAGCACCGTCAACAACGCCCACGGCTGCACGATCGTCGGCACCAGCGGCGCCGACACCCTCAACGGCGGCTTCGGCAACGACGTCATCTGCGCCCTGAGCGGCAACGACACCGTCCGCGCGGGCTACGGCAACGACACCGTCTACGCCGGCCCCGGCAACGACAACGTCGACGGCGGCTACGGCAACGACTACCTGATCGGCGGCCCCGGAAACGACACCCTGACCGGCAACTTCGGCAGCGACCGCCTCGACACCGTCGACGGGGTCTCCGGCAACGACCGCGCCGACGGCGGCTACAACACCGACACCTGCACCACCGACCCGGGCGACACGCGCATCAGCTGCCCCTGATCCCCTGACCCCCTGGGCGGCGTCCGGGAGACCCTTCACCAGGCCTCGCGGACGCCGCCCTCCCCGCATTCCGCCCCCGAGCGCCCCTCAGGCGTGGACCCGTACCCACGCATCCCCGGCCCGCAGCCACAGGACCCCGTCCCGGCCCTGGCCGCACCGCAGGTGGACGGGCCCGGGCAGGCGCAGCTTCTGCTCGCCGGCGACGGTCCACGCGCCGTCGGTGCCGAGGCCGACGCGGATCAGGGTGGTGGAGCCCTTGCCGTGGTCCCGGCGGCTGAGGACGGCCCGGTCGCCCCTCACCGCGATGCCGTCGATCCCGTGCGCCGGGCTGCGGAAGGTGGTGACCTCCCCGGTCGCGGGGGTGACGCGGCTCAGGTGGGTGCCCTCTGCGCTGCCGCCGTACCAGGCCAGCCACACCGCCTCCCGCTCCGTGGCGGCGGCGAGCCCTTCGAGGGGCCACGCCGGCAGGCGCCCGTCCGGCCCCCACATGTGGACGCCCTTGCCGCTCCAGCCGGCCAGCCCGGCGGCGGTCTGCGGGTGGTGCCCGTAGATGCCCTCGTCCCCGTACGCGGTCCAGATGCCGCCCCGCCGGTCGGTGACCAGCGCCGGGATGTCGTCCCCGACGCAGAACGCGCGCTCGACCGTGGCCCCGTCGGCGCCGAGGACCACCGCGTTCGGTTCCCACCGGCCCCCCTCACCCTGGCGCGTACGGCCACGCACCAGCAGGAACCGGTCGCCGGGCAGCACGGCGAAGTGCCCGGCCCCGGGCTCCACTCCACGCAGCGGGACGCGCCGCTGCACGGCCCCTTCCCCGGACACGAACACCACTTCGGCGTCACACCGTTCCTGCGCCGCCAGCAGTACGGCGATCCCGCCCTCCACCCGAGCGGTCCACAGCTCCGCCCGCCACCCGGCGGCCGCGTCCGCACCCGGCAGACTCCACACGACGTCGGGTTCCCCCACACCAGCCACAGCCGCCCACCTTCAGGACTCCGACGACCCCCGCCACCGAAGACCGCCACGCTACCGTGGCCCTCATCCGAGGCCGGGGCGCGGTATGAGCGCGAGCCGACCGTCACCCCGCGGCCAGGCCCCAGCGGTTGAGGGTCTGCGTCGTGCCGTCGAAGGTCAGCCAGGTGCCGTCGCCGAGCGGGCGTACGTCGCCGTCGACGGCCGCCCCGTCGGGATACGAGACCCGGCCCCGCTCCTCCAGGGTCCGCGCGTCGAGGAGCCGGTGGCCGGCGAGGTCCGGGAACTCCTCGTAGTCCGAGATCGAGACGATGACGGTGTCGGCGTCGACGAAACCGCACCCGTAGTCCCAGCACGGCCGGTCGTCGAACTCGTCGGCCGGCGGCCGCGCCGTCGCGAGGACGTCACCGTCGAGGGCGTGGAGCCGCAGGTCGGCCCCGTCGTGCTCGATGGTGAGGAAGCCCGGGTGCGCCGGGTGGACGTCGACCAGAATCCGGTCCAGGTCCTCGTTGAGGTCCCATGCGGTCAGCTTCTCGCCGTCCCAGCGGGCCCAGTGCAGCAGGATGCCGTCCTGGCCCATGCCGATGGACAGCCCCATGTGGATGCCGTCGGGATGGGAGAGGTGGTACGAGCCGGCCGTCGCGCTGTCCAACGGCAGCCGGGCCAGCTCCCGCCCGTCCGCGGCGTCGAGGACGACCCACTGCTCCTGCCAGTCGTCCTCCCCGTCCCCGGTCACGATGTGCGCCCAGACGAACCGGCCGTCGTCCGAGACCCGGCACGACCCGTGCTCCAGCCCCCGGCACACCTCCTGCTCGTCCCCGCTGTGCGGATGCCCCAGCTCCGGCCCCCAGCACCCGTGCCGGTACTCCCAGAGCACCTCCCCGCCCCGACCCACGGCCCGCACGGCCCGCTGCCCGGAGAACACGGCGAACGCCCCGTCGGGACTGACGGAGTGCACCCCCCGCTCCCACCCCGGCCAGGGCACCCCGAACACGACCTCCGGTGCCAGCTCCCCACCGAACAACGCGTCGAGCCGATACACCTCCAGCTCCACCCCGTTCCGCACCAGGGCCCGCGGCCCGTGAGCCCCCCGCCCCTCAAACCCGAACCCATGGACGAGCCCCCCCGCCCCCACCAACCGCACCGAACCCCGCAACTCCACACTGACCGACATCCCCCGAACCTAGCTCCCGCTTCTGACAGCGGGGGCGCCGGTCGGTGGAGGAGGCGAGCCGTTCAGTGCCGCTCCTGCCCCCGGGCTCAGCGTCGAACAGCTCCCTGGCCCTCAGGAGAGCAGGGTGTGCTCCAAGATTGAAACATGCGGGAAAATCTGGACCTCAAGACGTCCTTTCGTATCCCTGGTGTCAAATTCCGCGAGCAGCTTTGACCCCTCGGCGCTATCTGCGATGCGAAGAAGTGTCGCCCCTTCGCGAAAGAGGCTGAGAAGTTCTCTTCCCGTAGTCGCGCGCCACGATACTGCAACGGATCTACCGATGGCGTCGTAGGAAAACTTGAGCTCCTCATCGGTAACCTCGGAGAAGTCCAGCTCGTATTGGAAGTCGCCTACGAGAATCGCCTGGACGCCGAACGTGTTGGCAAAGTCTTGAGGATCTGGAGTGGTAAATATCGCGCGACCTCGCTCTGTCTGCGTGCGGGTAAAATCGGCGGCCCTTGCTATTTGAGGATGTTCGCCCACCAGCCGCCGCCCTTGAAGATGACCGTGGTAAGTCGCTTCGTTCCGTCCGGCATCAAGTGCCAGGTTGCTTCAACCTGGCGCATCCCGGTGGGGCCCGTGAGGACGGAGTATGTTGTTCCGAAGTCCCCCCACTCGTTCGTGAAGCGCTCCTCGAAGCCGTTCTTTATCGCTTCTTCGAGATGCTGGCGGACGTATTCCCTGGAGGCGGGCGTGTCGTGGAAACCGATGCTCTTTAGCTGCTCCGCGTTCTGGTTGGCTCTTGGTGTATTGTGGCCGTCGGACTTAATCTCTTTGTCGAACAGATAATTGAGCTTTCCTTCGGAGATTTCAGGACAGCCCTCGGGTGCCAGCCCAAGGGGGTCCGACCAGGTGTGCGGGTTGCCGACGTACATCGCCGGGTTGGGATCCGGCGCCAGGCCCAGGGGGTCCGGGGAGAGGTAGCGGGCTGTTTCGGGGTCGTAGGTGCGGAAGTAGTTGTGGTGGAGGCCGGATTCCGGGTCGTAGTACTGGCCCGGGAAGCGGAGTGGGGTGTAGGCCGTGGCGTCGCGGTTCCAGGTTGTGGTGCCCCACAGGGTCGTGCGGGTGTGCCACGCCGTCGTGCCGTCCTCGGCCAGGAGGTGGGTCGGGGTGCCGATCAGGTCGGTGACGATCGCGAAGAAGCGGTCGTCGACCGTCGCGTCGTCGAAGTGCTCCGTCTGGGTGACGGGGTGGAGGCCCTGGTGGGTCCAGGTCAAGGTGATCCGGCCAGTGGTCTCCTCGCAGAGGGTGGCATCGTCCCAGCTGAAGAGGGTCTCTTCGACGATCTCGCCCGACGCCGACAGGCGTTGCTTGGACGTGCGCCGGCCCAGGGGGTCGTACGTGTAGTGCCAGCGCGTGCCGTCCGGGGTGGTGACGGCCGTCAGGCGGTCCTCCGCGTTCCACTCGTACCGCCAGGTGTCCGGCTTGCGCGAGAGGCGGGTCTTCTGGCGGAGGGTGACGCGGCCCAGTGCGTCGTGTTCGTAGCGGACGGAGCCGGCGTGGGTGATGCGGGTGCCGGTGTAGGCGCGGCTGCCCTGGGCGTCCGCACCGGGGTGCTGCGTCGGCCAAGAGGCGCTCGTCTGGTTGCCCGCCTCGTCGTACGCGTAGCGCTCCGACCAGTTCCCGGCCTCCACGGCCGTGACGCGGGCGGCCGCGTCGAGGGTGAAGGTGCGGGGGCCGGTGAGCGAGTCGTCGATGCCGGTCAGGTAGCCGTCGGCGCGGTAGCTGTAGCCGCGCCGCTGCAGGGTCCGGCCGTCCTCGCCGATGACGGACTGCGCGGTGCGGCGGCCCGCCACGTCGTACTCGTGGGCGAGGGAGAGGGAGGGGCCCAGGGCCCGGGTCAGCTCCTGGCCCGCCGCGTCGCGCTCGAACGTGAGGGTGCGGCCCGCCGTGGTGAGGGAGGCGCGGTGGCCGACGGCGTCGTACGTCCAGTGGGACGCGGATCCGGAGGGGGTCGTGCGGGTGGTGCAGCGGCCCAGGGCGTCGTAGCCGTACGCGACGGTGCGGCCGTTCACCGTCTCGGAGAGGAGGCGGCCCGTGGCGGCGTCGCGGAGCCAGGTGGCGGTGGACTCGGGTGAGGTGGCCGCCGTCAGGGCGTCGAAGGCGTCGTACGCGTACGTGGTGACCCGGCCGGCCGCGTTCTTGAGGATCGGCTGGCCGAGTGCGTTGTGCGCGTAGGTGGTCGTCTCGCCGAGGGCGTTGGTACGGGCGGTCAGGCGGCCCGCCGCGTCGTACTCGTAGGTGAGCGTACGGCCGTCGAAGTCCGTTTCCGAGGCGAGGCGGCCGGCCGGGTCGTAGGCGTAGTGCCAGGTGAGGCCCTGGGGGTTGGTGACGCCGGTGAGGCGGAGCTGGGTGTCGTGGGTGAAGGTGTGGCGGGTGCCGTCGGGGCCCGTGCGGGCGGTGAGGAGGTCGAAGTCGCCGTACTCGGAGGCCGTGACGCCGCCGATCTCGTCGGTGTGGGTCAGGCAGTTGCCCTCGCCGTCGTACGTCCAGGACTCCTGCGTGCCGCCGGGGTTCAGGCGGTGCAGGAGGCGGCCTTCGACGCTCCAGGTCAGGCGGGTGGTGCGGCCCAGGGGGTCGGTGAAGGAGACCGGGCGGCCGAAGGCGTCCCGTTCGTAGACGGTCGTGGCACCCAAGGGGTCCGTCGCCGAGACGATCCGGCCCGCCCCGTCGCAGACCACCGTGGTCGTGTGGCCCAGGGCATCCGTCACCGAGGACAGGTGGTTGCGGGCGTCGTAAGCGAAGCGGGTGGTCGCGCCGTCCGGGGCGGTCACCGAGGTGCGGTTGCCGGCGGCGTCGTACGTGGTGGTGACGGTGCGGCCGTCCGGCCGGGTCACCCGGACCGGTAGGCCGAGCGCGTTGTACTCCGCCCGGGTCTCGCGCCCGTCGGGTCGGATCACCTGCGTGAGGCGGCCGTCCTCGTCGTAGGTGAAGCGCGTCGTGTGGCCGAGGGGGTCCGTGCGCGTCAGGAGCCGGTGGTAGGCGTCGTAGGTGGACTGGGTCGTTGCGCCCGTCGGATCGATCTCCGCCATGACCTGCGCCCGGTCGTTGATCAGGTAGCGGGTGGTGTGGCCGAGGGAGTCGGTGAGGGTGGTGACACCCTCCTCGTACGCGAACCGGATGTTCAGGTGTCCGTTGGTGCCGGACTGGGCGACGCAGCGGTGCCGTTCGTCGTAGACGTAGTCGAAGTGACGGTCGTTGGTGTCGGTCCAGGAGGTGATCCGGCCGAGTTCGTCGTAGCCGAAGCGCAGGGGTCGGCCGGAGGAGTTGGTGACCGAGGTGAGGTGGCCGTCCGTGTAGGCGTACCGGAGCACCTCCGTGCCGTCAGCGAGGGACAGGGCCGTGATCCGCCCACCGGAGGAGGAGAGGTGCACCCCGTAGCCGGCGCTGTGGGTGAGGGCAGTGGGGGCGCCGGACGCGTCGTAGTCGAAGGTGATCCAGGCGCCGGAGCGGTCCTCCAGCTGGATGAGGGCGCCGTCGTCCGCGAAGTGGCGGACCTGCCCGGACCCGGGGTCCGTGACCGTGTAACCGCCGTCGGCGTCCATGGTCAGCGGCCAGCGCTGACCGTGGGAGGGGAGTACGGCGACGCCCGGCTCGGGGTGCGGATAGGCGAGCAGGCTGCCGTCCTCGCGGACGAGCACGAGCCCTTCGTCGTCGTGCTCCAGCCGCTGGTCGACCGTGGAGGCCCAGGTCGGTCCGAACCAGCGGCCGGCGCGGTACGAGGACTCGAAGGTGCGGGAGAAGACCAGGGGCAGGGAGCCCGGCAGGACCAGGTCGGTCTGGGGGAGGACCATGCGTCCCGTCGCCACGTCGACCGGATCCCCGTCGCACTTCTTCTGGTCCTGGGAGCGGGACGCGGCTTCCGGCTCCGCCTGCTGGGCGGCCCTGGCCTCCTTGGACGCCGCGCTCTCCGCGGCCTCCTCCGCCACCCGGGTCCCGGCCCGCGTGCCCGTCTTCGCCGCTCCGCCGAAGCCCTCCGTGCCGATGAGTTCGGGCAGGAGACGGCCCGTTCCCTCGGCGAAGTCCTTGCGGAAGGGGTCGATGAAGGCGGCGGCGACGCGGTCCGGGTGCGTGGGGGCGGCGACCAGGCCCGCCAGGGTCATGCTGGCGTTCTGCTGGTACTCGGCGGGGTGGGTGAGGTTGTACGTGTCGTACGGGGTGATCCCGCGCAGGAAGTTGACGACGCCGGCGGTGCCCTTGACGACTCCGCCGGTGAGGTGGGTCAGTTCCGTGTTGCCGGTGGCCGCGGCATCGAGGGCCAGCGCCATGGCCTGCTCGTGGGGCGGCGGCTTGGCCGGTGCGTGCTCCAGTGCGGCCGTCAGGGCGCGGCCGGCCTCGGCGGCGGCGTCGTCGCGCTGGCGGCGGGCCTCCGTGAGGACCTCTTGGGCCCGCTTGGCCTCGGCGGCACCCGCGTCGTCGGGCCTGACGGGCACGGGTCCCGGGTTCTTCCCGGCCAGGGCGGTGGCGTTGTAGGTGTCCACGGCCTTGGCGTACGCGTCGGCGGCGTCCTGGTGGACCTTGAGCGCCGTCTTGTGGAGCACGATGGCCTGCAGGGCCTCCTTCTGCGCCCACTCCACCGTGTCGGCGTAGCGGGTCAGGGCGGCGCCGGCCTTCTGGCAGGCGTCGGCCGCGTGCAGCCACTGCGTCGGGTGCAGGGCGAAGGCCTTGCGGAACGCGTCGGCGGCCGCCCCCTTCCAACTGCCGGCGTCCAGGCCCTTCATGCCCTGGCCGACCCGGTCGAAGGAGGCCTGGAAGTCCTTCAGGTGCGCCGCGGCGGCGCGGATGTCGGCCGGGGAACCGTGGACGAGCTCGTTGGCCTGTTCGGTCTGGCCCAGCTGCTGTTCCGCGACGGACGCGCCGAGGTGGGAGGCGACGCTGTCACCGAGGTCCTCGATGTCGTCGGCCCAGCGGTCCTTGCCGACCTTGTGGAGGATGCCGCCGATCTCGTCGGTGGCCTTGTCGATGCCCTCGCCGGCCTTCTTCTTCGCGGCGGTCCAGGTGTGCTCCAGCTTGTCCAGACCCTTGTCGGCCAGCGACTCCCAGTCGGTCACCGGTGTTCACCGCCGTCAGCCCGGTCGTGGTCTCGCTTGAGGTCGACGAGCTTCCGCTCGATGTCCGGGTCGGGGTTGACGTCGTCCCAGGTCTGCTGCCACGCCTGGTCGGTGTTCGCCGCCGACTTGAGGGCGGACTCGGCGCTGTAGTCGGCGTCCCGGAGGTTCGTGTACGGGTTGGTGGCCAGGATCTGGCCCCAGTCCTTGTCCGTGACCTCCTGCTCGGACGCGTACGGGCTGCCTCCGAGAGCGGCGTTGGCCAGTACCTTGAAACCGCCCTGGACGTACTGGTCCTGCTCGTGCACGAGTCCGGCCGACAGGCCCACGCCCGCCGCGAACCGGTTCGCCTCCTGGACCAGTGAGCGCACGCCCCAGCCCCACCGCTCGCAGAAGGTGTCCAACTGCGAGGTCAGTCCCTCGTGTCCGGTCTGCAGGCCGGTCAGCTTCAGCTGGGTGAAACCGCCGCCCGTGTTCCCCAGTCCGGCCGGGCCGAGCTCCCGCAGCTCCGCCAGCGTGTCCGTGATCCCCTTGGCGATCTGCGCGAGCGCCGCCTGTGACACGTCGAGGTCACCCTGCTCGCCGCTCATGCCGACACCCCCGCGTCGAGCGCTGCGGTGTCCGGCACGATGCCGCGGACCGGCGGGAACAGGACGCCGTCCGGGCCCGCCGCGTCCAGTGCGACCCCGCACCCGAAGTCCAGCGCCGGTATCACGTCGTCCAGCAGCCGCGCGCCGAGTACCTGGTGGTACTCCCAGGCGCGCTGCGTCGCGCCCCTGGCCCGGGCGAACCGGGCCAGCGCCTCCTCGTCCGAGAAGGCGCAGATCCAGTCCAGGCCCCCGAACTGCGAGGTCCAGAGGCCGCCCTGCTCGTCGAACGGCACCAGCACCGGCCGCTCCCGGAACCCGGCCAGCCGGCCGGGGAACTCCGCCACCCGGTTCCGTTCGGGCGCTTGCACCGCTGCCGGCCCGGCAGGCCGTGCGGCCCCTTCCGCACGCAGCTGCCGCCACTCCTCGTCGAACCCCACCCAAAGCCCCCAACCATGTGAATCGAACGCACTTTTGCACGGGGGGAGGGCAGGGGCAAAACCTACTCACGGGACATGCGCAGATCAGGCCATCCGCCGTCCCGACGACCGCAGGGGGCGGCCGGCCTGGGGCCTGCCGCCCCCTGGGGGGTGTTCGGGTGGGGTCAGCCCTTGCTGACCGCCGTCAGGATTTCCGGGAGGGTGCGCGCGACCCTCGGGGCCGCCAGGCGCAGGCCCGCCCAGGCGGACAGGGTGCCCCAGGCGATGCCCGCCGGGAGGGTCAGCCAGGCGAGGCCGGCGGGGGCGTCCGACAGGCTGACGCAGATCGCCAGGGCGATCACGGGGGAGGAGATCACCGCCGAGGTGAGCATGCCGCCGAAGATGCCCAGCCACGCCAGCCCCGCCTGGCCCGGGGCCACGTTCTTGAAGGCGCCCTCCGTCGGGATGGAGTACGGGAAGCGCGCCGAGGCCAGCGCGCCCGTGCACAGCATCGCGCCCAGCAGGCCCAGCCCCAGGCCCAGGGCGGCCGGGAACTGCGCCCAGTCGCCCACCAGCGCGGCGGTGACGACCGTGACGAGGACGGTGTACGGGACGGTGACCAGGGCCAGCGCCCCGGCCCGGGCGCGGAGTTCCACGAAGGCGTCGTGCGGCGAGGAGATCGTCTGGGCGACCATCCAGAAGGCGGAGGTGTCCTGCCCGAACTGGTTGTACATCTGGACGCCGAGCATTCCGGCGCCGAAGCAGGCCAGGTAGACGGAGCCGCTGCCCTGGGCGGCGTTGGCGACGGGGATGATCAGGCCGACGGCCAGCGCCGACACCCACGCCGACTTCGTCTTCGGGTCGCGGACCACATAGCGCAGGGTGCGCTGCATCGCCGCGCCCGTGCGGCCGCCCGGGAGGAAGGCCCAGAAGCCGCCGGTGCCGCGGTCCTTCTCCGGTGCGGCCGCCGCGAGGGTGGAACCGTCCGGGGTGACCATCAGCTTGGTCAGGCTCCGCTCCCAGAACCACAGGAGGAGGAGCAGGGCGGCCAGGGTGAGGGCGAGTTGGGCGGCGGCCTGCGCGTAGGCGCCCTCGCTCGCCGAGTCGACCATGCCGATCGCCGTCGCCGGCGGCAGCCAGCGGACGACCGCCTCGACCGGTTCCAGCGCCGCCAGGCCGCCCTGCTGGAACAGGCGCTGGCTGGCGAAGTTGACCAGCTGGGCGCCGATCGCGATCAGCAGCCCGCTGAGGAGGGCGAGGTCGCGCCCCTTGCGGCTGGTCAGCAGCCGTACGTTGGCCGTGGCCACGGCCCGGGCCAGGGCCACGCAGCCGAGCAGGAGGAGCGGCGCGCCGAGCACCGCCGCCACGACGCCGGCCGCGCCGTGCGTCACCGCGGCCACCGAGCCGACGGCCAGGCAGAGTGTGAACAGCGGGCCGATACCGACCAGCGAGGAGGCCAGCAGGGCCCGTACGAGCGGACGCGGGCGCAGCGGCAGCATCACCAGCCGGCTCGGGTCGAGGGTCTCGTCGCCGGTCGGGAAGAACAGCGGCATCACGGTCCAGGCCAGCGCGAGGATCGCGCCCATCAGGACGACGACCGTGCTCGCGTGGGCGTGGCCGTGCAGCGCGGTCAGGCCCAGGGTGGCGAGTACGGAGAAGGCCAGGGAGATCACCAGGCTGGTGATCCAGACGGCCTTGCGCTTCGAGGACCCCTTCAGGCCGTTGCGCATCAGCGAGAGCTTGAGGCGCACGAAGAGGGGGGTGAGGGACGCCTCGGCGGTGGCGCTCATCGGGCGCCGCCGAGCCAGTCGAGGGAGTCGCCGGCGGCGTGGTCGCGGGCGCCGACGAGTTCGAGGAAGGCGTTCTGCAGGGAGGGCGCGGAACCCCGTACGTCGGCCAGCGGGCCCGCGGCGCGGATCTGGCCGGCCGCCATGACGGCCACCCAGTCGCAGAGCGATTCGACGAGCTCCATCACGTGGGAGGAGAAGACGACGGTCGCACCGGACACGGTGTAACGTTCCAGCACCCCGCGGATGGTCTGCGCCGACACCGGGTCGACGCCCTCGAACGGCTCGTCCAGGAACAGGACTTCCGGGTTGTGCAGCAGGGCGGCCGCCAGGCCGATCTTCTTGCGCATACCCGTCGAGTAGTCGACGACGAGCTTGTGCTGCGAGCCCGCGAGGTCGAGGACGTCCAGCAGCTGCGTGGCCCGCTTGTCGGTCTCCTCGCCCGGCAGTCCGCGCATGCGGCCCATGTAGCCGAGGAGTTCACGGCCCGAGAGGCGCTCGAACATGCGCAGGCCCTCGGGCAGCACGCCGATGCGCCGCTTCACCTCGACCGGGTCGGCCCACACGTCGTGCCCGGCGACCGTGACCCGGCCCATGTCCGGGCGCAGCAGTCCGGTGACCATCGACAGCGTGGTGGTCTTGCCGGCGCCGTTCGGGCCGACGAGGCCGATGAAGCGGCCGGCCGGCAGCTCCAGGTCGATCCCCCCGACGGCGACCTGCTCGCCGAAACGCTTCCACAGTCCTTCTATCCGTACGGCCGCGGCCGCCGGCGCGGGTCGCGCACCGTCCGCCCCGCCCGTACCGCTACCGCCTGCCGCATAGCCCTGGTCCGGCATGCGCCTGCCTCTCGTTCTCGTCCCCGTGGTCGTACTTTCCTCACCATAGGAGGACGGGGAGAGGGCGCAGCAGTTACGAATGTCATGAACTTGCGGACACGTATGTCAGCCGGGTCGGCGGCCGTCGCGGGTGGTGCGGCCGTCGCGGGTGGTGCGGCCGTCCCGGTCTACGCCTTGCGCCGGCCTCGGGCCGCGGCCGCCTCGCTGCCGCACGCGTACGCGAGGGCGTCGATCAGCTCCTCGGTGTCCGGCAGCCACCGGTTCGCGGGCGTGGGCTTACGGGCCCACTGCACCGGGCCCTTGCCGCCGTAGCGGGTCGGGGGCGCCGCCACGTACTCGCCCTCGCCGCGCGCGGTCAGGTCGAGGGCGTGCGGCAGCCAGCCCAGCTTGCGCACCAGGTCCGGCACCTTCGCACCGGCGCCCGGCAGCACGAAGAACAGCATGCGGTGGTCGGGGGTGAGGGTGACCGGGCCGAGGGTGCGCTGCATCCGCTCCAGCCGGGCCAGCGCGAGGAAGCCGGCGGAGTCCGGCACGTCCAGGGCGTCGAAGGTGCGGCCCGTCGGCAGCAGGATCGAGGCGCCCGGGTGCTTGCCCCAGATCCGCCGCACCCCGACGGCACTGCCCGAGGCCAGGGAGCGCCAGTCCTTCACCGCCGGGTGCGCACCGGGCGCCGGGCAGTCGGCGACACCGCAGGAGCACAGCTCCCGGCCGTCGCCGGGCTCCAGCCAGGTACCGGCGAAGACGTCCCAGTGCCGCTCTTCCACGTACCGCACGGCATGGTCGAGCAGCAGCTCGCCGCGCTGCTGGGGGATGGGGGCGGTCTCCGTGACTCCGATGGTCTCTTCCACGTGCAGCACAACTCCCGGGGTCACCGGGGGTTACGGGGATAAACGCGCGGGCCGGCGGTGCATCGATCCTGCACGCGGGGCGCACGGATGCACGAGCGGGGGCGCGTAGGAGGCCGGGGCGCGGCCGATGGGTAACGACACGTCGCAGAGAGGAAGATTCTCCGCACTTCAGGCGGGAAGTGATCATTCCAACGATCACCCGCGTCTCAGGGGGTTTTCATGGCAGCCAGGCCTCTCGTCGCCCGCCAGCCGAATGAACGGCTGCAGGCGCTCATCCAGGAAGCCGGGTGCTCCAATGCCGGGCTCGCCCGGCGCGTCAACATGTGCGGGGCCGAGCACGGCCTCGATCTCCGCTACGACAAGACCTCCGTGGCCCGCTGGCTGCGCGGCCAGCAGCCGCGCGGCCGCGCGCCCGGCATCATCGCCGAGGCGCTGGGGCGCAAACTCGGCCGGACCGTCACCATCGACGAGATCGGCATGGCCAACGGCAAGAACCTCGCCTCCGGGGTCGGCCTGCAGTTCTCCCCGACCGTCGTCGGCGCCATCGAGCAGGTCTGCGAGCTGTGGCGCAGCGACGTCGGGCGCCGCGACTTCCTCTCCGGGTCGAGCGTGGCCGCCTCCGCGCTCGTCGAGCCCAGCCGCGACTGGCTGATCACCGGGGCCGATCCGCAGGTGGCGCGCAACGGCGGCGCGCGCGTCGGGATGTCCGACGTGGAGGCCGTGCGGGCCACCACCCAGGCGCTGACCGACCTCGACCACCGCTTCGGCAGCGGGCACGTGCGGCCCGTGGTCGTGCACTACCTCAACTCCGTGGCCTCCGGGCTGATCGGCGGCTCCTACCGGGAGCCGGTGGGACGGGCGCTGTTCGCGGCGGTGGCCCGGCTCACCGAACTCGCCGGGTACATGGCGGTGGACACCGGCCAGCCGGGGCTCGCCCAGCGCTACTACATCCAGGCGCTGCGGCTGGCCCAGGCGGCGGGCGACCGCGCCTACGGCGGCTACGTGCTGGCGGCGTCGATGAGCCACCTCGCGGCCGAGCTGGGCAACCCGAGGGAGATCGCGCAGCTGGCGCGCGCCGCGCAGGAGGGCACGCGCGGGCAGGTCACGCCGAGGGTGGAGGCCATGTTCTACGCGGCGGAGGCGCGCGGGCACGCGCTGCTCGGCGACGCCCGCTCCACGGCGGTGCTGTCGGGGCGGGCCGTGACGGCGCTGGAGCGGGCCGAGCCGGAATCGGGGGACGACCCGGTGTGGATCCGCCACTTCGACCAGGCCTACCTGGCGGACGAGCTCGCGCACTGCCACCGCGACCTCGGCCAGGCCGACGCGGCGGGCCGGCGGGCCGAGGAGGCGCTGCGCGGGCTCCCCGTGACGAAGGTCCGCCGACGGGCGATCGGCCTGCTGCTGCTGGCCGCGGCGCAGGTGCAGCAGCGGGAGGTGGAGCAGGCCTGTCAGACCGCGGCGAAGGCCGCCGACCTGCTGGGATCGCTGCGCTCGCGGCGGGGCGAGGAGTACCTGGACGACTTCCGGGCGCGGCTGGAGCCGTACCGGGAGGAACCGGCGGTGCGGGAGTTCGGGGCGAGGCTGGAGGTTCAGGTGGCCTGACGTCAACACGCGGTGACCGGGTAGCGTGACCCGACGGCTGCGCGGATCCTCCACGGAGCGCGGACGTCGGAGAAGGCGAGAAGGAGTCCCGGTGACGGAGAACGGACAAGGGGGCGTCCCCCAGCCCGGGGCGCCGCAGGCCGGGCAGCCGTGGACGGCGCCCGCGTACGGGACGCCGCAGCAGCCGGGGTACGACCAGGCCGGGCACGACCGGCCCGGGTACGACCAGGCCGGGTACGACCAGCCCGCGTACGACCGGCAGCCGGAGTACGACCGGCGGGGCGGGCCGGTCCAGCCCGCGTACGTCCCGCCGCCGGAGCCCGGCGGCCCGGCGTACGGCTACCCGCAGACCGGGCCGGGCTACGAGGGACCGGGCGCCCCGCACGGCTACGGCTACCCGCCGGCGCCCGACGCGGCGGCGCGGTACGTCCCGCCGGTCCCGGGCGCCGCCGCTCCGTACGCCCCGCCGGTGGCGGACGCGGCCACGCAGTACGTGCCCCAGGTCGGCCCCGCCGCGCCCGCGCCCCCGGGCGCCCCGGCCGGCCCGGGCGCCCCCGGGGCGATGGTGGCGGGGGCGGAGACGCAGGTCGTCCCGACGCTGACGGGAACCCCGGCCGCACCCCCGGCCGCCGCACCCCCCTACCCCGGCACCCCGACCCCGTTCGCCCCGCCGGGCCCGGGCGGCGCCCCGTCGGCACACGCGGCGACGCAGTACGTCCCCACGGTTCCGGCGGGCCCGTCCGACGCCGCCACCCAGTACATCCCGCCGGTCCCGGCCGGCCCGGCCGGTGGTGTGGCGGACGCGGCCAGGCAGTACATCCCGCCCGTTCCGGCAGGTCCGGCCGGTGGTGTGGCCGATGCGGCGACGCAGTACATTCCGCCGGTTCAGGCGGGTCCGGCCGGTGGTGTCGCGGACGCGGCCACGCAGTACATTCCGCCGGTCCCGGCCGGCCCGGCCGGTGGTGTGGCTGACGCGGCGACGCAGTACATCCCGCCGGTCCCGGCCGGTGCGGGTGAGGCGGCCACCCAGTACATCCCGCCCGTTCCGGCAGGTCCGGCCGGTGGTGCGGCCGATGCGGCGACGCAGTACATCCCGCCCGTTCCCGCCGGTCCCGGGACGGGGTCCGGTCCCGGGCCCGGGACGGTCGGGGACGGGTTCGACGGGCTGTTCCGGGACGAGGGCGGGGACGCGGGCGCCGGGCATACGCAGCAGTTGCCGCCCGTCACCGAGCCGGTGGCCCGGCGGACGCCGCCGCCCGCCGAGCCGCAGCGGCGCGGGCCGCGCCGGCCGCAGCCCCGGCCCCAGCCGCAGGCCGCGCCCCCGCCGCAGCAGTTCCAGGCCCCGCCCCCGCCCCCGCCCGCGCGCCGGATCCCGCCGGCGGTCATCGCCGCCGCGGTCTTCGGGCTGGCCGTGGCCGGCCTCGGGGTGGGCGCCCTGCTCGGCGACGGCAAGGCGCAGAACAACGACCCCGCCGCCGTGCCCCCGAAGGCCGACGGGTCGAACGCCGCCGACGCGCCGGGTGGGACCGCGCCGGTGGATCCCGCACGCCCGCAGGCCGTCCAGCTGGACAAGCTGCTCGCGGACGCCAACGACAGCCGCACCGCGGTGATCAAGGCCGTGGAGGACATCAAGGACTGCAAGAACCTCGGCCAGGCGGCCCAGGACCTCCGCGACGCCGCCCGGCAGCGCGACGAGCTGGTCACCCGGCTCTCGGACCTGAAGACGGACCTGCTGCCGAACCACGCCCGCCTCTCGGCCGCCCTCACCAAGGCCTGGAACGCCTCGGCGGACGCCGACAACAGCTACGCGGACTGGGCGGACGCCGCGGGCCACGACAAGGGCGGCTGCAAGGACGGCAAGGCCAAGCCCACCGACGACGCCGCCGACGGCAACAAGTCGAGCGCCGAGGCCACCAGGGCGAAGGACTCGGCGGCGACCATGTGGAACACGATCGCCGCCAAGTACGGGCTGACCCGCCGCGACACGACCCAGCTGTAGCGGCTACGCCGAGCGCGGGGCCGACTCCAGGGCCGAGGTCATGTCCACGTCCTGCTCGCCGAGCTGTGCGACGAGCCGGCCCTGCTGGACGACCTGGAAGCTGACCCGGCCGTTCACCAGCCGCGGGAAGCCGGCCACCGCCCGCATGTCCTGGTAGCGCCAGCTCAGCTCCGGGGTGAGGTTGCCGGTGCCGATGCCCGAGGACTCGTTGAGCACCCGGGCCAGCTTGCGGCCCGTGACCTCCTCGTCGGCCTTGAACTTCTGGACGACCTGGTTGAGCACCGTGTAGGCGATCCAGGTGGTCTGGGCCCCGCTGTCGTCGGCCTCGACGGTGTTGTCGCCGAAGGCGTCGTCGCTGATCACCTTGCGCATCGGCGCCCACAGCGGGTCGGTCGAGACGGGGTACCAGCTGGTGACGTACGCGCCCTCGAAGGGGCTCTCCTTGCCGCCGGTGCGGTCGACCAGGGCCTGGCTGACGCTGCCGAGGACCGAGGAGATCTGCGGGTTCCTGTGGAGGGTGGAGTCGGCGCGGCGGAAGGCGTCGAAGAAGGTCTCGGTGCGCTCGCCGAGCACGGCCGTGACACAGCTCTTGGACGACGACGACGACGAGGACGACGAGGACGACGAGGACGGGGACGAGGAGGGGCTCGGGGACCCCGTCCCCCTGGACGGCCCGTCCCCCTTGGCCGCGGGCGGCGGCGCGGCCGGGCCGGCGTCGGACAGGGCCTCGCGGGCCTGCGGCGTCAGGTCCGCGGCGTCCTCGGCCGCCCGGATGTCGGAGGCCGCCGGGGTGCCGCTGGCCTTCAGCCCGGCGTTCAGCAGCACCGGCAGGGTGTCCCCGGCGAGGGTGTCCGGGCGGACCAGGGACACCTGGGAGCAGGCCTTGCCGAGCTGGTGGCCGGCGCCGGCGAGCAGGGCGGGCTGGCCGCCGTTGACCGGGTAGGACAGGGTGCTCTGGAACTCCTCCGGCGAGACCCCGTAGCCGCCGATGAAGGGGATCCCCGCGGCCTCCAGCGGGGCCATGAAGGCGCGCCCGTACTGGCTGTACGAGCCGACGACGGCCACCGCCTTCTTCGTGATGGCCTCGCGGGCGCAGTCGGCGGCGCCGGTCGCGGTGTTCTTCTCGTTGCAGGTCAGGACGCGCAGTTTGCGGCCCTTGATGCCACCGTTGGCGTTGATCCAGCGTTCGTACGCCTTGGCCATGCCGGGCATTCCGGGCATGTTGGTGGCCTTGGTTCCCATCGGAGCGAACGTCATGACCGTGAGGGTGCCCCCGGAGTCCCCCGGGCTGCCGGGGAGCACCCCGCACGCTGTGGTGAGACACGCGCCTGTCGCTGCGGCAAGGAGCAGTCGGGTCAAGGCGGTTGCGCGTCGGCTTTTGGTCATGTCCCACGACCATTCCGCCACCGGGGTAACTCGATGCTGAGGTGTACACAACATCCGGTGACACCCAGGTGAACGGCCGGGGCCGGGGTGCGGATAGGTGCGTCAAGATCGCATTTGTGGGGAACGTACGATCGAAAGCGTGACATTCGCCCAAGGTTCGAAGAACTCTTCCCGCCGCGGCGGCCGCTCCTCCACCATGGGCGGCATGCCCCTCAACGACATGCCGTGGTGGCGCTGGCGCAGCAACGTGCGCTCGGCGCTGCACATGCTCTCCGACCCCGCCTTCCAGGAGGAGGTCTGGCTCGCCGGAGCCGAAGGGTACGGGGACGTCACCGACGCCGTGTACCGGCTCGTCGAGGACACCTGGCTCGACAGCTGGTCCGCCGACAAGTACATCGGCACGATCTTCCGCGACGCGCAGGAGGCGGCCCTGGTCGACCTCGCCGTGCTGCGGGTGCTGCGGATCCTGCACCAGGTAGGCCCGGACGCGCCCGTGACCGCCTACCTGGAGCACCCCGCCTGGCCCGAGGCCGTCCGGGCGGCGCGCGAGGCGCACGTACGGATGTCCGCCGCCGACGGGGAGGACCCGGACGAGCGGCCGAGCTCCGTCGAAGTGCTGAGGATCCTCACGCGCGCGGTGTGACCTGAGCGGTGTGAAAGGCTATGGGGTCATGAGCGACCCGCAGCCCGGGGCCCAGCCCCTGCCCCAGTACGTCCTGACCGTGTCCTGCCCCGACAAGCAGGGCATCGTGCACGCCGTGTCCAGTTACCTCTTCATGACCGGCTGCAACATCGTGGACAGCCAGCAGTTCGGAGACCGGGAGACCGGCCTCTTCTTCATGCGGGTGCACTTCGAGGCCGAGCCGGAGGTGACGCTGGAGAAGCTGCGCGCCAGCTTCGCCGCCATCGGCGACAGCTTCCGGATGGACTGGCAGATCCACCGCTCCGACGAGCGCATGCGGATCGTGCTGATGGTGTCGAAGTTCGGCCACTGCCTGAACGACCTGCTCTTCCGCGCGAGCATCGGCGCGCTGCCGGTGGAGATCGCGGCGGTGGTCTCCAACCACACCGACTTCGCCGAGCTGGTCGGCTCGTACGACATCCCCTTCGTGCACATCCCGGTGACGAAGGACACCAAGGCCGCGGCCGAGGCGCAGCTGCTGGAGCTGGTGCGCGCGGAGAAGGTCGAGCTGGTGGTGCTGGCCCGCTACATGCAGGTGCTGTCGGACACCCTGTGCAAGGAGCTGAGCGGGCGGATCATCAACATCCACCACTCCTTCCTGCCGAGCTTCAAGGGCGCCAAGCCGTACCACCAGGCGCACGCGCGCGGTGTGAAGCTGATCGGCGCGACCGCGCACTACGTGACGGCCGACCTCGACGAGGGGCCGATCATCGAGCAGGAGGTCGAGCGGGTCGGGCACGAGGTCACCCCGGACCAGCTCGTCGCGGTCGGGCGGGACGTGGAGTGCCAGGCGCTGGCGCGGGCCGTGAAGTGGCACAGCGAGCACCGCGTGCTGCTCAACGGGACCCGGACGGTCGTCTTCGCGTAGGCCGTCTCTTCCGGATCTTGCCCAGTCCCGGCCGCCGCGGGGGGGGGGGGGGGGGGGGGGGGGGGAAGAGGGGGGGGGGGGGGGGGGGGGGGGGGGGGGGGGGGGGGGGGGGGGGGGGGGGGGGGGGGGGGGGGGTTGGTTGTAGTGGGGTGTGGTG
>NZ_JBVILR010000017.1:0-17554 GCF_055580265.1 Streptomyces sp. NPDC032091 | reverse complement strand
GCGTGTTCCCTTTTCCCCTTGCCTCCTCCCCCCCCCTTCCTCTCCCTTCCTCCCCCCCCCCCCCCCCCCCCGGCGCGGGCCGTGTCAGGCGTCCGGGTCGACGCCGCAGTACGCGGCGAAGGCGGTGAGGATCTCCTCCTCGCCGATGCGGCCGTCGCCATCCGCGTCCAGGGCCGCGGCCACGTGGACCGCCAGGTCCGGGGCGGTGCCCAGGACGCGCAGGACGCGGGCCGCCGCCTCCGGGGTCGCGCCCGTGCCGGTCTCGTCCGCCACCGCGACCACCGCCGCGAGGAACGGCCGGGCGATCTCCGCGAACCGCTTCGGGTTGTCCCGCAGCCGCTTCGCCGCACCCGTGACGAACTCCTCGCGGGACACGCGCTGGTCGCCGTCCACGTCGGCGATGCCCGCCATGCCCTGCCAGAACGCCTCGGCGCCGGCGAACACGGCCTGGCCCCGGTCCGAGCGGGCGGTGACACCGAATTCGGCCAGCACCGCCCTGGCGGCCGTACTGAAGTCCTCGCGGTCGATGTAGCCGGATCCGTCCTGGTCGAAGGTGGCGAATCGGGAGGCGATCTTGCGCTCGTACTCTGCGCTGTCCATATGCGGCGTTCCGCCTTCACATGTGCGTTGGGGTGCGTTTGAGGTGCAGATCAAGACAGGCAGGAGCGTAAGGCCTCGATGGCCTGCGCGTTAAGCCGAGCGGTCAACGAGGTGGCCGCATCGAACCCGCGCACGGGGAGCGCGGCGGGGCGCGTACGCGTGTGCGGAGGACCGAAGGGCGGATCCGCTAGCACGGGGTGCGCGCTTACGGGGGAGGTTCCCCCAAAACAGGCGCGCTCCGGCCGGTGGCGACTACATTTGACGGGTCGACACACGGCTGGAGGCACCATGGCGAAGGACGTTCCACCGCGCTGGGACCGCCGCATGCAGCAGCGTCTCGCCCGTGGTGAGGCCGCCGCCCTCGGGGAGCTCTACGACCGGTTCGCCTCGCTCGTGCACAGCCTCGCCCACCGGGTGCTCGGCGACGAGAAGGCCGCCGACCGCATCACCCGCGAGGTGTTCGGCTACATCTGGGAGAACCCCGACGCCTACGACCCCAAGCAGGGCTCCATGCGCTCCTGGGTCGCCCGGATCACCCAGGGCCAGGCCGTCGCCCGGCTGCGCCAGGCCGAACTCGGCCGGGGCTCGCGCGAGGAACTCGAACAGAAGGTGCGCAGCGCCAACGCCGCCGCCCGCGCCGACTACATCGTCACCTCCATGCCCGCGCCCCTGCGGGCCGCCCTGGAACTCGCGTACTTCAAGCGCCGCGACTACCGGCAGGCCGCCGCCGACCTGCAGATCAGCGAGGACGAGGCGCGGCGCCGGCTGCGCCTCGGGCTCCAGCTGCTGTCGACCGCCAACGTCCTCCCGAGGGAGGACCCCGCCCCGCCCGGATACGGCCCACGCGGATACGGAACCACCCGATGACCGGACCCACCGATGACTCCCCCGACGGCGCGTACGAGCCCCCGGCGGGCGGACCCGCGCTGATACCGGGGCCGCGCGCGGCCGGTGACGACCTCCGGGCCCCCGAGGTCCTGCCGCCCGCGCCGCCCTCGCACGCCGTACTGAAGTCCCTGCTCGGGGCTTGGGCGCTGGCCGCCTGCTCCGCCGAGGAGACCCAGGCCGTCGAGGACCACCTCACCGAGTGCGCGCCCTGCGCCGAGGAGGCGCTGCGGCTGCGCGACGCGGTCGGGCTGCTGCACCCGGAGGAGAGCCTCGACCTGAAGCCGCTGCTGCGCTCGCGGGTGCTGGAGGACTGCCTGGGCAAGCGCCCGGCGCGCATCCCCGTCCCGGTGTGGGCGAACCCGTACGACACGGAGACCGCGCGGCTGGACGCCCTGCTGCGCGACTTCGGGGACTCGGAATGGGACACCCCGGTGCGGCTCAAGTGGTTCGAGGAGGAACGCCGGCGCAGCCACCGCACGACGGTGGCGGGGGTGATCGGACACCTGCTCACGGTCGACGGGCTCGTCGCCACCGCGCTGGGCCTGGACGACCCGCTCGGCCCGCAGGCACCGCCGGGCGGTCCCACCGGCCGCACCGAGCACTTCTGGAACTCCCCCACCGCACCGGTGACCCGGAAGGTCCGCGAACCCTGGCGGGAGCAGGGGCACACCCTGGTGCGTACGGTCTCCTTCGCCGGCCGGGGCGTGGCCGAGCTGTCCGTGGACTACGGGGCGTTCGCGCTGCCCCTCGGGGACGCCTTCCTGGAGCGCGCCTTCGAGTGCTGGGTGCACGCCTGGGACATCGCGGAGGCGGTGGACTACCCGTACGAGCCGCCGTCCGGACCGCACCTGCACCGCATGATCGACCTCGCGGCCCGGCTGCTGCCCGGCGCCCTGGCCGGCCGCCGCCGCTCGGGCCTGGCGGCCCCGGCGCGCGGGCTGGTCGCGGCGGGGGCTCCGGGCCGCACCCTGCACCTGGAGATCGAGGGCGTGGGCGGGGGCGGCTGGGACATCGCCCTGGACTCCCCGGCGGCGAAACCCTCGCGGGAGCACACGGTGGCGGAGGTCGCGCTGGACGGCCTGGAGTTCTGCCAGCTGGCCGCCGGGCACATCTCCCCGGAGGACGCGGCGGTCGGCCAGACCGGCGACCGGGAGGCGATCCGCGACGTCCTGTTCGCGGCGGCGTCGCTGAGCCGTCTGTAGGCGCAGGCGCAGGCGCAGGCGCAGGCGCGGCTCCGGCGCACCGGAGCCGCGCACGGGGTGGGACCGGACTCAGGAATAGCGCTCGCGCAGGCGGTACTTGAGGACCTTGCGCAGGGCGTCGTTGCGCGGCAGGGTGTCGACCAGCTCCAGCTGTTCGGGGAGCTTGTACGGGGACAGGCCCTGGGCGCGGAGGTGGGCGGTCACCTGGGGCAGGGTCAGCGGGGCCGCGCCCGCGGGCTGCTCGACCACGGCGCAGACGCGTTCGCCGCGCTCCTCGTCGGGAAGGCCGATGACGGCCACGTCGCCGACGCCGGGGAGCTGGTGGAGGAGGTCCTCGATCTCCTTCGCCGAGATGTTCTCGCCCTTGCGGATGATCACGTCCTTGCTGCGGCCGGTGAGGACCAGGTGGCCCGACGGGGTGAGGTGGCCGAGGTCGCCGGTGATCAGGTAGCCGTCGGCGTCGAAGACCCCGGCGGTGTCCTTCTGGTTCAGGTACCCCTGGCAGACGGCTTCGCCGCGCAGGCGGACCTCGCCGTCCGTGCCGGCGGGCAGGGGGGTGCCGTCGGGGGTGGTGATGCGGATGGACATGCCCTCCGGGGGGCGGCCCTCGGTGGTGGCGAGGTTCTCGGGGGTGTCGTCCGGGGAGCCCATGGTGATCATCGGGACCTCGGTCATGCCGTATCCGTGGGTGAGCCGGCAGCCCAGTTCGCGCACCACCGCGTGGTAGATCTCCGGCGGTTTGGGGGCGCCGCCGCCCGCGAGCAGGCGCAGGCTGGGAAGGAGGGGCGTGCCGGGGTCCTTGCGCTGTTCGGCGAGGAAGAGGGAGTAGAAGGCGGTGGAGCCGCCGGCGATGGTGACGCGGTGGCGGCGGTAGCCGTCCAGTGCGCCGGGCATCGCGAACTTCTCGAAGAGCACCGCCGGGAACCCGTACAGCAGCAGCATCACGGTGTAGTCGGGCCCGGCGATGTGCGCGTACGGGAAGGCCATCGAGCCGACGTCGGACGGGGACAGGCGCAGGGCGTGGGCGAGGCAGGAGCCGCCGGCGATCAGGGAGCGGTCGGTGTGCAGGACGCCCTTGGGGTCGGAGGTGGTGCCGGAGGTCCAGTAGATCCAGCGGACGGAGGTCCCGTCGGCGGGAGGCGGGGGCAGGACGGCCGGGTCGCCGTCGGGCAGGTCCCCGTACGCCTCGAAGACCCCGCGCGCGCCGAGGCGGGCGGCCATCGCGGTGTGGTCGAAGCCGCGCCAGGTGCCGGGGACGGCGAAGAACTCGGCGCCGGACTCGCGCAGGGCGAAGGCGACCTCGCGGTCGCGGTAGAAGGGGATCACGGGCGACTGGACGGCCCCGAGGCGGGCGAGGGCGGCCGACAGCAGGACCGTCTCGATGCGGGTCGGCAGCTGCCAGGCGACGACGGTGCCGGGGCGTACGCCCCGGTCGTGGAGGCCGGCGGCGACGCGTTCGGCCCGGTCGCGCAGGGCGCCGAAGGTGAGGGTGCGGTCGGCGGCGGGCTGCTCGGCGGCCTCGATGAGGGCCGGGGTGCCGGGGGTGAGGTCGGCGCGGCGGGAGATCAGCTCCCAGAGGGTGCGGGAGCGGCCGAGTTCCGTGGCGACGGCCGTCGCCGCGCTGTCCGTCGTCGTCATCTCGGACCTCCCCCTGGGCGCGCCCGCCCACGTCAGCTGACGGTGAGTCAGATCAAGGGCAGAGCGTAGGGCTCCGGCGCTTGTCGGTCCAGGGGTGGCGGGGCTAGCTTGTTTCTGACGATCCATCAGATTGGGGAGCCCGCATGGCACTGGAACTGCCTCGGATCATCAGCGTCGACGACCACGTGATCGAGCCGGCCCACCTCTTCGACGTGTGGCTGCCCGCGAAGTACCGCGACCGCGGCCCCCGGCCCCTCACCGCCGGCATCGGCGAGCTGGAGTACACCGGCGGCAAGTACGTGATCTCCATGGACCCCGACGGCCCGCCGGCCGACTGGTGGATCTACGAGGACCTGAAGTTCCCGTACAAGCGCAACATCGCCGCGGTCGGCTTCGACCGCGACGACATGACCCTGGAGGGGATCACCCGCGCGGAGATGCGCCGCGGCTGCTGGGACCCCAAGGCGCGCCTCCTCGACATGGACCTCAACCACGTCGAGGCCTCCCTCTGCTTCCCGACCTTCCCGCGCTTCTGCGGGCAGACCTTCGCCGAGGCCAAGGACAAGGAGGTCGCCCTCGCCTGCGTGCGCGCCTACAACGACTGGATGGTCGAGGAGTGGTGCGGCGACAGCGGCGGCCGGCTGATCCCGCTGTGCATCATCCCGCTGTGGGACATCGACCTCGCCGTCGCCGAGATCCGCCGCAACGCCGCCCGCGGGGTGCGCGCCGTGACCTTCTCCGAGATCCCCACCCACCTGGGGCTGCCGTCCATCCACTCCGGCTACTGGGACCCCTTCTTCGCCGTCTGCCAGGAGACCGGCACGGTCGTGAACATGCACATCGGGTCCTCGTCCCAGATGCCCGCCGCCTCCCCGGACGCCCCGCCCGCCGTCCAGGCCTCGCTCAGCTTCAACAACGCCATGGCCTCGATGATGGACTTCCTCTTCAGCGGGGTCCTGGTGAGGTTCCCGGCGCTGAAGCTCGCCTACAGCGAGGGCCAGATGGGTTGGATCCCGTACGCCCTGGAGCGCGCGGACGACGTCTGGCAGGAGCACCGCGCCTGGGGCGGGGTCCGCGGCCTGATCCCCGAGCCGCCGTCCACCTACTACTACCGGCAGATCTTCTGCTGCTTCTTCCGCGACAAGCACGGCATCGCCTCCCTGGACGTCGTCGGCCGCGACAACGCCACCTTCGAGACCGACTACCCGCACGTCGACTCGACCTTCCCGCACACCAAGGAGGTCGCCCTCGACCACGTGAAGGGCCTGGACGACGAGACCGTGTACAAGCTGATGCGCGGCAACGCCATCCGCATGCTCGGCCTGGACCTGGTCTGACATGGACCTCTCCCACACCGAGGAGGAGCAGGAGTTCCGCGCGCGGCTGCGGGAGTGGCTCGCCAAGGTGCTGCCCGAGCTGCCGCCCAGGCCCTCGCCCGACGACTGGCCCGGACGGCGCGCCTACGACCTCGGCTGGCAGCGCCGGCTCCACGACGCCGGGTACGCCGGCCTGCACTGGCCCGTCGACGCCGGCGGGCGCGGCGCCACCCCGACCCAGCACCTGATCTTCCTGGAGGAGACCGAGCGCGCCGGCGCCCCCTACGTCGGCGCCAACTTCGTCGGACTGCTGCACGCCGGGCCGACGATCGCCGCCGAGGGCACCGCCGAGCAGCGGGCGCGCTGGCTGCCGCCGGTGCTGCGCGGGGAGGAGGTGTGGTGCCAGGGGTTCAGCGAACCGGGCGCCGGCTCCGACCTGGCGGCCCTGCGGACGAGGGCGGTCCGCGACGGGGACGCGTACGTGGTCACCGGCTCCAAGATCTGGACCTCGCACGCGGAGGTCGCCGACTGGTGCGAGCTGCTCGTACGGACGGACCCGGCCGCACCGAAGCACCGGGGGATCTCCTGGCTGGCCCTGCCGATGGACGCGCCCGGGGTCACGGTCCGGCCGCTGCGCACCCTGGCGGGGTCGGCCGAGTTCGCGGAGGTGTTCCTGGACGAGGTCCGGGTGCCGGTCGCCCACCGGGTCGGCGCGGAGAACGACGGGTGGCGGGTCACGATGGTGACCCTCTCCTTCGAGCGGGGCACCGCCTTCGTCGGGGAGGTCGTCGCCTGCCGGCGGACGCTGGGCGCGCTGGCCCGGGCGGCGCGGGCGAACGGGCGCTGGGACGACCCGGTCCTGCGGCGCCGGCTGGGCCGGCTGTACGGGGAGTTCGGCGCGCTGTGGCGGCTCACGCAGTGGAACGTCAGCGAGGCACAGGGCTCCGGCGGGGTCCCCGGTACCGGGGGCAGCGTCTTCAAGCTGGCGTATTCGCACGCGCGGCAGGAGCTGTACGACGCGGCCGCGGAGGTACTGGGGGCCGGGGCGCTGTCGCTGGAGGAGGAGTGGACCCTGGAGCGGCTGTCGTCGCTCTCGTACACGATCGCGGCGGGGACCTCGCAGATCCAGCGGAACATCGTGGCCGAGCGGATCCTCGGCCTGCCGAAGGGGCGGTGAGCGGTCGTGGACTTCCGGCTGACGGAGGACCAGCGGGACCTGCGGGCGGGCGTCCGCCAACTGCTCGCGGGGCGGTACGGGCGGGAGGCGCTGCGGGAGTCGGTGGCGGCGGCGTCCGGGGCGGGGACGGTGGCCTCCGGGGCGGGGGCTTCGGTTTCGGCTTCGGCTTCGGCTTCCGCTTCGGCGGCGGGTCCGGGTGCGGGGGCGGTGGTCGACCGGCGGCTGTGGCGGGAGCTGGGGGAGGCGGGGTTCTTCTCCCTGCGGCTGCCGGAGTCCGAGGGCGGGGTGGGGCTGGGCCTGCCGGAGGCGGTGCTCGTCTTCGAGGAGGCCGGACGGGCGCTGCTGCCCGGGCCCCTGGTGGCGACGCACCTGGCGGCCGGAGTGGTCCCGGGGGCCGCGTCCGGCTCGGCGGTCGTGACGGCCTTCGACCTGGGCGGGCCGCTGGTGGCCTACCTGGGGGAGGCGGACGCCGTCCTGGGCGCTCCGGGGCTCCCGGCCGGCGAGCCGGTCCGCTCGGTGGACCCGCTGACCCCGCTGTGGCGGTCCGCGGGGGTGCTCCCGCCGGAGTTCCGGGAGGCGGGCACGCTGCTGACGGCGGCGCTCCAGCTGGGCAGCGCGTTGCGTACGGTGGAGCTGGCGGTGCGCCACGCGGGGGAGCGCGAGCAGTTCGGGCAGCCGATCGGGGCCTTCCAGGCCGTCAAGCACCTGTGCGCGGAGATGCTGGTGCGCGCCGAGGTGGCCCGTACGGCGGTGTACGCGGCGGCGGTGACCGGTGACGCGGCCGAGATCGCCGCGGCGAAGCTCCTCGCGGACGAGGCGGCGGTGCGGGGGGCCCGGGACTGCCTCCAGGTCCACGGCGGGATGGGCTTCACCTGGGAGGCGGACGTGCACCTGCACCTGAAGCGGGCGTGGGTGCGGGCGGAGCAGTGGCACACGGCAGCGGAGGCGGAGGAGCTCCTGGCGGCCCGCCTGGCGGCGGAGTCGGCCGCGGGGTGGGCGGCGGAGGAGGGCCCGGCCATGGGGTAGCAGCGTGTGACACAGGGGCACGGGAGGGACGGCGCGGGACTCATGTCCGATTACGGAGAGTTGATATCGGTTTGTGTCCTTCGCACGCCCCGATGCGGCCCGAAGGCGGGGGTGTGCCACGGTACGCTCCCACGATGCGAGTGGTTGAGCGGCACGAGCGCCGCACAGTATGCACCACGCCTGCTTCTTCGCGCTGGAATATGCCCGAAGCGCTTGTTGCGGTGACTGTACGTCAACCATGCTGCTCGGCACGGGGATCACACTCGGTGATCCCGTCCTGTCGCGAGGCGAAGTGTCCGCCGGTTCGGATGGTGTGAGCGGTGCAGGGGCTTCAGGTACAGCTGGAGGTAGGACCGGACCCGGCCGAGGTCGGACGGGCGCGCCGGTGGGCGCGGTCCCGACTCGCGGGGTCCGGCATAGGGGACGACGAACCGCTCGCCGAGACGCTGATCCTGCTGATCTCCGAGCTCGTCACCAACGCGGTCGTGCACACGGGCTGTCCGGCCGTCCTGCGGATGCTCTTCGGGGGTCCGGGCGTCCGGGTGGAGGTGGCCGACGCCAGCGACCGAGCCCCGGCCCGCCGGCAGGCCGCCGGGGACGACACGGGCGGCCGCGGGCTGGAGCTGGTGGACGGACTCGCGGACCGGTGGGGCTGGCAGCGCGAGGGCGCGGGCAAGCGCATCTGGTGCGAGATCGACCGGGCGGTGGCGCAGGCGCCGACGGGCCCCGGGGCGTCACCGAAACCGCCGAAAAAAGTCGTACTGAAGCGGGAACCGCACGTGTACCTCTAACGAGGTGTTGACGGTTCGTCACCTGTTGATCACCCTGGTGATGAGCGATTCGTCGCGAGGGGACGCCAAGGGTCCTGTGCCTTGACGAGTGCGGGTCGTGGGGTGGCGGCTGCCGTGCCGCGCTCGGGGCGTGCATGCCGCACGCCGCCACCCGCAGGTTCCCGGCCGGTGCCGTGTCCGTGCCCGTGTCGGTCCGTGCCGTGCCCCGGGTCGCGCCGTCCGTACGCGAGCGCGCGTCCCGTCGTCCGTACGCGAGCGCGCCTCCCCCCGGTGCGCTTTCGGCGCGATGCGGCGTGAACTCGGCCGTGGACGGCCGGAATACGCGGGCCGCATTGGTAGGAGCGTACATAAAGACGCGGCCCTTGTTGTTTCGCGGCGAGACGGGCGCCTACGGTGGCGGCGCATTCTCCACAAGCCATCTCGTCCATGGGAGAGGGGGTACGGCGATGAAGATGCTTTTCGCCATCCGTAATGCCGTTTCCGGTCGGCAGAGCCTCAAGAAGAGCGCCTGGTACTTCTGGTACTAGACCGGCAGAGCCGCCCCGGCCGGTCCGCCGGCCGGGGCGACACCGACGGCCCATCGGAGCCCCGTATGCCCCTCTCCTCCCTCCCGGCCGCGCGGACCACGGTGTTCGCACCCCGCCTCGCCGCCCTGCTCCGCGAGCACACGGGCCGGGACGCCT
The DNA here is from genome assembly GCF_055580265.1 of Streptomyces sp. NPDC032091. NCBI lineage: Bacteria > Bacillati > Actinomycetota > Actinomycetes > Kitasatosporales > Streptomycetaceae > Streptomyces > Streptomyces sp. NPDC032091. The sequence continues at coordinate 8,233 of NZ_JBVILR010000017.1, read as the reverse complement.
TCCGCCTGGAGCCCGACACCATGGGCGTCGCCGGCCACGCCCTGGCCGACGGGATCCTCGCCGCCCGCAGGGCCACCGAGACCGAACGGCCCACCTTCAAGCCGCTGCACGGCCGGTCGATCGAACGCCACGAGGCCGCCGCGGTGATGCGGGTCATCGGGCGGGACGTACGGGAAGCCCTGGAAGGTCCCCTGCCGAAGGGCGTGGACCTCACCGGCCCGTGGCCCCTCACCGGGCACCTTTTCCTGAGGGACCTCATTCTCGGCGGCGATCCGCGCCGCCTGCGCATTCTGATGAGCCGGAACCTCGAATTGACGCCGAAACTCACCTGGTCGGTGATAGTCGCCGGTGCGGCCTTTCCCTGGCGGAGGAAACCGGGAATGGCATCGAGCGGAATGGCCGGACTGCTGGCGGAAGCGGACGGCTACCAGGACCGGCGTCACGCGATGGGCATCTACCGGAGGGCGGCCGCGCCCGTCTGCTTCACCGTTTCCACCCTCGTCGCGAACGCCCTCTGGCTGGGATCGCCCTTCGACGGGAACACGTCCCACCGCAACGTCCTCCACGAGGCCGCGCGACTGCTGCCCCCCTCCTGGAACATCCTGCGCCACGCCTCACCCGAGTACGGGGCCCTCGACGCGCGCATCGGCGACCGGGACGACGTACTCGTCCTGCCCCTGCTCTCCCACCGGGACCCCGCCCTGTGGGAGGACCCCGACGCGTTCCTGCCCGCGCGGTGGGACCACCTCGACCCCGAGACCGCCCCCGGCTACCTGCCCTTCGGGCACTCCTCCGAGCGCTGCTGGGGCCGGCACATGGTCATGCCGCTCGCCGAACTGCTGCTGGACCTGATCCGGGGCGCCGGGCTGGAGGTCGACCCCGCGCAGCGGAAGGCGAAGGTGCCGCTCGTCGGGCTCCTCGGGGTGGAGGAGGTACGGGTGACGAGGGCGGTGCGGAGTGTCCGCTGACGGGGTGGAGGAGGTCCCGGTCTCCTTCTTCCAGGACCCCCACCCCGCCTACCGGCGCTGGCGGGAGCGGGAGGGCGGGGCGCACCGGGTGCGGATCCTGGGCGAGGCCCCGCTGGAGGGCTGGGTGGTCACCGGGCACGCCGCGTGCAAGGCCGCCCTCGCCGATCCCCGGCTGAGCAAGAACGCCGCGACCGAGGCCTTCGACCGCCGCGACGGCTCCGAGGAGGGCCCGGGGCCGGGCCGGGCGCTGACCGCCCACATGCTCAACTCCGACCCGCCCGCCCACACCCGGCTGCGCAGACTGGTCCAGCAGGCCTTCACGGGCCGCCGGGTGGCGGGGCTGCGGCCGTTGATCGAGGGGCACGTGAACCGGCTGCTGGACGGGCTGGATGGGCTGGACGGCCGTGGCCCCTGCGTCGACCTCGTCCGGGACTTCGCCGTCCCCCTCCCCCTCGCCGTGGTCTTCGACCTGCTCGGCGCCTCCGAGGGGGCCGGGCCCGTCCTGGAGGCGTGGGCCGCCACGCTCAGCGGCGAGGAGGGCGACGGCGAGGTCTCCGTCGCCACCGCCGAGGCCCTGGTCGGACACATCCGCGCCCTCATCGCCCACAAGCGCGCCCACCCCGGCGACGACCTGCTGACCGCGCTGATCCACGCCCGCGACGGCGGCGACGGCGGCGACGGCGGCGACGGCGACCGGCTCAGCGATCCGGAGATCACCTCCATGGGCTTCCTGCTGGTGGCGGCCGGTCACCAGACCACCGCCAACCTCATCTCCAGCGGCGTCCACGCCCTGCTCACCCACCCCGGGGAACTGGCCGCACTGCGCGCGGACCCGTCGCGCACGGGCGCCTTCGTCGAGGAAGTCCTGCGCCACGAAAGCCCGTTCTCCATCGCCACCATGCGCTACGCCACCGAGCCGGTGACGATCGGGGGCACGGTGATCCCCGCCGGGGACTTCGTACAGATCGCCCTGCTGTCGGCCAACCGGGACCCCGCCGTCTTCCCCGACCCGGACCGCTTCGACCCGTCCCGCCCGGCGACGGGCCACCTGGCCTTCGGCCACGGCATCCACCACTGCCTCGGCGCCCCCCTGGCCCGCCTCCAGGCCGAAGTCGCCGTCACCACCCTCCTGACCCGCTACCCGACCCTCACCCTCCCCACCCCGGCACCCCACCCCCTGTGGTGGCGCAACCCCCGCCACCGCGGGCTGCGCACCTTGCCGGTCCGGCTGCGCTGACCGCCGGACAGGCCGCACGCCTCCGCCCGGCCCCTAACATCACCCTCATGGCCGACCTGTACGCCCTGCACCTCGACCTCACCCTCGCCCCCTCCACCCCGGAGCCGGTCCTGGCGCTGGTACGCGAGCACCTGACGCCGTACCCGGACGACTGCGCGGACGAGGACACCACCTTCAGGGTCCTGGCCGAGCGCGGCCCGGCGTACCGCGTGGGCGGCACCTGTACCGCCGACCTCACCCGCACCCCCCAGGGCTGGACCCTCACGGCCCGCCAGGAGATCCACGCCGAAGTCCTGGAGGACGTGGAGGAGTTCCTCACGACCCTGACCCCCCACCTCGTCCCGTCCCCCGCCCCCCTGGGCACCCTGTGCTTCTACGAGGACGCCACCCCAACCCCCCTCACCCCGGACCCGACGGGCCGCATCCACCTCCAGTAGACCGGCCTACACACCCAGGGTGTCGAACTCCCCGACCCAGCTGCGGGCGAGCTCCTCGGCACGGCTTCCCAGACCGTCGGGCAGCTCATGCCTTGCGACGAGAACAGTCATAGGGATCGGGTGACCCGGGCGTTGGTGAGGGGGGTGTCGCGGGGGCCGCGCGGGCGGCGGTGGGGAGGTCCTTCACCTCCGCCTCGGGGAAGGCGGCCAGGCCGGTCTGGGTGGCGTGCACGCGGAAGGACGGCTGGTCGGCGGCCGGGTCCGGGTCCAGGTCTTCCACGGCCGCGTACGTGGTTCCGCCGTGCGGGAGGAACACCTTGCGGATCCATGGTTCCGTTCCCCATTCGACCAGCACCGGCGTCCCCGACGCACGCGCCAGGACGGCCGCGAGCTCCTCCGAGGTGGGGGGCGTGGTGACGGCCGGGACGGCGTAGACCTGCACCATGCCGCGCAGGTCTCCGGCGCGGAGGACCTCGTACTCGCAGGTGACCAGGGCGGTGTCCCAGGTGCGGCCGTCGACCGTCCCGTCCGGGGCGACGTCGACCCGTGCCGCCGGTATCGCGAAGGCCTCGGCCAGGGCCTCGGTCAGGCCGTCCGGGGCGGGTGCGGCGGCCGTGAGGAAGCCGTACGCCGTTCCGTTCATCGCCCGTACCGCTTCTCGATGCCCGCGATGACCAGGGCGAGGCCCTCCTCGAAGCCCTGGTCGTAGTCCTGGAAGAGGTCGGCACCGGCTTCGGCGGCGAGGGGGAACTCGGCCAGGCGGGCGGCGCGTTCGGTGACGTCGAAGCCTTCGCGGCGTTCGCCGGGGAGGGGTTCGACGCCCTGTTCCTCCGTGACGAAGCCGAGGGTGAAGAGGTACGCCGTCGTGGTGGCGCGGACGGCCTCGGGGAGGGTGAAGCCGGCTTCGGTGAAGGCGCGGAGGTTCGCCTCCATCTCGACCGCGTGCTCGGTGCCGGTGAAGCGGGAGCCGCTGAGTACCTTCGCGCCGTCGCGGTAGCGGAGCAGGGCGGCGCGCAGGCCGCGGTGGGCGGTCAGCAGGCGGTCCTGCCAGGAGAGGCCGGGGGAGAGGGGGAAGTCCGCCGTCATGCGGCGGTACATCTCCGTGGCCATCTCGTCGAGGAGCTCCTGCTTGTTCTTGAAGTGCCAGTAGAGGGCGGGCGCCTGGACGTCCAGCTCCTTGGCGATGGCGCGCAGGCTGAGGCCGTCGAGGCCGACCTCGTTGAGGAGGCGCAGGGAGGTGTCGACCGCCTGCTTCTTGTCGAGCTTCGGGGAGTTGCGAGGGGACACGCTTGACAGCTTAACACCGTTAAGGGCAGTCTCGGGGCAGGAGAAATTTAACGCCGTTAAGGAAAAGGGGCAGGGTCATGGACACGGAAACGATGAGGGATACGGACGTGCTCGTCGTGGGGGCCGGGGCCGCCGGGCTCGCGCTCGGGGTCGACCTCGCGCGGCGGGGCGTGCGGGCGCTCGTCGTGGAGCGGGAGGGCCGGCTGTTCCCCGGGTCGCGCGGCAAGGGGATCCAGCCGCGGACCCTGGAGGTCTTCGACGACCTCGGGGTCGGCGCGGCCGTCCGGGCCGCCGGAGGCCCGTACCCGACGGGGATGCTCTGGCAGGACGGGAAGCGGCTCGGCGAGCAGGCGCTGTGGGACGAGCCGGACGTGGTGGAGGGCTCGCCCTACCGCGAGCCGTGGATGGTGCCGCAGTGGCGCACCCAGGAGGTCCTCCACGCCCGCCTCACCGAGCTGGGCGGGCGCGTCGCCTTCGGCCGGGAGCTGACCGGGATCGCGCAGGACGCGGACGGGGTGACGGCCGCGTTCACCACCGGTGCCCCCGTACGGGCCCGGTACGTCGTCGCCGCCGACGGCGGGCGGTCCACCGTGCGGCGGCTCCTCGGGATCGGGATGACGGGCGAGACGGTCGACCCGCACCCGGTCCTGGTGGCCGACGTCCGCATCGACGGCCTCGACCGCGACCACTGGCACATCTTCCCGGCCGCGGACGGCGCGGGCTTCCTCGCCCTCTGCCCCCTCGCCGGGACGGACGACTTCCAGGTCACCGCGCAGCTGCCGCAGGGCGCCGGCCCGGCGGTCGACCTGTCCCTCGAAGGGCTGCGCGCGGTCGTCGCCGCCCGGTCGCACCTGGACCCGGGGCAGGTGACGGAGGTCCGCTGGGCCTCGGACTTCCGGCCGCGGGCGGCGCTGGCCGACCGGTTCCGGGAGGGGCGGGTCTTCCTCGCCGGGGACGCCGCGCACGTGCACTCGCCGGCGGGCGGACAGGGGCTCAACACCAGCGTGCAGGACGCGTACAACCTGGGCTGGAAGCTGGCCGCGGTCCTGGGCGGCGGGGCGCCGGAGTCGCTGCTCGACACGTACGAGGAGGAGCGGATGCCCGTCGCCGCCGCCATGCTCGGCCTGTCGACCCGGATCCACCGCGGCGAGGCCCGCCGCGGCGCGGCCACGCAGCAGCTGGGCCTGGGCTACCGGGGCTCCTCCCTGGCGGTGGAGACCCGCACGGACCTCCCCGCCGGAGCCCTGCGCGCCGGCGACCGCGCCCCGGACGGCGACGCGGACGGCCTCCGGCTCTTCGACGCGTACCGGGGGACGCACTGGACCCTGCTGGTGGTGGGCTCCCGCCGCACCCCGGCGGAGCTGCCGGGCGCGCGGACGCTACGGATCCCGTCGTACGGGGCCTACGGCGACGGGGTGTTCCTCGTCCGGCCCGACGGCTACGTGGGCTGGGCGGGGGAGACGGGGGAGGGACTGGCGACGTACGCGGCCGGGGTCGTGGGGGTCTAGGCGGTCAGTCGTCCGATGGGGAGACGGTCGCCGTGATCTCGCCGATGAGCCGGGCCGCCTTGAGTTCGTCGAGCTCGGTCAGGCCCGCCTCCTTCAGCTCCGTTTCGCCTGCCGGGATCAGGTCGGTCGGCTCCCAGCGCAGGTCGCGGGTGAACAGTTCGTCCCGCTGTTCGCCCCGCAGCGCGCGGCGCCTCAGGAGGGGGCCCTGGCCGTCCTCCGCGGTGTAGTACGTGGTCCGGCCGTCGGCGTCGAGGGCGTCGAGGACGGTGGCGCCGAGGAGCGTGACGGGCGGGTTGCCGCGGTAGCCCGCCGGGGTGCCGAGGCGCAGGCTCACGCCCGTCAGGTCGAGGGCGCCCGAGCTTTCGCGGAGGAACTCGCCGCCGCGCTCGTAGAAGAGGACCAGCGGCTCGTACAGGTCGGGGAGGTCCGGGAAGGCGGCCGGGTCCTGCGTGCGGAGCGCCGCCAGGCGGACGGCGCCGGAGCAGGTGGCGCGTACCTCACCGCTGGGGAGGCGGCCGAGGAGTTCCGCGAGTGCGGCGTCCGTTTCGGGAGGGAGGCGGAAGTCGGGCGCCGCGTGCGCGGTGATGTCGAAGAAGGGCCAGGCGGCTTCCGCCTCCGCGTACGCCTGCGACCACACGGCCGCCCGGCGGAGGTACTCGCGGAAGAGCACGCGGCGCGACTTGACGTGCCCGAACGCGGAGTCCCAGTCGCCCGCCCACTCCACGGTGCGGAGACGGTCCAGTACGGCCGATGCCGTTCGAGCGGTCACTTGAGTTCGATTCCCTTCGCGCGCAGCTCGTCCTTCAGAGCCGCCACCACTTCATCGATGTTGGACAGGTCGGACGCCAGGTGGACGTCCGGTACGTCGAACCCTGCCCTGCCCCACTGGCCGAAGCCGCCCCTGCCTTCGTTCAACGCGAGGTCGTGGGCGCCGGCGTCGTGAGGGTTGCTGGGGAAGTCGCGATAGTACTCGATCGGGCCGTCGCCGTTCTGGAACGACTCCCACAGGTGCGGGGCGTCCACGGTGTAGGGCAGTCCGGCCTCCATGAGCCGGCTCTCGACGTACTCGTGCCCGATGTAGCGCTCGAACTTCGTCGCCTCTTCGGGGGTGAGCTCGCGCTTGCCCGCCGCCTCCCAGATCTCCGCGATGTCGCTCCGCGGGGTGAAGTAGCCGTGCCGCGACAGGGCCGGCCCCTCGGGTACCACGTGCTCGGTGAGGAAGAAGTGGGTGCGGACGCTGTCGAGCACCTTCGTGCTGATGCCGGTGTTGTGGGAGATGGCGCCGAGGTCGAGGGACTCCGGGTTGGCGCGGACCTTGTCGTAGAACTCCGCCGCCTTGACGTGCTCGGCGGTGGGCTCCTCGATGTAGCGGCCGCCGTCCGGACGGGGCTCGGAGCCGCCGGGGAGGACGCCGTCGCCGGGACCGCCGTGGGGGGAGTCGGGGAGGGAGCCGCCCGGGCCGTCGCCCTGGTGGGGGACGGACGGGCCGTCGCCGTGGCCGCCCCCGGCGCCCGGGCCGTCGCCGTGGCCGCCGCCTCCGGTGGAGGGACCGTCGCCGTGGCCGCCGGTGGGGGTGGTGTCCCCGTGGCCGCCGGTGGTGGGGGTGGTGTCGGTGCCGCCGTGGCCGGGGGTGGTGGGGTTGCCGCCGGGTTCGGTGTGGCTGTTGTGCGGGGTGTGGTCCGCGGTCCCGCCGGGGGTGTGGGCGGCCGTGCCGCCGGGGGTGTGGTCCGCTGCGCCGCCGGGGGTGTGGCCGGCCGTACCGCCGGGGGTGTGGGTGGTGGCCTCGACGGTGTGGGAGGGGCCGCCGACAGTGACTTCCTGGTGCTTGGGTGCGCCGACCGTGACGTCCTCGCGCTTCGGGACCTCGGCCAGGGGGTGGTCGGGGCCCTTGGGGACGGAGGTGAGGTCCTGCTTGGGCAGGCCTTGGTGGTCGAGGAGTTGGTGGGTGGTCTTGTCGTAGAACTGGGGGCGGCCCAGGGCGTCGTCGGGCAGGCGGACGGTGTCCTCGGGGTGGGGGAACTTCACCCCGGGCAGGTCGGCCTTGGGCAGGTCCTTCCACACCACATCGGTGATCTTCGGGAAGGCTCCGTCGGCCTTGCCGAGGTTCGCGAACAGGTCTCCGACCTTGACCTTGGCCAGGGAGCCGGCCTTGCCGATGTAGGTCATCGGGTCGATGAGACGGCCGGCCTTCCCGGCGACGCTGATGACCTTGGCGACCGTGCCGGCCTTCGCGGCGGTCCCGGCGCCGCCGGTGAAGACGGTGGTCAGGACGTTGAAGGTGACCGCGCCCGCGGCGCGGGCGGGGTTCTTGCCCCACTCGTCCCAGGCGACCAGGGCCTTGCCGGTCTCCTTCACCGCGGTCCGCGAGTCACGGATCCAGGACGGGAGGTCCTTGTCGTCGGCCATCCAAAACGCCGTCCCGACTCCCGGCATGGAGGCGATCGCCAGACCGGTGGCGAGTTTCGCCAGACCCGTCCAGGCCTGGCCGGCCTTGTCCCAGCCGTCGACACCGACCAGGGTGCCAAGACCGCGGATGGTGCCCCAGATCCCGTCGACGATCAGTCCGTCCCACACGAAGGACTTGACCCAGTAGCCGACCTCCCACGCCCGGTGGGTCTCCTCCAGCTGCGAACCCCACGGGAGGTCCTGCGCCTTGTTGAGGTCCTCGCCCTTGTAGCCGTACATGTTCGCCCCGTGCGACCCGTCGTCGGCGACGAGGGGGGCGGCGCAGTACAGGGCGCGGATCTTGTTCGCGCAGGTCCGCTCCGCGGCCCAGAACGCGGACACGGCCGCGTT
>NZ_JBVILR010000016.1:0-212356 GCF_055580265.1 Streptomyces sp. NPDC032091 | reverse complement strand
CGTACTGGACGTACTTGGTGCCCCGCCAAGGCGGCGAGGTGCGGTGCCGGGCGGCGCGGGTCTGGGGGCACCTCCCAGCGGTAGCTGGGGGAGCAAGATCCGGAAGAGACGGCCTAGTGGTGCCGGGCGGCGGCGCCGAGGCAGACCCCGGCGAGGCTGCTCTGCAGCAGGGTGTGGACGAACAGCAGCTCCGCCCCGCCGGGACCGGCCGCGCCGATCCGGTGCGGGGTCAGGGAGTCGAAGTGCGCGCTGTCGCCCGGCTCCAGCAGGTGCTCGGCCTCCCCCAGGTGCAGCCGCAGCCGCCCGCCGAGCACGTACAGCCACTCCTCCCCGGGATGGACGCGGACCAGCTCACCCTGGCCGCGCCCCTGCGGGACGTGCACGCGCAGGGCCTGCATGCCCCGCCCTGAGCCGCCGGCCTGCCAGTACGTCCAGCCGTCGGCCTCGCGGGCGCCGGGGCCGCCGGCCCGTACGATGGGATCGGCGACGGCCGGGGTCTCGCCGAGCAGCTCGGAGACGGTCGTGCCGTAGGTGCGGGCGAGCCCCAGCAGCAGCGGCAGCGAGGGCTGGCGCCGGCCGGTCTCCAGCCGCGACAGGTGCGCGGGCGAGAGGCGGGCCCGGGCGGCGGCGGCCTCCAGGGTGAGTCCGGCGCGCCGGCGCAGCTCGCGCAGCTGCGGGGCGACGGCGGGCAGCTCTTCGGCCACGGCCGCCTCGACCGCTTCGGCGGCCTCCGCGGCCTCGGTGTCCGGGGGTTCCTCGGGACGGGGGGTCATGCCCCGATTGAGCCAGAGTCTTGCCCCGCTGGCAATCTCCCTTGCCTCTGAGGCAAAAGGTCATCCGCGGTGCTGTTCCAGCACCGTGTCCACCGTGTCGGCCTCGTCCGGCCCCTTGTCGGGGCGGTGCCGCAGGACCCGGGCGAAGCGCAGGGCGACCCCGGCCGGGTAGCGCGGGGAGCGCTGGAGGCCGTCGTAGGCGATCTCGACGACCAGCTCCGGCCGGACCCGCACGGTGTGGCCGTCGTCCTCGACCGCCAGCTCGCGCAGCCGCTCCGTCTGCCAGCGCAGCATCTCGTCGGTGAGGCCCTTGAAGGTCTTGCCGAGCATGGCGAAGCCCCCGTCGGCGGCACGGGCGCCCAGGTGCAGGTTGGACAGCAGGCCGGTGCGGCGGCCGTGGCCCCACTCGGCGGCGAGGACGACCAGGTCCAGGGTGTGCACGGGTTTGACCTTCAGCCACTGTTTGCCGCGCCGCCCCGCCGCGTACGGAGAGTCGAGGGCCTTGGCCATGACCCCCTCGTGCCCCCTCCGCAGGGACTCGGCCCAGAACCCCCGCGCCTGCTCCGCCTGCCCGTCCGGGTCCTCCACCGCCAGCCGGCGGACCCGGGCGGACTCGGGGACCAGGCCGGACAGGGCCGCGTACCGGTCACGGACCGGCAGGTCCAGCAGGACCCGGTCGCCGAGGGCGAGCACGTCGAAGAAGAACGCGCTGACGGGCAGAGTCCGCCGGGCGGCGTCCACGTCCACCCGGGAGCCGACGCGGCTCGCGATCTCCTGGAACGGGACCGGCCGCCCGGCGGCGTCGTGCCCGATGACCTCCCCGTCGAGGATGAACCGCTCCGCCGTCAGGCCCAGGGCCAGCCCGACGACCTCGGGCAGCCGGCCGGTGATCTCGTCGAGGGAGCGGGTGTACACGTGGACGTCCGGGCCCTCACGGTGGACCTGGACCCGGATCCCGTCGAGCTTCTCCTCCACCGCGCACGGCCCCAGCGCCCGCAGCGCGTCCTCCAGCGAGCGGGCGGTCCCGGCCAGCATGGGCTGGACGGGCTGCCCGACGCGCAGGGCCACGCCGCTCAGCGCCGCGGCCCCCTCGGCCAGCACCGCCGCCGCCACCCGGGGCAGCGAGCCGTCCAGCATGACCGCCCGGCGCAGCGCGGCGGCCGGGACCCCGGCGGCGGCGGCCACCCCCTCCAGGGCCACCGCGTCCAGCGCGCCCTGGCGCACCTCCCCGGAGAGCAGGCTGCGCAGGAACCTCTGCTCGGGCTCGGTGGCGGCGCCCAGGAGGCCGGCCACGATCCGGCGCCGCTCGGCCTGCGCCCCCGGGCCGGAGACGGCGGCCAGCTCGGCCACCGCCGCGTCGACGTCCCGCACGGTCAGGGTGGGCGTCGGGGCGGGACCGGCGTCCTGGCCGAGGGTGCGCCAGCCGACACCCGGGCGGCCCTGCGGAAGACGGCCGGAGAGGTAGGCGATGACCAGCCCGGCCTCGTCGGCGGGCGCGGCGGCGAAGAGCTCCGCGAGCAGGGCGGTCTTCCGCGACCGTGCGGAACTCCCGGCCACCTCCCGCGACACGCGCGCCACCTCGGCCAGCAACATGCGCCCCATCCTGCCGCCACCCGCCCCACCCCGCAGCCCGAACCCCGGCACGGGGAACCCGGCCGTGGCCACCCGGCCGCAGGGTGCGCCGGGCCGGGTCCCGGGGCGTCGTCACGGGGCTCCGTTTCGGGGTCGGATACCGCGGGTGCGGTACGCGGGGGCGTGCGGGTGGTCCTGAAGGAGGGGCGGGGCTCCCCCTGAGGGAGCTCGGGGCGGGCGATCCCGGGCCGTAGGGTTCCTCCATGAAGCTCCGACTGCCCCGGCGGCCCCGGGACCGCCTGCTCGCCGGCGCCGCCGCACTCGCGGTCCTCGCGGGTGCCGGAACCTGGACGGCCGCGGCCGCCTCCGGTGACGGACCGGCCGTGCACCGCCAGGACCAGGTCCTGCGGATGCCCGGCACGGACGGAAACGGTTCCGCCGACATCGACACCTCCTTCTTCACGGCCGGGGACGCCACGGACCGCCGTCCGGCCGTCCTCCTCGGCCACGGCTTCGGCGGCAGCAAGGACGACGTCCGCGCCCAGGCCGAGCGCCTGGCCCGCGACGGGTACGCCGTCATGACCTGGTCGGCCCGCGGATTCGGCCGCTCGGGCGGCCGGATCGGGCTGAACGACCCCGAGCACGAGGTCAAGGACGTCTCCGCGCTCATCGACTGGCTGGCCCGCCGCCCCGAGGTGCGCCTCGACGCCGACGGCGACCCGCGCGTGGGCGTGGCCGGCGCCTCCTACGGCGGGGCCGTGGCGCTGCTGGCCGCCGGGTACGACCGGCGGGTGGACGCGATCGCCCCGCAGATCACGTACTGGAACCTCGCCGACGCCCTCTTCCCCCAGGGCGTGTTCAAGAAGCTCTGGGCCGGGATCTTCTTCACCGGCGGGGCGGGGGACGGCCTCCAGCAGGGCGGCCGCCCGGCCGGCGCCGCGGGACCCCAGGAGGCCCCGGCGCCCCCGGCCCCGGGCTGCGGCCGGTTCGAGGCGCAGCTGTGCGCCATGTACGAGCGCGTCGCGGTGGCCGGCAAACCCGACGCCGAGGCGCGCGAGCTGCTGGAGCGGCGCAGCCCCTCGGCCGTGGGCGACCGCATCAAGGTGCCGGCGCTGATCGTGCAGGGGCAGGACGACTCCCTGTTCCCGCTGGACCAGGCCGACGCCATGGCGAAGGCCATCGCCGCGAACGGCGCCCCCGTCGCCGTGGACTGGGCGGCCGGCGGGCACGACGGCGGCATGCGCGAGTCCGGGCGGATCGAGACCCGGGTGACGGCCTGGTTCGACCGCTACCTCAAGGAGGACGGCGAGGCCGGCACCGGTCCGGCCTTCCGGGTCTCGCGCACCGGCGGCATCGACTCCACCGACGGGCGCGTCATGGTGCGCGGTGCGAGCGCCGACCGCTACCCCGGGCTGGTGTCCGATCCGCGTGCGTATCCCCTGGCCGGGCGGGAGCAGACCTTCGCGAACCCGGCCGGCGGCGCGCCACCCGCCCTGTCGGCGCTGCCCGGGATCGGCGGGCAGCTCGCGTCCCTCGGGGCCGGGTTCTCGCTGGACTTCCCCGGGCAGAACGCCCGCTTCGAGTCGGAGCCGCTGGCCGCCGAGGTCCGGGTCACCGGGACGCCGACCGTCACCCTGAACGTGAGGTCGACGGCCGCCGACGGCTCGGCCGTGCTGTTCGGCAAGCTGTACGACGTGGGGCCCGACGGGCGCCAGCAGGTGCTGCCGAGCCAGCTCGTGGCCCCCGTGCGGGTGACGGACGCCGGGCAGGGCCGGAGCGTGCCGCTGCGGCTCCCGGCCGTCGACCACGCCTTCCAGGCCGGGCACCGGCTGCGGCTGGTGGTCGCGGCCACCGACCTGGGCTACGCCTCTCCGGCCGAGCCGGCCTCGTACACCGTCTCGGTGCGCGAACCGCTGCGGGTGCCGGTCGCGGACGGGGTGCGGACCGCCACCGCCGGGCTGCCCGGCTGGATCTGGTGGCTGCCGCTGGGCGCGCTGGCGCTGGCCGCCGCGCTGCTCGGGGTCCGCCGCCCGGGCGCGCGCCCGGCGGCCGCGCCCGATCCGGCGCTGGCCGGGGTACCGCTCGACATCACCGGGCTGACGAAGCGCTATGCGAAGGCCCGGGACCGGTACGCCGTGCGGGACCTGTCCTTCCGGGTGGAACGGGGCCAGGTGCTGGGCCTGCTGGGGCCCAACGGGGCCGGCAAGACGACGACCCTGCGGATGCTGATGGGGCTGATCGCGCCGGACGCCGGGGAGGTCCGGGTGTTCGGGCAAGCGATCCGGCCCGGGGCCCCGGTGCTGTCGCGGGTCGGGGCCTTCGTGGAGGGCGCCGGCTTCCTGCCGCACCTGAGCGGACGGGCCAACCTGGAGCTGTACTGGCAGGCCACCGGCCGTCCCGTCGAGGACGCGCACCTGGCCGAGGCCCTGGAGATCGCCGGGCTCGGCGACGCCCTGGAGCGCGCGGTGCGCACGTACTCGCAGGGCATGCGCCAGCGCCTGGCCATCGCGCAGGCCATGCTGGGGCTGCCGGACCTGCTGATCCTCGACGAGCCGACGAACGGTCTGGACCCGCCGCAGATCAGGGAGATGCGAGACGTGATGATCCGCTACGCCGCCGGCGGGCGGACGGTGATCGTCTCCAGCCACCTGCTGTCGGAGGTGGAGCAGTCCTGCACCCACCTGGTGGTCATGGACCGCGGGCGGCTGGTGCAGGCCGGTCCGGTCGCCGAGATCACCGGCGGCGGGGACACCCTGCTGGTGGCGCTGGCGGAGCCGGTGGACGAGGCGGCCGTGGGGAAGGTCGCGGCGCTGGAGGGCGTCGCCTCCGTGGTCCCCGCCGACGAGGGGCTCCTCGTACGGCTCGACGGCGCGACGCCCGCCGCGCTGATCGCCGAACTCGTGCGGCTGGAGCTGCCGGTGAGGGCGGTGGGGCCGCACCGCCGGCTGGAGGACGCCTTCCTGACCCTGATCGGAGGTGCGGCATGAGCGCCGTACGGGCCTCGGCGACCGCCGGGGAGACCGCGCCCGGCTACCGGCCGGGACGGACGCTGCCGCTGCGCGTGGAGGCGCTGCGGCAGTGGCGCCGGCGGCGGACGCTGGTGATGGGCGGGGTGCTGGCCGCCCTGCCGTTCGTCATGATCATCGCCTTCGCGGTGGGCGGGGCGGACAACGGGCGGGGCGGCAACGACGGCCGGGTCAGCTTCATCGACACCGCCACGGCCTCCGGCGCGAACTTCGCCGCGACCTGCCTTTTCGTGTCGGCCGGCTTCCTGCTGGTGGTGCCGGTGGCGCTGTTCTGCGGGGACACCGTCGCCTCGGAGGCGAGCTGGTCCTCGCTCCGCTACCTGCTGGCCTCGCCGGTGCCCCGGGCCCGGCTGCTGTGGAGCAAGCTGGTGGTGGCGCTGGGGTTCAGCCTCGCCGCCATCGTGCTGCTGCCGGTGGTGGCGCTGGCCGCGGGCACCGCCGCGTACGGGTGGGGACCGCTGAAGCTGCCCGCGGGCGGGGCGCTGCCCGCCGCGGACACCGCGGCGAGGCTGGCGCTGGCGGTGGCCTTCGTGTTCGTGTCGCAGCTGGTCACGGCCGGGCTGGCGTTCTGGCTGTCGACGCGGACGGACGCGCCGCTGGGCGCGGTCGGCGGGGCGGTCGGGCTGACGATCGTGGGGAACGTGCTGGACGCGGTCACCGCGCTCGGGTCGTGGCGGGAGTTCCTGCCCGCGCACTGGCAGTTCGCCTGGGTGGACGCCCTGCAGCCGCAGCTGGAGTGGGGCGGGATGGCCAAGGGGGCGGTGGTGTCGGCGTCGTACGCGGTGGTGCTGTTCGCCCTCGCGTTCCGGGGCTTCTCCCGCAAGGACATCGTGTCCTGAGGCTGCGTCGCGCACCCGGGCCGAGGGCCCTCCCGGCCGTCGCGGGGAGGGCCCTCGGCGCGTGCGGTGCGTCCGGTGCGCCTCAGGGGCCTCAGGGGCCTCAGGGCAGGACGCGTACGGGGGCGCCGTCGAGGAAGGCCAGGACGTCCTCGACCGCCTGGCCGTAGTACGTGGCGTAGTTGGCCCGGGTGACATATCCGAGGTGCGGGGTGGCGAGGAGGTTCGGGGCGGTGCGCAGCGGGTGGCCGGCGGGCAGCGGCTCGGTGTCGAAGACGTCGAGTCCGGCTCCCGCGATGCGGCCCGCGCGCAGGGCGTCGAGCAGCGCCTCCTGGTCCACGATCGCGGACCGGGAGGTGTTGACCAGGTAGGCGCCCGGCCGCATCAGCGCCAGCTCGGCGGCGCCGATGAGGCCCCGGGTGCGTTCGCCGAGGGCGAGGTGGACGGAGACGAAGTCGCTGTCCGCGAGCAGCGCCTCCTTGGACGGGGCGAGTGCGACGCCCTCCGCTTCGGCCCGTTCCTCGGTCAGGTTCCGGCTCCAGGCCGTCACCTCCATGCCGAAGGCGAGCCCGATGCGGGCCACCCGGCTGCCCGTCTTGCCGAGGCCCAGCAGGCCCAGGCGGCGGCCGTGCAGGTCGGCGCCGACCGTCTGCTGCCAGGGTCCGCCCTCGCGCAGGGCGGTGTTCTCCGTGACGATGCCGCGCGCGAGGCCGAGCAGCAGGGCCCAGGTGAGCTCGACGGGCGGGGTGGAGGAGCTGGCGGTGCCGCACACCGTCACCCCGGCGCGCCCGGCGGCGGCGTAGTCGATGACGGAGTTGCGCATGCCGCTGGCCACGAGCAGCTTGAGGCGGGGCAGCCGCTCCAGCAGGCTCGCGGGGAACGGGACGCGCTCGCGCAGCGTGACGAGGATGTCGTAGCCGGCCAGGCGGGCGGCGAGTGCGTCCTCGTCGGCGAGGTGGTCGGGGTAGGAGACCACCTCGACGCCCCGCGCGGTGACCGGCGACCAGTCCGCGAGCGCCGTGGCAGCGCCCTGGAAGTCGTCGAGCACCGCGCAGCGCAGCGGGGTGGTGCTCATACGGCGTGGGCCTGCGCGACCGCGTCGATCTCGGCCAGCAGTTCCGGCTCCAGCGGCCGGGCGCCGGCGGCCGCGTTGGCGCGCACCTGCTCGGCGGAGGTGGCGCCGGCGATGACGGAGGCGCAGCCGGGCTGGGCGGAGAGCCAGCCGATGGCGAGCTCCAGCACGGTGCGGTCGTGCTTCTCGGCGATCGCGGCCAGGGCCTCGACGGTGTCGAGGCGCTCGTCGGTGAGGTAGGAGTCGCGGCCTTCGAGGCGGGAGCCGGACGGGACGGGCGCACCCCGGCGGATCTTGCCCGTGAGCAGGCCGTTGGCGAGGGGGAAGTACGGGAGGACGCCGAGGCCGTAGTGGCGGGCGGCGGGGACGAGTTCGCGTTCGGCCGACCGCTCCAGCAGCGACCATTCGTTCTGTGCCGACACGAAGGGCACCGCGCCGGTCTCGCGGGCGGTGTGGGCGGCTTCGGCCAGCTGCCAGCCGCTGAGGTTGGAGTGACCGATATAGCGGACCTTGCCCTCGGCGACGAGCTCGCTGAGCGCGGCGAGGGTTTCGGCGATCGGGGTGGCGGGGTCGGGGCTGTGGAGCTGGAGGAGGTCGATGTGGTCGGTCTCCAGCCGGCGCAGGGACTCCTCGACGGCGCGCCGGATGTAGGCGCGGCCGCCGCGGGAGCCGGCGGCGGGGCCGTAGCCCATGTCGACGCCGTCGTAGCCGAACTTGGTGGCGAGGACGACCTGGTCGCGGCGGCCCTTGAGGACCTGGCCGAGGTGGCGCTCGGAGCCGCCCTGGCCGCCGTAGATGTCGGCGGTGTCCAGGAGGGTGATCCCGGAGTCGAGGGCGGCGTCGACGACGGCCCGGGTGGCCTGGAGGTCGAGGCGGCCCCCGAAGTTGTTGCACCCGAGGCCCACGGCGGAGACGAGCAGGCCTGAACTTCCCAGGGGGAGATAGCGCATGACGGACCGTCCTCCACACTCAGCGGTTGCATGATCGGCGAGCGGTCAGTCTAGGCATACCGTCCGGTCGGGGAACACGGCATCGCGGCCCTCGGTGCGTGAACACCGTGTATCGAAACAAAGGGCGCCGCCGGCCCGGTGCCGGCGACGCCCTCCACACGGGTCCCTCCGAGCGTGTCCCGGATCAGCCGTTGGCGGCGGCCAGCAGCACGTCCACGAGCCGTTCGGCGGCGTCCGGCCGCCCGTACGCCCGGGCCCGCTCGGCCATCTGGGCCCGGCGGCCGGCATCGGTGAGCAGCGGGCCGACCGCCTCGGCGAGGCCGTGCGCGGTGACCTCGCCGAGCAGGGCGACGGCCGCACCGGCGTCGGCCAGGTACTGGGCGTTGTGCGCCTGCTCGTTGCCGGCCGAGGTGGCCAGCGGGACGAACACCGCGGGCTTGCCCAGCGCGGTCAGCTCGGCCAGGGTCCCCGCGCCGGAGCGGGAGATCACGATGTCGGCGAGCGCCAGCACGTCGGGCAGCTCCGGTCCGACGAAGCCGGTCACGTGGTAGCGGCCCGCCAGGACGGGGTCCAGTCCGGCCGCGGCGAAGCGGAGCTCGTCGACGTTGGCGGGGCCGCACTGGTGGATCACGTTCGCGTGGCTCAGCAGCCACGGGAGCACCTCGCGCACCACGCCGTTGATCTGCTGGGCGCCCTGCGCGCCGCCGGTGACGTAGACGGTCGGCAGGCGGCGGTCGAAGCCGACGAGGTTCAGCGCGTGCACGGCCTTGTCGGGGTGCCCGGAGAGCACCTCGGGGCGGACCGGGTTGCCGGTGACGACGGCGCGCTCGCGCACCTCGGCCGGGAGCAGCGGGAGCGAGGACTCCGAGGACACGGCGATGCGCGTCGCGGACCCGGCCAGCTTGCGGTTGGCGAGGCCGAGGCGCACGGTCTGCTCGTGCAGCACCAGCGGCCGCTTGCACAGGCGGGCCGCCAGCCCGGCGGGGACGGCGACGTAGCCGCCGGTGGCCAGGACGACGTCGGGCTCGAACTCGGACACGATCGTGCGCGCCTGGGCCACGCCGAGCGGGACGCGCGCCATGTCCTTCATGTTGGCGGCGGACAGCATCTTCAGCGGGTTCGCCGAGCGGCGGATCTTGCCCGTGGCGACGGTCTTGAACGCGATCCCCTCGGCCGGCGCGACCCGCGCCTCCAGGCCGTCGGCGGTCCCGATCCACAACACGTCGAGCGTGCCGCCGGCGGCCGCGAGTCGGCCCTGGAGGGTACGGATCGCGGTCAGGGCGGGGTAGGTGTGACCACCGGTCCCCCCACCCGTGACGAGCAGCCGAAAGGAACGCGGAAGCGCGGAAGAAAGGTTCACCCGGCCCACCCTACTGTCCCTACGGGAACACCTCCCTCCGGGGCCGCCCGCCCCCGGACCGGGGGCTGCGCCCGGGCCGGCCGGGCGCAGCGCCGCGTCAGGCCTGCCGCCGGGCCTCGGCCAGGAGCCCGGCCGGCAGGCCGGGGCCGGCGCACGCGCGGTCGATCAGCAGCCGCCGGTACCCGGCGTCCGGCACGGCCGCCGCCAGGGCCATGAGTTCGCACAGGTCGTCGGCGCGGCCCGTGAGGCGGGTGCGGTACGCGGCCGCGGCCGCGCGCAGCGTGACCTCGGCCGGCTCGTGGTCCAGCCCCCGCTCCACGAGCCGGACGGCGGTGGCGAAGTCGCCCTGATCGGCGCGTACGTCGGCCAGGTCGAGGTACAGCGACCAGTTGCCGGGGCCGAGGAGCAGGGCGCGCTCGAACGCCTCCGCCGTGCGGTCGGGGTCGCCCAGCCGGCGCCAGGTGCCCGCCCGTACGACCTCCGTCAGCATGACCGGCTCGACGGAGTCCGCCCGGTCGCAGAGGGCGAGCGAGGCGTCCGTCAGACCGCACGCCCGCAGGAAGATCGCCATCCTGGCCATGGCCTCCGGAAGCGGCTCGCGCGCGCACACCGTCTCGATGGCTCCGAACCAGGGACCGAGCGCCTCCCTGGTGGCCTCGCCGTCCAGGGCGTGGCCGTGGTCCATCGTCCGCATGACGGCTTCGGCGAGCGCCTCCGCCCCCACCGCCCCGAGGAACCGGGCGTCGCCGAACCAGGGGGCCCTGGCCCACGCGATGGCGGGTCGCGCGCCGGTGACGGAGCCCAGCGCCGTCACCGCCCCGTCCATGCCCCCCTCCAGGAAGGCCACGTAGGCGTGCGCCAGTACCGTCCGCAGGGAGTCGGCGCCCTGGAGGAGCCCGGCCAGGTCGGCGCGCCGCTCCTCCCACAGTTCGGCGAGCGCCGCGTACGGCTCGGGGTCCTGGGGCGCGGAGGCGATCGCGCCGCCCAGGTGGTGCAGGGCCGCTGCCGGGCTGCCCCCGCAGTGCCCCAGCACGCGGGCGAGCGCCACCCCGGCGGCTGCCGTCCGGTTCGAGGTCATCGCAGGATCGTAAGGGGTCGCCGGAGCGGGCCCGGCAGGCCTCCCGCCGTCGGGGACCTGCCGGGATGCCCGGCGTGTCCGGTCGCGCACGCGGCTGCGGGGCCAGGGCCGCCGCCTGCGAGGGGTTCCCTCCCGGCTGCCCGGACGCGCTCGTCGACCTGGTCACCGCGTACGCGGGGGCGGCCGGTCCGCACCGCCCCGGGATCGGCGCCCGGACCGGCGAGGCGACCCGTGGGTGCGCGGGCCGGGGCATCGCCGTCACCGCGACGGCGCCCGGCGGGGCCATGCCGGCCGAGCTGCGCGGACACGTGCCGGCGACGGTGCGGACCGCCCGGGCGGCGTGCGGGGAGCTGCGCCCCGGCCGGCGGTACGACCTGGTGTACGAGGCGCCGCACCGGACGCGGCCGGAGCGCCGGTGGCCGTACGTGGCCGCCCTGCCACGGCCGAGCGGGGGTCTCAGCCTGCTTCGGCGGGCCGGTCCACCCGGACGGCGCGGACGTGGAGGCGGCCGTCCGCGGGACCCGCCGAGGCCCCGTCCCCGGACGGCGGGCCCTCGGGGTACGACCCGCGGTGGCCGGGAACGGCGGTGCGGCCGTCCGCGTGGTTCACCAACGTCCGGGAGTCGGCCGTCGAACGCCGTCTGCCGATGAGCGCCCGCGCGTGCCCGGGCCACCTCCCGGCCGTCCGTCGGCGCGACCCGGCATCACGGCGCCCCGGCTCGGCCGTGCCCAGCCCCCATGGACCATGATCAACGCATGAAGCCCCCTCATCTCCCGACGACCGAGTCCGCCGTCCGCGCGATACGCGAGATCGCGGAGGAGTACCGGCGGACGGTGACGGTCACCGACGACATCGGCACCGACCGGACCTCACGCCGCACCGCCGCCGACCCCTTCACCTCCCTCGACCCCGACGGCTCGCTGCCGCACGAGGCGTTCGTGGAACTGGACGGCACGCCCGAGGTCGGCGTCCGCCTCCATCCGGAGGGCGACGCGAAGATCACGGTGGACCACGTCGAGTTCCACGACGTCCCGCGCGACGCGGTCCCCGCCTTCCTCCGCTCGGTCTACGGAGGCCTCGCCCACACCAAGGGCCGCTTCTTCCCTCCCGGCCTGTGGCTGGTCGTCCCACTGCCCGGGGACACGGCCTACAAGGAGCTCGTCACCTCCCCCCACCCCACTCCCTGGCTCCTGCGCAACTCCCGCGCCACGTAAGGCCGGACCCACCGGGCGCCGGAACGGGCCACCGGCGTGGCCCGGGCCCGCGCCCCGCGCCCCGCGCCCGGTTGCCTTCCGGTGAGCGGGAGTTGACCCGTCGGTGCACGTCGCGCCCCCGTGACAGAATCGGCGGGTGCAGATCGGGATGCTGGGTCCACTGGAGGTGCGCACGGAGGACGGCCGTCCGGTCGACGTGCCGGGTGCGCGGTTGCGCGGGCTGCTGGTCGCCCTCGCGCTCAGGCCGGGACGCGTGGTCCCCAGGACGGTGCTGGTCGACTGGATCTGGGGGGAGCACCCGCCCGCCGACGCGGCCAACGCCCTCCAGCGCCTGGTGTCCCGGCTGCGCAAGCTGCTGCCCGGCGGGGTGATCGAGGGGCTGACGGACGGCTACCGGCTGGCGGTGGAGCCCGACGCCGTCGACGCCGTGCGCTTCGAGCGGCTCGTCGCCGCCGGCCAGGCGCGTACCGAGGACGTCTCCGGGCGGGTACGGCTGCTGCGCGAGGCCCTCGGGCTGTGGCGCGGCGCGGCCCTCCAGGACGTCGGCCTGCCGGACAGCGCCGCGCTGGACGCGGCGGTCGTACGGTTCGAGGGGCTGCGCCTGACCGCGGCCGAGAGCCGGGCCGAGGCGGACGTCGCCCTCGGGCGGGGTGCGGAGGTGGTCACGGAGCTGGCCGACCTGGTGGCCGCGCACCCGGTGCGGGAGCGGCTCGTCGCCGCGCTGATGCGGGCCCTCGTCGCGGCCGGCCGCGACAGCGAGGCGCTCCAGGTGTTCCAGCGGGCGCGGGAGGCCCTGGCCGACACCCTGGGCGCCGACCCGTCGCCCGAGCTGTCCGCCGTGCACACGGCGCTGCTGCGCGGCGAACTGGGACGGCGCGAGGAGGTCCGCAGGACCAACCTGCGCGCCGAACTCACCAGCTTCGTCGGCCGGGACGCGGATGTCGCCGCCGTCCGGGGCCTGTTGGCGGAACACCGGCTCACCACCGTGATCGGACCGGGCGGCGCGGGGAAGACCCGGCTGGCCGCCGAGACCGCGCGCACCCTGCTCGACGACCTGCCGGACGGGGCCTGGCTGGTGGAGCTGGCCGCCATCGGCGCGGACGGCGGCGACGTGGCGCAGTCGGCCCTCGACGGGCTGGGCCTGCGGGACGCCCTGCTCGGCGGGGCTCCGAACGCCGAGCTGACGGACCGGCTCATCGCGGCGGTCCGGGAGCGCGAGGCGCTGCTCATCCTCGACAACTGCGAGCACGTCATCGAGTCGGCCGCGGTCTTCGCCCACCGGGTGCTCGGCGAGTGCCGGCGGCTGCGGATCCTGGCGACGAGCCGGGAACCGCTCGGCATCACCGGTGAGGCCCTGTGGCCGGTCGAGCCGCTGGCCCTGCCGCGCGGCGACGCGGGCCCCACCGAGCTCGCGTCCTCGCCGGCCGTCCGGCTGCTGCGCGACCGGGCCGGGGCGGTGCGGCGGGACCTCGCGGCCGGGGAGGGCACCGACGCGCGGACGCTGGCGGTGATGGGGCGCGTGTGCCGGGCGCTGGACGGGATGCCGCTGGCGATCGAACTGGCCGCGGCCCGGCTGCGGACGATGACCGTCGACCAGCTCGCCCACCGGCTCGACGACCGGTTCCGGCTGCTGACCAGCGGCAGCCGCACCGCCCTGCCCCGGCACAAGACGCTGCGCGCGGTGGTCGACTGGAGCTGGGAGCTGCTCAGCGGGGCCGAGCGGACGGTGTTGCGCCGGCTCTCGGTGTTCTCCGGCGGGGCGAGCCTGGAGGCCGCCGAACGGGTCTGCGCGGACGGCGCCGGCGGCCCGGACGGCGCCGGTGGTTCGGACGGTTCGGAGGGTGGCGTCGAGGAGGGCGAGGTACTCGAACTGCTGACCGCCCTGACCGAGAAGTCGCTGCTGCGCGCGGAGGGCGGCGGCGCCCCGCGCTACCGGATGCTGGGCACCATCAAGGAGTACGCCGCGCACCGGCTCGTCGAGGCCGGGGAGGCGGAGCGGGCGCGCCGGGCGCACCTGGCCCATTTCACCGGGCTCGCCGAGACCGCCGAGCCCCATCTGCGCCGTGCCGAGCAGCTGGAGTGGCTGGCGGTGCTCGGCGCCGAGCACGACAACATCGGCTCCGCGATGCGTGGGGCGCTCGCGGCGGGCGAGGCGGAGCCCGCGATGCGGCTCGCGGCGGCCGCCGGCTGGTACTGGTGGCTCAGCGGGCACCGGACCGAGGGGATGGAGCTGATCACCGCGGCCGTCGGAACACCGGGTGAGGTGGCCGACGACGTACGGGCCGCCGCGTACGCGCTGGTCGTGCTGTTCGCGAGCGCCGGGCGGGGCGACGAGCACCAGGCCGCGGAGTGGATCCACGAGGCGTACCGGTTCAGCCTGCGCAGCCGGCGCCGCAACCCGCTGCTGGGGCTGGTCACCGCGCTGGAGCGCATGCTGGAGGCGCCGGACGCCTTCCTGCCGGCGTTCGAACCGCTGCTCGACAGCGAGGACCCCTGGGTGCGGGCGCTGGGCCGGCTGCACCTGGGCAAGATGCGGATCATGCTGGGCCACCAGGGGCGCGAGGCGGACGCATACCTGGAGACGGCGCTCGCCGAGTTCCGGGCGCTCGGCGAACGGTTCGGGATCTCGTTCGCGCAGACGGAGCTGGCGGAGCGGATCGCCGTGCGCGGCGGGTTCGCCGGGGCGTGCGAGCACCTGGAGCAGGCGATCGCGGTCGTCACCGAGGTCGGGGCGGTCGAGGACGTCATCCGGATGCGGTCCCGGCAGGCGCAGCTGTACTGGCTGCGGGGCGACGGGGACGCCTGCGCCGCCGCCCTCGCCGAGGCGCAGCGGTACGCGGAGCGGGTCACCTGGCCGGACGCCCTGGCCGAACTGGCCCTCGCTCGGGCGGAACTCGCCCGGTGGGGCGGCGAGGCGGAGGAAGCGCGGCGGCACCTGGGCGTCGCGACGTCCCTGCTGGGCGGCGAGGCGCTGCAGGGCAACGTCCTCGCGGTGACGCACGATCTGCTCGGCTACCTGGCAGCCGACCTCGGCGAGGCGCGCGCCCACCACGCGGCGGCCTGTGCGGCGGCGGCCGGGGCGGGGCACGCCCCGCTGATCGCCCAGGTGCTGGTGGGGGTCGCGGACCTGGCGCTGCGGCAGGGCGATAACGCGCAGGCGGCGCGGCTGCTCGCGGCGAGCACCGGCGTACGGGGGCTACGGGACCGCTCGCACCCGGACGCGGCCCGTATCGAGCGCACCGCGCGCCGCGCCCTCGGCGACGCCGGGTTCGGCGAAGCGTCCCGGCAGGGCGCGGCGGCCCCCTGGCCCGAGCTGACCCACACCACCCTCACCCCCTGACCCCTGCCCCTGCCCCTGCCCCTGCCCCTGCCCCTGCCCCTGCCCCTGCCGGCAGCCTGGTGCCGTCTCCGAGCCCGCCGTCCACGCCGCCACCGTCTTCCGGGCCCGTGGTGGGCCGGAGGGTGAACCGGGGTCCCGGTCACGTGTCGCCGCTCGCCGGCGGGCCGGACTCTGTGAACATCGTGCCGTCCACCGTGCTGCCGTATCGAGAGCCGTCGGCTCCAGAGGCCTCCTTCGGGCGGCCGGGTTGCACCGCAGGAGGCGCCCGCGTGACCAGATCCACCGCCCAGGCCCGGCCCGCCACGGTGCTCGCCATGAGTCCGGACACCCGGGCGGCCGTCCTCGGCGACCGGGCCCTGGCCGCACTGGTCCGGGTCGCCGACGTGGACACCGACCTGCTGCTCACCGACTTCGCCGGGGGCGACCCGGTCCTCGGCGCCCGGCTCGCCCGCGCCGAGGTGCTGTTCACCGGCTGGGGCTGCCCGGTGCTGGACGCGGACGCCCTGCACCGGATGCCCCGGCTGCGTGCCGTCGTACACGCCGCCGGGAGCGTCAAGCGCCATGTCACCGAGGCCTGCTGGGAACGCGGTCTGCTGGTCTCCAGCGCGGCCGCCGCCAACGCCCTCCCCGTCGCCGAGTACACGCTGGCCGCGATCCTGTTCGCCAACAAGCGGGTCCTGGAGGCCGCCCACGCCTACCGGGCCGCACGCGGGCCCGTCGACCCGCTGCGCCGCTATCCGGCGGTGGGCAACTACCGGCGGACCGTCGGACTCGTCGGCGCCTCCCTGGTCGGCCGGCGCGTGCTGGAGCTGCTTCGGCCGTTCGACCTGCGGGTTCTCGTACACGACCCGTACGCCGACCCCGCCGAGCTCGCCTCCCTCGGCGGCGAGCCCTGCGGCCTGGACGAACTGCTGGGCCGCAGCCACGTGGTGAGCCTGCACGCCCCGGAGCTCCCCGGGACCCGTCGCCTGCTCGACGCCCCCCGGCTGGCCCTGATGCCGGACGGCGCCACGCTGGTCAACACGGCGCGCGGTTCCCTGGTCGACACGGCGGCGCTGACGCGGGAGCTGGTCGCCGGGCGGCTGCACGCCGTGCTCGACCACACCGAGCCGGAGGTGCTGCCCGCCGGCTCCCCGCTGTACGACCTGCCGAACGTCCTGCTCACCCCCCATGTGGCGGGTTCACTGGGCGGAGAGCTGGACCGGCTGGCGGCCACGGCGATCGAGGAGCTGGAGCGCTACGCACGGGGCGTCGGCTTCCGGTACCCGGTGGATCCGGGCCGCCTGGCCTACTCGGCCTGATCGCCATGGACCACCAGCCCTTCCAGGTGTTCGCGCCCCCGCCGGAGCCGGGGGCCCGCCAGCTCGGCCGCCTCGGGGTACCAGCGTTTCTCGTACTCCCAGCACAGCCACCCGTCGGCCGGTGTCCCGGCCACCGCCCCGGCGAGGGGCAGCACTCCCGCGCCCAGCCCGACGGGCGTGAGGTCGTCTGCCGATGCCACGTCCTTGACCTGGACGTAGCCCAGGTGCGGGCCCAGGAGCCGTCTCGACTCGGCGGGCCGTTCACCGCCCAGCCAGGTGTGCAGTACGTCCCACAGGGCGCCCGCCGCCGGGTGGCCGACGGCGTCGAGCACCCGGGCGGCGGCCGCGGCCGTACGGTGCGAGTCGTGCGTCTCCAGCAGGATCCGCACCCCGTTGCGCTGCGCGTCGGGGGCGGCTTCGCGCAGGCGGCGCACCGCGTTGGCGTCGGCTTCCGCCCCGGGCAGGCCGCTCCCGCCGGGGAAGACCCGGACGTACGGGGCTTCGAGGTCGGCGGCGAGCCGGACCAGGGACCGGAGCTCGTCGAGGACGGGCCCGTCGGGACCGGGCGCCGCGACCCTGGTGTAGCCCGCGACGCCGAGGACGCCGACCCCCGCCCGGGTGACGGCTCTGAGCCCGGCGGCCCGGTCCCCGGGCGGGCTTCCCGGATGCAGGGGTTCCTCGGGGTGGGCGCGCAGTTCGAGGCCGTCGTAGCCGTGGCCGGCGGCCAGCGCCGCGCTGCGGGCGAGCGGTGTGCCCGGCAGGCCGAGGGTGGAGACGGCGAACCTCATGGCGACCTCCTCGCGGCCGGGGGCGGTGCGGTGGAGCCGCGCACCATGAGTTCGGTGGGCAGGGTGGTGATGCCTCCCGGGGGCAGGGCCCGGCGGCCCGTCACCAGCTGGGCGGCGAGGACGCCCGCCTCGCGCAGCGGCACCCGGACGGTGGTGAGGGCGGGGGCGGTGTCCTGGCTGAACGGCAGGTCGTCGAAGCCGGCGACCGAGACGTCTTCGGGTATGCGCAGCCCCGCCTCGCGCAGTGCGGCGGCGACACCCGCGGCGGCCGTGTCGTTGGCCGCGGCGACTGCCGTGAAGGGCTCTCCCCTGCGCAGCAGTTCGCGGGTGGCGTCATAGCCGGCGGAGCGCTCGGAACCGGCGTGGACGGTGAGCGCGGCGCAGGCTTCGGGCAGGGCCGGGTCGTGCCGCCGCAGGGCCTCCCGGTGTCCGGCGAGGCGCTCACGGGTGGTGCTCAGCCCGGGCGGGCCGGCGATGTGGGCGATCCGCCGGTGACCGAGCCCCAGGAGGTGTTCGGCGAGGCGGAAGGCGCCCCCTCGTTCGTCGAACACGACGGTGGCGACGGGCAGTGCGGCGGGTACCGGAACGGGCGGGCGCCCGCACAGCACGACCCTGGTGCCGGAGGCGGCCATGCGGGCGATCCGGGCGGCGAGTGCGGCGGTGTGCTCCGGGTCCTCCACGGCCGCGCCGGCGAGGACGACGCCTCCGGCGCGCTGGCCTTCGAGCAGGGCGAGGTAGGCGCTCTCGGCCGCGGGTGCGCCCTGGGTGTTGCAGACGACGGCCAGGCGCCGCGCCTCCCGCTCTCTGGCGGGGTCGAGGGCCCCCTGGAGGGAGCCGGTGAGGACGCCGAAGTAGGCGTCGGCGATGTCGTGCACCAGGATTCCCACGAGCTCGGAGGCGGCGCCCGCGAGTGCGCGGGCGGAGGCGTTGGCGACGTAGCCGAGTTCCTCCACGGCCCGCTCGACCCGGGTCCGGGTGCCGCCGGCCACCGGATATCCGCCGTTCAGTACGCGCGAGACCGTGGCGGGCGATACCCCCGCGCGGACCGCGACCTCCGCGAGCGTCACTGCCATCGAGATCCCCTCCCCCTGTGGCCCGCCGTGCCGCGGGCCGTCGTCCGATCTGGCGTCCGGTCCCCATGATGCCTGATGCAGAAAGCGCTTTCTATCACCCGAACGGGTAATTGAATGACGTGGATCGAGAGGCCTAGCCTGATCGACAGAAAGCGCTTCCCATCGCTTTTCGCAGACGCTGCCACCAGGACCGGAGGGGAAGCCATCATGGAACGCAGGACGATCAGGATCGCGATGAACGGCGTGACCGGGCGGATGGGCTACCGCCAGCATCTGGTCCGGTCCGTCCTCGCCCTGCGCGAGCAGGGCGGGCTGGACCTGGGCGACGGCACGGTGGTGTGGCCGGAGCCGGTGCTGGTGGGGCGCCGCGAGGCGGCCCTGCGGACCATCGCCGAACGGCACGGCCTGGAGCACGTCAGCACCGACCTGACGGCCGTCCTGGCCGATCCGGAGGTGGAGGTCTACTTCGACGCCCAGGTGACCGGCGCCCGCGAGGGGGCCCTGCGGCGGGCGGTGGCGGCCGGAAAGCACGTCTACTGCGAGAAGCCGACCGCGCTGGACTTCCCGTCCGCCCTGGCCCTGGCCCGGCAGGCGGCGGCCGCGGGGGTCAAGCACGGCGTGGTGCAGGACAAGCTGTTCCTGCCGGGCCTGCTGAAGCTGAGGCGGCTGACCGAGAGCGGGTTCTTCGGCGAGGTGCTGTCCATCCGCGGGGAGTTCGGCTACTGGGTCTTCGAAGGGGACCGGCAGCCGGCCCAGCGCCCCTCCTGGAACTACCGGGCACAGGACGGCGGTGGCATCGTCGCCGACATGTTCCCGCACTGGGACTACCTGCTGCACGAGCTGTTCGGCCCCGTCCGCAGCGTGCAGGCCCTGACCCGCACCCACGTCGGCCGCCGGTGGGACGAGGAGGGCACACCCTACGAGGCGACGGCGGAGGACGCCGCGTACGGGATCTTCGAGCTGGAGGGCGGCGCCGTCGCCCAGATCAACTCCTCCTGGACGGTCCGGGTGCACCGCGACGAGCTGGTGGAGTTCCAGGTGGACGGGACACACGGCTCGGCCGTCGCGGGCCTGCGCAACTGCCGGATCCAGCACCGTGCGAGCACGCCGAGACCGGTGTGGGATCCGGACGTGCCGTCGGCCGACCCGTTCCGCGCCCAGTGGCAGGAGGTACCCTACGACGGGCCGGTGGCCAACGGCTTCAAGGCCCAGTGGGAGCTCTTCCTGCGCCATGTCGTCCGGGACGAGCCCTGGCGGTGGGACCTCCTCGCGGGGGCCCGGGGCGTACAGCTCGCCTCCCTCGGCCTGCGCTCCTGCGCCGAGGGTCGGCGGCTTCCCGTGCCGGAGGTGACCCTGTGAAGGCGATCCGGCTTCCCTGCGCGGACGGGGGCTTCCGCGTGCACCGGCCCTCGGACTCGCCGCTCGCACCGTTCGGCTGCGGACCGGCCCGCAGCCGCACCTTCTACGCCGCCGCCCATGTGGCCGCGGCCCCGGCCGCCGGACCGGGCGTGAGCGGGCCGGTGGTCGACTGGGAGGCCACCCTGGGCTTCCGGCACCGCCTGTGGGAGTGGGGGCTCGGCGTCGCCGAGGCCATGGACACGGCGCAGCGGGGCGCGGGCCTGGGCTGGCCGGACGCGGCGGAGCTGATCCGCCGGTCGGCCCGGGAGGCCCGGACGGTGGGCGGCCGGCTCGTCTGCGGCGCGGGCACCGACCAGCTGGCTCCGGACCGGGTGCACTCACTGGCGGCGATCACCGCCGCGTACGAGGAACAGCTGGCCCACGTCGAGGACTGCGGGGCGGGAGCGGTGCTGATGGCCTCGCGCCGGCTGGCCTCGGCGGCCCGTGGGCCCGAGGACTACCGGGAGGTGTACGGAACGCTGCTGCGCCAGAGCGCACGGCCCGTGGTGCTGCACTGGCTGGGTCCGGTCTTCGACCCCGAGCTCGCCGGGTACTGGGGCCACGACGACCTGGACGAGGCCGCCGACGTCCTGGTGAAGATCGTCGACGAGCATCCGCGGAAGGTGGACGGCGTCAAGGTCTCGCTGCTGGACGCGGACCGGGAGGAGGACCTCAGACGGCGCCTGCCGGCGGGCGTACGGTGCTACACGGGCGACGACCTCCACTATCCGGAGCTGATCGCCGGGGACGGGGAGCTGGCCAGCGACGCCCTGCTGGGGATCTTCGATCCGATCGCCCCGCTGGCGGCGCGGGCGGCCCTCGCCCTCGACCGGGAGGATCCCGGCGGTTTCCGGGCCCTGCTGGACCCGACGGTCGCCCTGGCGCGGCACCTGTTCGCGCCGCCGACCCCGCTGTACAAGACGGGTGTGGTCCTGCTGGCCTGGCTGGCGGGGTACCAGGAGCACTTCACCCTGCTGGCCGGGCTGGAGTCGGCCCGCTCGCTCCCGCATCTGGCGCGGGCCTACGCACTGGCCGACCTGCTGGGCCTGTTCCCCGACCCGGAACGCGCCGCGGACCGGATGGGCCGGCTCCTCGCGGATCGGGGGGTGGAGGCGTGAACCGGGCGGCGGCTCCGGCGCGGTTCAGCCTGAACCAGGAGACGGTGCGGCAGTGGTCGGTGCCCGAGCTGGTGGACGGGTGCGGGGCCGCCGGAGTGGGGGCGGTGGGGCTGTGGCGGGAGCCGGTGCGCGGGTTCGGGGTGCGGGAGACGGCTCGGCTGGTCGCCGCCGCAGGGCTGCGGGTCAGTTCGCTGTGCCGGGGCGGGTTCTTCACCGCCGCCGACCGGGCGGGCCGGGCGGCCGCCCTGGAGGACAACCGGCGGGCGGTCGAGGAGGCGGCGGAGCTGGGTGCGGACGTCCTGGTCCTGGTCTCGGGCGGACTGGCGGCCGGCGAGCGGGACCTGGCGGAGGCCCGGCGGCGGATCACCGGGCTCCTGGGGGACCTGGCGCCGTGGGCCGCCGGCCACGGGGTGCGCCTGGGCATCGAGCCGCTGCATCCGATGTTCGCGGCGGACCGCTGCGTGGTGTCCACGCTGGGGCAGGCCCTGGACATCGCCGAACAGTTCCCGGTGGAGCAGGTCGGGGTGGTGGCCGACTCCTACCACCTGTGGTGGGACGAACGGCTGGCCGCCGATCTCGGCCGGGCCGGTGCGGGCGGGCGGATCACGGCCGTGCAGCTGGCCGACTGGGTGACCCCGCTTCCCGAGGGCGTGCTTCTGGGCCGGGGACAGCTCGGCGACGGGTGCGTCGACCTGCGGGCCTTCCGGGAGCTGGCCGACGGGGCCGGCTACCGGGGGCCGGTGGAGGTGGAGATCTTCCATCCGGGCCTGTGGGCACGGGACGGCAGCGAGGTACTGGGGGAGGTGATCGCCCGCTACCGGGAGCACGTCGAATGACCCGGACCGCGGGAGCGGCAGGGATCGGAGCGGGGAACATGCGGGGACGGACCGCCGGTGGTGGTGGAGCGAGGGGGCGGGGGGTGACGTAGCGTGCCCTCATGGATCAGGAGCACATACCCGGGGGCGCCGGGGGCGCGGGCAGGCGGCGGTTCCTCGCCCTCGCGACGGGCGCGGCCACCGCCGCGGGGCTGGGCTCGGTCGCCGGCTGCGCGGGCGGCGGGCCCGGCGAGAGCGGGGCGGCGCTGAAGGGGAAGGCTGCGGGCAAGGAGTCGCCGGCGGCGCCCGGCGACCGGGCCGGCTTCGACGTGAAGGCCGAGAACGCCCGGCCCGGCAACGCCGACTGGCGGGTGGTCAAGGCCGGCCCGGCGCGTGCGATCGAGGGCTTCACGGACCGGGTCAGCGTGCTCCCCGGGGAGTCGTTCGGGCTGCACGTGTCCACCACCGCGCCGCGGTTCACGGTCTCCGCGTACCGGATGGGCTGGTACGGCGGGGCGCGCGCCCGGCTGGTGTGGCGCTCCGAGGCGCTGCCCGGGGTCCGCCAGCCCGAGCACACGGTGGACGCCGCCACCCGTATGGTGCGCACCCGGTGGCCGCGTACCGCCACGGTGGACACCAAGGGCTGGCCGGAGGGCTGCTACCTGCTGCGGCTCGACGCGCAGGGCGGGGAGGGGCAGCGGTTCGCGCCGCTGACCGTCCGCTCGGCGGCCGCGGCGGGCCGGACGGTGGTCGTCAACGCCGTGGCGACCTGGCAGGCGTACAACCGGTGGGGCGGCTATGGCAGCTACGACGGCCCGAGCGGCGGCTACGCCTCGCGTTCGCTGTCCGTGACCTTCGACCGGCCGTACGAGTACGACGACGGGGCGGGTCTGTTCCTGGTCTACGAGGCTCCGCTGGTCGCGCTCGCCGAGCGGCTCGGGATACCCCTCGCGTACGCCACGACCACCGACGTGGCACGTGAGCGGCACCTGCTGGAGGGGGCGGCGGCGGTGCTGTCCCTCGGCCACGACGAGTACTGGTCCCCGGAGCAGCGCGCGCACGTCACGGCGGCGCGGGACGCGGGCAGCAACATCGCGGTACTGGGGGCGAACTGCTGCTTCCGCCGGATCCGGCTGGAGCCCTCCGAGCTGGGCCCGGACCGTACGGTGGTCTGCTACAAGTCCTCCTACGACCAGGACCCCGGCTTCAAGCGGGGGCATCCGGCGACGGTCGACTTCCGCTCGCCGCCGGGGGCCGACCCGGAGAGCTCGCTGCTCGGGGTGATCTACGACGGCTATCCGGTGGACGCCCCGTACGTGGTGACGAACCCGGGCCACTGGCTGTTCGAGGGGACGGGCGTGAAGGCCGGCGACAGCTTCGCGCACCTGGTCGGGGTGGAGTACGACAAGGTGAACACGGGGTTCCCGACGCCGCGTCCGATCGAGATTCTGGCCCACTCCCCCGTGGTCTGCGAGGGCCGGCCGAGTCACCAGGACACGGCGTACCACACGGTGCCGAGCGGGGCCGGGGTCTTCGCGACCGGCACGATGCGCTGGGTCGAGGCGCTCGACGCGACCGGTGACGGGCGCAGCGGAGCCCATCACGGCCTGGACGCCCGTGCCGGTGCGCTGACCACCCGGGTGACGGAGAACCTGCTGCGCGTGTTCGCCGCCGGCCCGGCCGGCCGGACGCACCCGGCGCAGGACAACGTCAAGGCGGTGTACGGGGGTTCGTGAGGCCTCCGGGCACCCGAATTCCGGTGGACCGGGCACGGCCGGGGTGCCTAGGATCAGGGCGACGGCATCGCGTGCCGGTCACCGACCGGGTGAGGCATGGAGGTGCCGTGACATGCCTTGTGGAGGCATTCACACATGTCCGTGCAGTTGAACCACACGATCGTCCACTCCCGTGACAACCGGGAGTCCGCCACGTTCCTGGCACACATCCTCGGTCTCGAAGTCGGCCCGGAGTGGGGCCCGTTCATCCCGGTGGAGACCGGCAACGGGGTGACCCTGGACTTCGCCACCATCCCGTTCGAGTCCATCACCCCGCAGCACTACGCGTTCCTCATCTCGGAGGAGGAGTTCGACTCCGCCTTCGAGAAGATCCGGGCGGGCGGCATCGAGTACTTCGCCGATCCGCACCGCAAGCACCCGGGCGAGATCAACCACAACGACGGCGGGCGCGGGGTCTACTTCCTCGACCCCGCCGGCCATGCCATGGAGATCATCACCCGCCCGTACGGCGGCTGATGAGCAACCGAGGGGCCCGCCGCGCACCGTGCGGCGGGCCCTTCGCGCACCCTCCCCCTCCCCCGGGCACCCCCGGCGGCGCGGAACCCTGGACAGATAGTCTGCACACAGATAATCTGCGAGCAGATGAACAACCCGGCGACAGAGGAGAACGCGTCATGTGGACGTACGAGCACAGCATCGAGACCGGCGCCGACCCCTCGGCGATCTGGCGCCTCTGGGCCGACGTCGAGAACTGGGGTGACTGGAATCCCGGCATCGAGCGCATCGAGATCGACGGCCCCTTCGCCGCCGGAGCCCGCATCACGATGACGCCGCCCGGCGAGGACCCGGTACCGCTGGTCGTCGCCGAGGCCGTCGAGGACGCGCTCTTCGTCGACGAGGCCCGGTTCGGCGGGCTGCTCCTGCGGACGGTCCACCGGATCGACCCCACCCCCGACGGCCCGGTCCGCATCACCTACCGGATGGAGATCACCGGCGACGGAGCGGACGAGGCCGGCGCCGAGATCGGCCCGGGCATCACCGCCGACTGGCCCGAGACCATGGCCGCGCTGGCGGAGTCGGCGGCGCGCTGATGGCCCTCAGCCCCGGCGAGAGCCCCGGCTTCCTCCTCTGGCACGCCACCCTGCGCTGGCAGCGGGAGGTCTCGGCGGCACTGACCCCGCTCGGCCTCACCCACGTCCAGTTCGTCCTGCTGGCCTGTGCCTGGTGGCTCAACGGCCAGGGCGAGCACCCCAACCAGCTGGCCCTGGCGCGCCAGGCCGGCACGGACGTCAAGATGACCTCCCAGGTGCTGCGCGCCTTGGAACAGAAGGGGCTCGTCGAGCGCGAGGTCGACCCGGCCGACACCCGCGCCAAGCGGCTGCGCGTCACCGCCGCCGGGGCCGAGCTGGCACCCCGCGCCGTGGCCGCCGTCGAGGAGGCCGACGCGCGGTTCTTCCGCACGGTCCCCCTCGACGACGCGGTCCCCCTGCTCAGGCGGCTGGCCCAGCCGGAGGCCTGACGGCCGGCAGCCCTCCGCCGGCCGCCGGGTCCCCGCCGGCGGGCCGGTCCGGGAGGTACACGATGTTCGCAGCGCCCGTCGCGGGATGGACGGCGACATGGGCGCGGACCCCGTAGACCTCCGCCAGCAGTTGCTCCGTGAGCACGTCCCGCGGCGCCCCCTGCGCCACCACCCGGCCGCCGGACAGCACGTACAGCCGGTCGCAGAAGGACGCGGCCAGGTTGAGGTCGTGCAGCACGAGCAGGCTCGTCACGGGAAGCCGCCGGACCAGGCCCAGGACCTCCAGCTGACAGCGGATGTCCAGGTGGTTCGTCGGCTCGTCCAGCGCCAGCAGCCCGGGCTCCTGCACGAGGGCGCGGGCGACGAGCGCACGCTGGCGCTCACCGCCCGAGAGCCCGTCGAAGCGGCGCCCGGCGAAGGCGGAGGCGCCGACGCCTTCCAAGGCGTCGGCGACGCGCCGGCGGTCGTCCGGACCGTCCTGCTCCCAGAACCGCTTGTGCGGGCTGCGGCCCATGGACACGACCTCGCGGACCGTCAGCCCGAAGGTGCCCGCCGCGTCCTGCGGGACCACCGCCACCCGCCGGGCGCGCTCCTTGACGCCCAGCGCGGCGGCATCGGCCCCGTCGAGCAGCACCCGGCCTGCGGTGGGCTGCAGGGTGCCGTAGACGCAGCGCAGCAGGGTCGTCTTGCCGCTGCCGTTCGGCCCGACGACCCCGACCGTCTCGCCCGGCCGGG
Organism: Streptomyces sp. NPDC032091; assembly: GCF_055580265.1. NCBI lineage: Bacteria > Bacillati > Actinomycetota > Actinomycetes > Kitasatosporales > Streptomycetaceae > Streptomyces > Streptomyces sp. NPDC032091. Next base: position 186,652 of record NZ_JBVILR010000016.1, on the reverse strand, counting down.
CGGCGAGGCCGACGCCGTCCAGCAGCGTGCGCCCGTCGACCGCGTAACGCAGGGCCTCGACCGCGAGTTCCGCCGGACGGCCCGTCATCCGGCCACCCCCTCGCTCCGGGTGGACCTGCGCAGCATCCACAGGAAGAACGGGCCGCCCACCAGCGCGGTGACCACCCCGACGGGTATCTCCTCGGGCGCGGCCGCCGTGCGGGCCAGCAGGTCGGCCAGGGTCAGGAACACCGCCCCGGCGAGCGCGCAGACGGGCAGCAGCGCCCGGTGCCCGGCCCCCACCACCATGCGGGCGGCGTGCGGAACCATCAGCCCGACAAAACCGATCGCCCCGCTGTAGGCCACGAGCACCCCGATCACGAGGGAGGCGAGGACGAAGACGGCGGCCCGGAAGCGGCCGGTGTCCAGGCCGAGGGTCCGCGCCCCCTCCTCCCCGGCGAGCAGCAGGTCCAGCGGGCGTGCGAGGGCGACGAGCAGAGCGGTTCCGGCCAGCAGCGCGGCGGCCGGCAGGGCGAGTTCGTGCCAGCGGGCCCCGCCCAGGCCGCCGAGGGTCCAGAACAGCACGGACCGCATCTGGTCCGGATGGGCGGCCAGCACGAGCACCAGGCTGGTCAGAGCGGACAGCACGTACTGCACGGCCACCCCGGCCAGGATCAGCCGGCCCGTGGTCATGGTGCCGCCGCGCCGGGCCAGCGCGTAGACGGCGACGAGCGCGGCGAGGGAGCCGGCGAAGGCGGCCAGCGGGAGCCCGACGGCGCCGCCCGCCCCCACGCCCAGCACGATGACCAGCACGGCCCCCGCCGAGGCGCCCGAGGAGGCCCCCAGCAGGAAGGGGTCCGCGAGCGCGTTGCGGACGAGGGCCTGGAGCACGGCGCCCGCGACCGCGAGGCCGGCGCCGACCACGGCCCCGAGCAGCACCCGCGGCATCCGGACGTCCCACACGATGGAAGCGAAGGCTCCGCGACGCCCGGGCCCGCCCGACAGGGCGTCGAGCACCTGTCCGGGACCGATGCGCACGGGCCCCAGCGCCAGCCCCGCCACCGCCGAGCCCGCCAGCGCGGCCGCCAGCAGCACCAGTACGGCCGCGGTGCGACGGCGGCCGGTCACGCGGCGTCGGGGTGCAACTGGCGGCCCAGGGACTCCACGGCGTCGGCGACGCGCACGCCGAGGACGGCCGAGGAGAGCGGGAGCACGACGAACCGCCGGTTCTTCACCGCGGGAACCTCCGCCAGTGCCGGATCGTTCAACAGGCGCTGCTTCTTGGTCTCCACGGTGGTGCCGCCGTAGTCGTAGATGAGGACGACCTCGGGCCCGCGCTCGATGACCTTCTCCCACGACACGTCGCCGAAGGTGGCGTCGAGGTCGGCGAAGACGTTCGTCCCCCCGGCGAGGGAGACGATCTCGTTGCCGATGCCGTTGCCCCCGGAGGTGAAGGCGGAGCCCTCGCCCGAGTCGTAGACGAAGACGGCCGGGCGGGCCCGGTCCTTGACCCGCGCGGTGACGGCGTCGATCCGGCGCTGCTCCTCCTCGATCAGGGCCGTGCCGCGCTCGGGCACGCCGAAGGTCCGGGCGACCTCGGTGATCTCGGTCTTCAGCTGCGCGAGCCCGACCCGGCCCGGGGTGCAGTACTCGACGCTGAGCCGGGAGCCGATGCCGGACGCGGCCAGCCCCTCCCGGTCGCGGCCCTGCCCCTTGTCGAAGGCGCTGGAGTAGCCGCCGTACACGAAGTCCGGGTCGGCGCCGAGGAGGACCTCCTTCGAGGGGTACTCCTTCGCGAGGACCTTGATGCCCGCGTAGGCGCTCCGGTAGGCCGGGAGGACGGAGTCGTCGAGGTACGCCGTGCCCGCCATCCGGTCCTGCAGGCCGAGGGCGAGCAGCATCTCGGTGGCGTGCTGGTTCATGGTGACGGCGCGTCGGGGCGGGGCCTGGTAGGTGGTGGCGACACCGCAGTTGGTGACGGTGTACGGGAACCCGGGCGCCGCGTGCGCGCCGGGAGCGGACCCTCCCGCCCCGGACGGACCGGCGCACGCGGTCAGGGTCGTCAGTGTCGTCAGGAGCGCGAGCGCGGGGAGCGGGCGCAGGGCTGCGCGGAAACGCGGCATGGTGAGGCCTCTCCGGGGGATCCTCGTCCCCGGTCGAAGTGAAGAGGCGGCGCGTCAGTGTCTGACTCCCGGGGCCCCGTGCAAGGGGCCGCCGGTCACAGTGGCGGGACCGCACCGGATTCGCACCGGTTTCCTGTCCTGCACCGCCCGGGACAATGCGGCCAAGTCTGCCAGATGCGGTGTTTGCCCCATGAAGGCCCTCGAACGCCGCCGGTGGCGGGACCGGCCCGTACGGAGGATCGTGGGCGGCGAGGGGGGTGGAGGAGGTCGGTCATGCGTCACGGCAGCCACACGGGCCACGCGGGTCCGGGGCGCGCGGCCAAGGCCGCCCGTCTCCTCCTGGCTCCCCTCCTCGCGGCGCTGCTGCTCGGCGCGGGCACCGGCGGCTCCGGCGAGACCGTCTCCCTCGACGGTGACCGGCCCGGGGAGCGCCTCGACGTCACCCTCACCCGGGTCGTCGACCCCGCGGGCCCGGCGCCGGCGCCCGGGGCCGACCGGCTGGTCGCCGTGGAGCTGCGCCTGGAGAACACGGGGACCGTGCCGTACGAGGACTCCCCCGCCCCGTCCGCGCACCTCCTGGACACCACAGGGCGGCGGTTCACCGGTCTCGGGGATGCCACGGACGCGGGCCCGGCCCTTCCCGACACCCTCACCCTCGCCCCGGGCCGGTCGGCCGCGGGCTACGTCGTCTTCCGGCTGCCGCGGGAAGCCCGCCCGGCGGCGGTGCAGTTCGCACTGGACTCCGGGCTCGGAGACGACGTCGCGCACTGGAGCCTGTCCTGAGGCCCTGCGGAAACCGGCCGGAAATTATCTCGACGCATCTAGTGACTTAGCAGGCACTCGACAGTAGAACTTGTTCCCACTCCATCGAGAGTGAGGAACGCCACATGAGTGACAAGTCCCTGCACAGCAAGGTGTCCAAGGGTGTCTCCCGGCGCGGATTCATCGCTGGAACCGGTTCTCTTCTGGGAGCCATGGCGCTTTCCGTCAACACCAGCGCCGCCCGCGCGAATCCCGCCACCGGCTCCACCGTCGCGCACGCCCCCCTCGCGTCCGGGACCCGTGTCCCGGCCCTCGTCATCGGCACCGGTTACGGCGGCTCGGTCGCCGCGTTGCGGCTCGCCCAGGCCGGCGTCGACGTCCACATGGTCGAGATGGGCATGGCCTGGGACACCCCGGGCACCGACGGCAAGATCTTCGCCAACACCACCAAGCCCGACTACCGCTCCTTCTGGCTGCGCACCCGCACGAAGGCGCCGCTGAGCAACTTCCTCGGCTTCCCCATCGACAAGGACGTCCCGAAGTACACGGGCATCCTCGACGCCGAGGAGATGGGCGGGATCATCGTCTACCAGGGCCGCGGCGTCGGCGGCGGCTCGCTCGTCAACGGCGGTATGGCGGTGACCCCCAAGCGGCAGAACTTCGCCGCGATCCTCCCCACGGTGGACCCCGACGAGATGTACTCCACCTACTACCCCCGGGCCAACGCCGGCCTCGGGGTGGGCCTCGTCGACCCCGACTGGTTCGAGACGGTGGACTGCTACCAGTTCGCCCGCGTGGGCCGCAGGCACGCCCAGCGCTCCGGCTTCCCCTTCGTCTTCGTGCCCGACGTCTACGACTGGGACTACATGAAGCAGGAGGTGGCCGGAACCGTCCCCAAGTCCGCCGTGGACGGGGAGATCCTCTACGGCAACAACGCCGGCAAGAAGTCCCTCCAGAAGACCTACCTCGCCACCGCGCGGGCGACCGGCAAGGTGGCCATCTCCCCCCTGCACCGCGTCACCACCGTCTCCCCCTCGGACGGTGGCGGCTACACGGTCGCCATGGAGGAGCTGAACACCTCCGGCGACGTGGTCGCCGTCAAGAGCGTCACCGCCGACCGGGTGTTCTTCGCCGCCGGCAGCGTCGGCACCAGCAAGCTGCTGGTCCGGCTGAAGGCCACCGGGGCGCTGCCGCTGCTCAACGACGAGATCGGCAAGGGCTGGGGCGACAACGGCAACGTCATGTGCGGCCGGGCGAACCACCTGTGGGACCCGACGGGCAAGGTGCAGGCGTCCATCCCCTGCGGGGGCATCGACAACTGGGACGCGGGCGGCGCCTTCGCCGAGGTGGCCCCGCTTCCGACCGGCATCGAGACCTACGCCTCCTTCTACCTCTCCATCACCAAGAACCCCAACCGCGCCCAGTTCACCTGGAACGCGGCGACGGGCAAGGTCGAGCTGAACTGGCAGACCGCCTGGAAGCAGCCGTCGATCGACATGGCGAAGACCATCTTCGACAAGATCAACGCGAAGGAGGGGACGATCTACCGCAGCGACCTCTTCGGCACCAACAAGGTCTGGGGCGACCACCTCACGTACCACCCGCTCGGCGGCGCGGTGCTGGGCAAGGCCACCGACAACTACGGCCGGCTGCACGGCCACCCGGGCCTGTACGTCATCGACGGGGCGCTGATCCCCGGCAACACCAGCGTCAACCCGTTCGTGACGATCACGGCTCTGGCCGAGCGGAACATAGAGAAGATCATCGCCACGGACCTCTGAGGGCGGACGGTCACCGGGGCCGGCCGGACGCAGCGCGCGCCCGGGCCGGCCCCGGCACCGTTCAGCTCCCCGGCAGCACACAGACGCTGTCGAGGCCCAGGACGTGGTTGAGGCGGCCGAAGGCGAGCCACGAGCCGATGCTCATGCTCAGCTCCACGATCTCCACCTGCGTGTAGTGCGCGGTCATCCGCTCCCAGAACTCCTCGTCGAGGTGGTGGTGGTCCAGGGCGTAGCGCTCGGCGTATTCGGCGGCGAGACGGGTGCGGTCGTCGAAGGCCTCGGTGGTGCGCCACTCGGTGACCGCGTCGGCGAAGTCCTCCTCGACCTTCTCCCCGTCCCGGTCGGTGCGCCAGTCCAGGCAGAAGACACATCCGTTGATCTGCGCGATGCGCAGCCGGGCGGCCTCGAACTCGCGCAGGCCCAGGGTGGTGTGGGCGTACACCGACAGGGAGAAGTTGGCGGCGGCCATGCCGATGCCGGGGACCAGGTCGCCCCACACGTACTCGATGGGGTGCCGACCGTCCGGGACGTCGATCCTCATGGCTGTTTCCTTCCCAGTTTGCCGACTGCGGGGCGCAGCGGGACGTCGAGGGCGTCGTAGAGCCCGGGTTCCGCCTCCACCAGCCAGTCGATGGCGCCGACCAGCCGGCCGACGGCGGTGGCGTTGCCGCCCGCCGAGCGGTTCCCGCCCTCGTCGGTGGCCTCGACGGTGACCTCGATGCGCGGGCTTCCCTCGATGACGACCCGGTGGGCGCCGGCTCCGCCGTCGGGCGGGGAGGGCCAGTCGGGGGCGCAGGAGGCGTGGATGCGGGTGACGTGTTCGATGACGATGCGGGGCTCGCCTGCGACGATGCCCTGGACCTCGAAGCGGATGGCGCCCTGGGTGCCGGCCTCGAACTCGCCCATGGTGGGGGTGGTGACGGTGGCGTCGAGGGCGCGCCGGTCGGAGGTCTCGCGGATGTCGTCGAGTTCGACGCCGAGGGCGCGGGCCATCATGCGGATCTGGCCGCCCCACACCATGGTCGGCACCGAGGGCATGAGCATCATCGGCTCCTGGTCCATGGGCCGGCCCATACCGACCAGGTCGCGGACGGAGTCCGGCTGGTCGTAGGTGGAGTAGTCGAAGATCTCCTGGCAGCGGATCGCGTCCACGGTGGTGCCCAGTCCGCTGAGCAGGAGCGGCAGCACGTCGTTGCCCCAGCCGGGGTCGACGCCGGAGGCGAAGAGCGAGCCGCCGCCCTCCGCTATCGCGGCGAGGACCGGGTCGCGGAACTCCGGCGGGGCGCTGCGGTGGTCGTAGAGGGGGTAGAGGGCCGGGCTGACGACGGCCGCGCCCGCCGCGATGGCGCGGGTGATGTCGGCGAGGGCGTCGTCGGGGCGGACGTCGCCGGAGGCCGCGTAGACGACGGCGGCGGGGCGGGCGGCGAGGACCGCTGCGATGTCGTCGGTCGCGGCCACCCCCAGCCGGCGGTCGAGCCCGGCGAGTTCGCCCGCGTCGCGGCCGACCTTGGCGGGGTTGTGGACGATCACTGCCGTGAGTGCGAGCGCCGGGTGGGCCTCGACGGCGCGGATCGCCGCGCGGCCTACGTTGCCCGTGCCCCAGACCACCGTGGGAATCATGCGCGGAGGGTAGCGACGGGGCGTGGAGGAACCCAGGGGCGCGGAGGATGTTTTTCGGACCGGTCCGGATCCGGAACTCCGGGTGCGGAGAAAGGATTCGGCAGAGGCCCTGCCCGCCCCGTAGCCTCGCCCGGCATGAGCATGAGGAACTCGACGGTACGGGCGGTCAACCGGCTGACGGCGCGCTGGGCCGCGGCCCACGGCGGTGACGCCGGTACGGTCTTCACGGCGGCCGGGGTCTGGCCGCTGCTCGCCCCGCTCGCGGACGGGGCGGCGGGCCCGGCCCGGGCGGAGCTGGCGGAAGCCCTGGGCCTGCCGGCCGACCGGGCCGCGGAGGCCGCGCGGGAGCTGCTGGCCGCGCTGGACGGCGTACGGGGGCTGCGGGCGGCGACGGGCCTGTGGACCCGGGCGGACCTGCCGCTGGAGGCGGCCTGGCTGGACCGGCTCGCGCCGGGGGGCCACGCCACCCTGAGCGGCAGCGCGGAGGCCGATCACCAGGCGCTGGACGCGTGGGCCGACCGGGAGACCGGCGGGCTGGTCAAGCGGATGCCGGTCCCGCTGGCGGAGGGGCCGGACGGGACGCGGCTGGTGCTGGCTTCGGCCCTGGCGCTGAGGACGAGGTGGGTCCAGCCGTTCAGGGAGGCGCGCGGCGGGGCGGACGCGGGCCCCTGGGCCGGACGCGTCCTGCGGATGCTCCACCGCAGCACGGCCCTGCCGGACCGGGCCGGGGTGGCCGAGGGGCCGGCCGGGGCGGTGACCCTGTTGGAGGTGGTCGGGGACACGGGGGTGGACGTCCACCTCGTGCTGGGGGAGCCCGGCGCCGGGCCCGGCGCCGTCCTCACCACCGGGATCGAGGCCGTCACCCGTGCCCGGCCCGTCACCCCCGCGAGCCTGCTCCCGGAGGGCCGCCCCGGGCCCGGACTGACCGTCGCCACCGTGCTCGCCCTGTCGCCCGGGCCCCGGCTCGTCGTCAGGACGCCCGCCTTCGAGGTGCGGGCCGAGCACGATCTGCTGGAGCGGGCCGGCCTGTTCGGCCTGGAGACGGCGTGCGACGACGGCCGCGGTCACTTCCCCGGCGTCAGCTCCGCACCCCTGGCCATCGGTTCGGCCCGGCAGTCGGCGATGGCGCGCTTCGAGGCGGAGGGCTTCGAGGCCGCCGCGGTGACGGCCGTCGCGATGGCACCGGGCAGCGCCATGCCGCCCCCGGTCCGCTACCGCGTCCGCCACACCGGCGTGGCCTTCGACCGCCCCTTCGGTTTCCTGGCCGTGCACCGCACCTCGCGGCTGGTCCTGGCGGCGGGCTGGGTCAGCGATCCGCTCGCGTACGAGGAGCCGCCGGAGAAGACCCTGGAGGAGAAGCTGCGGGAGGAGGAAGAGGACGGGGAGGAAGAGGAGTAGGCGGCGCCAGCGTGGCGGCCAGGGCCGCCGTCTCCGCGAAGGCGGGGACGCGGCCGGTGCCCCCGCGGCCCGACACCGACAGCGAGGCCGCCGCGACGCCGTGGGCCACCGCCTCCGGGAGCGGGTCGCCGAGGGCGAGCCGGGCGGTGGCGGTCCCGGTGAAGCAGTCCCCGGCGCCGGTCGCGTCGACGGGGTCCGGGTTGACGGGGACGGGGTGGTGGGCCGCCCGGGTGCCCTCGTCCAGGAGCAGCCGGTCCGCCCCGGCGGTGACGGCGACGGCGCGGGCGCCGAGGGCGCGGTAGCGGGCGGCCGCCGTGCGCGGGTCGGCGGTGTCGACCAGGGCGAGGGCGTCGGCGGGGCAGGAGGTCTTGAGCAGGCCGGTCAGCGGGGCCATCGCCGCCAGCAGGGAACGGGCCTCGTCCCGTCCGGTCAGCCGGGGGCGGAAGTTGGGGTCGTACGTGACGTGGCCCCCGGCCCCGTGGACCGTCCGGGCGGCGGCGAGCACCGCCGCGCGGCTGGAGGGGGAGAGCGCCCCGGCGATCCCGCCGGTGATCAGCGCCCCGGCGCCGGTCAGCAGGGGCCGCCAGGCCTCGACGTGGGCCGGGGAGAGGGTGGAGCCGGCGCTGCGCGTGCGCCAGTAGACGAACTCGCGCTCGCCGCCGGTGTCCGCGCTGAGCAGGTAGGCGCCGTTGGGGTGCGGGGCGCGGTGGACGTGGGAGACGTCCACGCCCAGGTCGGCGGCCCGGCGCAGCAGCGGGACGCTCAGCTCGTCCTCCCCGACGACCGCGAGCAGGGCGGTACGGGCGCCGGCCGCGGCCGCCGCGGCGGCGGCGTTGAGGGCGTCGCCGGAGTAGGAGATCCGGGCCGCGGTCCCGTCGGCGGCGGCGCGCAGCGGGGTCTCGGCGTGGATCTCGACGAGCACCTCGCCGAGCACGAGGACGTCGTACGACCCGCCGGCCGTCAACGCGGCCACGCCCAGCGCTCCCCGCCCGGCCCGGACGGTCCCGGGAGTGTCGCGGGCGGGTTTTCGGCCCGGGCGGGCGGGCGGTCGGGTGGGCGGGGCGCAGGCGCCGGCGGCGGCCGGGGTGGTCGTCAGGACGGAGGCGACCGGGGTGGTCCTCAGGGAGGTGAACAGGGCCGACAGTTCGGCCGGGTCGGCCGGGAGACCGCTGCCGATGCCGACCGCGGTCGCGCCCGCCGCGAGCCAGTCGCGGACCTCGCGGGGCGCGATGCCGCCCGTGGGGATCAGGACGGCGCCGGGGAGGACCGCCCGCAGGGAGCGCAGGAACGCCGGGCCGCCCACGTGCGCCGGGAAGACCTTCGCGGCACCCGAGCGCCGGACGGCGGCGGCGATCTCGCCGGGGGTGAAACCGCCCTCCAGGAAGGCCGCCCCGCGCCGTTCGGCGACCTCGCGCACCTCGGGGGCCGGGTACGGGGACACCAGGAAGCCCGCGCCCGCGTCGAGGGCCGCCTCGGCGTCGGCCGCGGTGGTGACGGTGCCCGTGCCGATCAGCGCCGGCCGGCCCAGCGCGTCGGACAGAGCGGCGGTGCGTGCCACGGCGCCGGCCCAGCCGGGTGTGGTGGTGGTCAGCTCCACGGCGCGGCAGCCCGCGGCGAGGAGGGCGACGGTGGCCCGGACCGCCCCGTCCGCGTCGCCGCTGCGCAGCACCGGGAGCAGGCGCTGGGCGGCCAGCACTTCGTACGGACGCAAGGACACGGGCGGCCCCTCCCGGGCGGTCCCCCCGGGGGGAACTCGGCATCGTGCACGGGAACTTATTGGTCCAGACCTTACAATCCCGGGCCCGGTCCGCGCCGGAGAATCCCCTTCGGATAAAAACTTCTTCCGATAAGTGTTATCGGGGTCCCCCTCGACGGTCTCCCAGTTGTCGGACATCATCGACCGCCGGTACGGACAGGGAAGTTCACATGAGTACACAGCACACGGCAGAGCTGGTGGCAGCGGCCCGCGCGGGCGATCCCCGCGCGCAGGACGAGCTGGTCGGTACCCACCTCCCGCTCGTCTACAACATCGTCGGCCGGGCCCTGAACGGTTCCGTCGACGTGGACGACGTGGTGCAGGACACCATGCTGCGGGCGCTCGACGGCCTGGGCACCCTGCGGGCGGACGAGAACTTCCGGTCCTGGCTGGTGGCGATCACGATGAACCGGATACGGGCGCACTGGCAGTCCCGCAGCGGCGCCCCGGACGCCGGCGGCCTGGACGCGGCCCAGGACATGGCCGATCCCGGCGCCGACTTCGCCGACCTGACGGTGGTCCGGCTCCAGCTGTCGGGGCAGCGCCGGGAGACGGCCCGCGCGACCCGCTGGCTGGAGCCCGACGACCGGGCGCTGCTGTCGCTGTGGTGGCTGGAGTGCGCCGGTGAGCTGACCCGCGCCGATGTGGCATCGGCGCTGGAACTGACCCCGCAGCACACGGCGGTGCGGGTGCAGCGGATGAAGGCGCAGCTGGAGTCGGCGCGGGTGGTGGAGCGGGCCCTGGAGGCGCAGCCGCCGTGCGAGCAGATCCGTGCGATGACGGGCACCTGGGACGGCCGGCCGTCGCCGCTGTGGCGCAAGCGCATAGCCCGGCACGCCCGCGAGTGCCTGCGCTGCTCCGGTCTGTGGAACGGTCTGATGCCGGCGGAGGGCCTGCTGGCCGGGCTGGCGCTGGTCCCGGTGGCGGCGGCGCTGACGGCGGGCGTGCGGGCCGCCGTGACCGCGAACACCGCCCCCGTGGCCTTCGCCGACGCGGCGACGCAGCTGAGCCCGGTGGTGTCCGGCCCGGGCCGGGCGGCCCGGCGCAAGGGCGGGGACACCGGTCCCGTCGACCCGTCCGGCAGCCGTGGGGCGCAGCGCAAGCGGCGCCAGAACCGCCGCCGCGCCATCGGCGGTGCGGTGATCGCCGCCTGCGTGGCGGGCGGCGGCCTGGTCTACCTGACGACCACCCCCGGCGAGCGGGGCGCCGAGGCGGGCGGCGCCCCCGCCTCGCCGCTGGCCGCGCTCTCCGCTCCCGACACGGCCTCGCCGCAGCCCTCGGGCTCCCCCTCCACCTCCCCTTCCGGTTCGGCCTCGCCCTCCCCTTCGGCCTCGGCCTCCGCTTCTGCCTCCCCGTCGCCGTCCACGAGTTCCAAGGCCGCGGACCCGGCGCCCACGCCGACCCGGAGCAGCGCGCCGAAGCCGGCGCCGCCCGCCCCCGCGCCCGCTCCGGCGGGGGTGGTCGGGCAGGTGATCGCCCTGGTCAACTCCGAGCGCGCCGCGGCCGGCTGCGGCCCGCTCAAGGAGGACGCGCAGCTGGACAGGGCCGCGCAGGGACACTCCGACGACATGGCGCGGCGGGGCTTCTTCGACCACACCAACCCCGACGGCGCGGACCCGGGCGACCGTACGACGGCCGCCGGCTACCGCTGGTCCACGTACGGGGAGAACATCGCCAGGGGGCAGCAGACCGCGCAGGACGTGATGGACTCCTGGATGAAGAGCCCGGGTCATCGGGCGAACATCCTCAACTGCTCCTTCAAGGACATCGGCGTGGGCATGCACCCGGGCGCCGGCGGGCCCTGGTGGACGCAGAACTTCGGGGCCCGCATGTGACGCGGCCCGCCGCGCGTCCTCCTCTTCGACTCAGAATCCGGGCAAGATAGGGACTGGAGACCGAAGAGCAGATCAGAGCGGGCGGGGTGAGGTGCGTGCCGAGGAAGGAGCTGCGGCCCCATCAGCGCGAGGCCGTCGACGCCGTCGTGCGCGCCCTCCAGCTGCCCGCCGGCGGCCTGGTGCCCCCGGGGGGCCTGCGGACCCAGGTGATCATGGCGACCGGGTCGGGGAAGTCCCTGGTCGCCGTGGGCTCCTCCGAGGAGCTGCGGGCCGGACGGGTGCTCGTCCTGGTGCCCTCCCTGGACCTGCTCGTGCAGACCGTCGCCGTCTGGCGGGAGGGCGGCCGCACCGGTCGGGCCCTGGCGGTGTGCTCGCTGCGCGGCGAGGACGTGGGGGTGCCGACCACCACGGATCCGCGCATCCTGGCCCGCTGGGGCGCGCTGCCGGTGGAACGGGTGACGGTGTTCGCCACGTACGCCTCGCTGGGCCTGGGCACCATCGAACGGGCGCACCTGGCGGGGCTGCCGCCCTGGGACCTGGTGGTGGTCGACGAGGCGCACCGGACCTCCGGGCGGATCGGCAAGCCCTGGGCGGTCGTGCACGACAACGCCCGGATCCCGTCCCTGCGCCGGCTGTACATGACGGCCACGCCCCGGGTGTGGCGCGACGGCGAGGACGTGGAGGAGGAAGAGGAGGGGGACGGCGGCCGCGAGCCCCGGGGGCGGGGTGAGCTGGTCGCGTCGATGGAGGACGATCCGCAGGGACCGTTCGGCTCCCGCTGCCACACCCTGTCGCTCTCCGAGGCCATCGACCGGGGCATCTGCGCCCCCTACCGGGTGGTGTGCGTGGACGTCAGCGACCCCGGGTTCCAGTCGGCGGTGCTGCTGGGGGCCGACGGCCGCTCGGACCGGGTGCGCGGGATGCGGCTCGCGGCGCTCCAGGCGGCGCTGGTGAAGGCGGCGGCGGACCAGGGCTTCCGGCGGACGCTGGTGTTCCACCACCTGACGAAGGAGGCCGAGGCGTTCGCCGCGGGCCTGCCCGCGGTCGCGGCCCGGCTGCGGACGGCGAGCCGGAGCCCGCAGCCGGCGTATCCGCGCACGGTGTGGGCGGACTGGCTGTGCGGGCAGCACACGGCGGCGCACCGGCGGCGGGTGCTGGAGGCGTTCGCCGCGGACCGGGTGGCGGACAAGGCGTTCCTGGGCAGCGTCCGGGTACTGGGCGAGGGGGTGGACACCAAGGAGTGCGACTCGGTCTTCTGGGCCGACGTCCGCGGTTCCATGCCGGACCTGGTGCAGGCGGTCGGCCGGGCGCTGCGGATCCGGCCGGGTGAGGGGAAGGTCGCCTCGCTGGTGGTGCCGGTGCTGCTGGGGCCGGGCGAGTCGCCGGAGTCGATGCTGACCTCGCGGGCGTACGGGGACCTCGCGCGACTGCTGGAGGCGCTGCGGGCGCACGACGCGCGGCTGGTGGAGGACCTGGCGCAGCCCCAGGCCCCGAGCGCGGCGGCAAAGGCCCCGGCGGCGGCCGCGACGCGGTCGGGTCCCGGCGCGGGGGCGCGGGCGCTGCTGAGCTTCTCCACGCCCCGCGACCCGGCGCTGCTGGCGGCGTTCATCCGGCTGCGGGTGCTCAACCCGGAGCACACGCGGTGGCGGCGGGGGGCGGAGGCGGCCCGGATCTACGCCGCGACGGCCGGGGACCTGAAGGTGCCGTTCGCGTACCGGGTGCCGGCGGACCGCGAGGAGTGGCCGGCCGCCCTGGCGGGCTTCCCGCTGGGCCAGTGGATCGCGGACGCGCGGCGCACGTACCGGCGGGGCGCGCTGGGCCGGGAACGGACGCGGGAGCTGGACGAACTCGGCATGGTGTGGAGCCATTTCGACGTGGCCTTCGAGGAGGGGCTCGCGGCGGCCCGCGCCTGGGCCGCGGAGCACGGCCATCTCCTGCCGCCGGTGGACGCCACCTGGCACGGCGTGCCGGTCGGGGTGTGGATGAAGAACAACCGGGCCGCCGCGCGCCGGGAGGGGCCGGGCGCGCTGCCGCAGGAGCGGCGGGAGGCGCTGGAGGAGATCGACCCGGCGTGGTGCCCGGCCTGGGACATCGGCTGGCAGCGGGGCTTCCTGCTGACCCGGGCGCATCTGGCGGCGGGCGGCGCGGTGCCGTCCGGGCCGGGGCGGGTGGTGGTGCAGGGCGAGGACCTGGGGGCGTGGGTACGGGCCCAGCGCCTCGGCTGGGACCGGCTGACCTGGGCGCAGCGGTGGCTGCTGGAACACGCGCTGGGGCTGGCCCCGGCGGCGGAGGAGGAGCGGCCGCCGCCGCGGCGCAGCCATGCCGACGCCTGGGCCGGACATCTGGAGGCGGCCCGGCAGTTCCACGCCCGCGAGGGGCACCTGAGGGTGCCGCGCACGCATGTGGAGCGGGTCGGCGGGCGGGAGCTGCGGCTGGGGTCGTGGATCGCCAACCAGCGCGCCCGGGCGGCGGGGCTGGCCCCGGAGCGGGCGGCCGCGCTGACGGCGCTGGGGATGCGCTGGCCGGCGTCGTCGGGCTGAGGGCCGCCCGTCTGCGGTGGGCGCGCCCTCAGTGGTGGGCGCGCCCTCAGTGGTGGAAGCCCGAGCGGCTCGGGGTGGCCGGGACGAGCTGCGGGACGGCGCGCAGGTGGGCCACGGCCCGGCGCAGGTCCTCGACCAGCAGGGCGATCTGGTCGCGCGTCACTCCGTGCCGGATCAGGACGCGCTGGACGACGGTCTCCTCGCGGTCGGCCGGGAGCGGGTACGAGGGCACCTGCCAGCCGCGCATCCGCAGCCGGTCGGAGAGGTCGTAGAGGCTGAAGCCGGCCCCGCCCGGGTCGGCGAGGGTGTAGGAGACGGCGGGCAGGGCGCCCCGGCCGTCGTAGAGCAGGGTGAAGGGGCCGAGGCCCCCGATCTCGCGGGCCAGGTACTGGGCGGTGTCGGCGCAGGCCTGCTGGACGCGGCGGTAGCCGCCCCGGCCCAGGCGCAGGAAGAGGTAGTACTGGGCGATGACCTCGCCGCCGGGACGGGAGAAGTTGAGGGCGAAGGTGGGCATGTCGCCGCCCAGGTAGTCGACGTCGAAGACGAGTTCGGCGGGCAGCAGGTCGGCGGTGCGCCAGACGATCCAGCCGACGCCGAGCGGTGCGAGCCCGTACTTGTGGCCGGAGGTGTTGATCGAGGCCACGCGCGGCAGCCGGAAGTCCCAGACCACGTCGGGGTGGAGGAAGGGGGCGACGAATCCCCCGCTGGCGGCGTCGACGTGGACGGGGACGTCCCAGCCGTGCTCCTCCTGGATCCGGTCGAGGGCGGCGGCGAGCTCGGCGACCGGTTCGTAGTCGCAGGTGTAGGTGACGCCGAGGATGGCGACGACGCCGATGGTGTTCTCGTCCACGTGCGCGGCCAGCTGGTGGGGGCGCAGCCCGGTGGCGCCGGGTTCCAGGGGGACCTGGCGGAGCTCGACGTCGAAGTAGCGGGCGAACTTCTCCCAGCAGATCTGGACGGGCCCGCAGACCAGGTTGGGGCGGTCCGCGGGCTTGCCCTCGGCGGTGCGGCGGGCCCGCCAGCGCCATTTGAGGGCGAGTCCGCCCAGCATGGCGGCCTCGCTGGAGCCGGTGGTGGAGCAGCCGGTGCCGGTGGCGCCGGCCGGGGCGTTCCAGAGGTCGGCCAGGATGTTGACGCAGCGGGCCTCGATCTCGGCGGTCTGCGGGTACTCGTCCTTGTCGATCATGTTCTTGTCGAGGCACTCGTTCATCAGCCGGTGCACGCCGTCGTCCGACCAGGTGGTGCAGAAGGTGGCCAGGTTCTGAGCGGCGTTGCCGTCGAGGAGGAGCTCGTTGTGCAGGAGCGAGTAGACCACCTCGGAGGAGGAGTGGTCCTCGGGCATCCGGTACTTGGGGAGGATCTGGCCGCTCAGGGCGGAGGCGAAGACGTCCGTGTCGGCGTCCTCGGCGCGCGTGTCCTTCGTCTGATGAAGAGCCATATGCGGACTATAGGGGCTCATTCCTGGCAAAACAGACTTCAAGGACCCTTGAGGACCGATCGGGAATGGCGGATTCCGGCACCGCTTCCAGCCGACTCCGGAGAGTGACGCCGTCCACATACCTACCGTCGGACCGCAAAAATTACCGCCGGGTAGTATCAGTGCCGCAGATCTTCCCGTTCCGACCACTGGAGCCGGTCCGGACGGGAAGATCATTTAATTTGTTCTACATAGAACTTATCCGTCCATGTCCGGATTCCTGCCAACTGCCGTGCGGACGCTGGTAGTTCTTCGGCCATGAACAAGATCACCCGCCGGCAGGCCCTGGGCACCGCCGCCGGCGCTCTCACCGTCCTCGGCATCGCGGGCGCCACCGCGCACGCCGCCGCCACCGACTCGCGGGCCGCCGCCACCCCGGCCGGCACCGTCGACGAGGTCTACATGGGCCGCCGCATCCAGATATCCCCCGCCTCGGGCGGCGGACACCACGGCGGCCACCACGGCGGCGCCGGCACGCCCTCCGTCCGGATCGACGGCCGCGAGCTGCACGTCATGCAGAACGCCGACGGCACCTGGATCAGCGTGGTCAACCACTACGAGACGTATCCGGACCCGGCCTCGCTGGCACGGGCCGCCGTGCGCGAGCTCCAGGGCTCCCAGCTGGCCCCGATGCAGATGGGCGGCATGTGATGACCGTGCGCAAGAACCAGGCCACGCTGACCGCCGAGGAGAAGCGCGCCTTCACCAACGCGCTGCTCGAACTGAAGCGCACCGGCCGCTACGACCGCTTCGTCACCACCCACAACGGGTTCATCATGGGCGACACCGACTCGGGTGACCGCGTCGGCCACCGCTCCCCCTCTTTCCTCCCCTGGCACCGCCGGTTTCTGCTGGAGTTCGAAGCGGCTCTTCAGGCGGTGGACAAGAGCGTTTCGATCCCATATTGGGACTGGACCGCGGACCGCACCACCCGCTCCTCCCTCTGGGCCGCCGACTTCCTCGGCGGCACCGGCCGGGCCCGCGACGGACAGGTGATGGACGGCCCGTTCGCCTACGCGACGGGCAAGTGGGAGATCTCGGTCCGCGTGGACGGCCGCGCCTACCTGCGGCGGGCGCTCGGCGAGGGCGTCGCCCAGCTGCCGACGCGGGCCGAGGTCGACGCGGTGCTCGCGATGCCGGTCTACGACATGGCCCCGTGGAACAGCTCCTCCAACGGCTTCCGCAACCACCTGGAGGGCTGGCGCGGCGCCAACCTGCACAACCGGGTGCACGTGTGGGTCGGCGGCCAGATGGGCACCGGCGTCTCCCCGAACGACCCCGTGTTCTGGATGCACCACGCCTTCGTGGACAAGCTGTGGTCCGACTGGCAGGCGAAGAACCCGAACTCGCCGTACCTGCCGGCCGCCGGCACCCCGAACGTCGTCGACCTGCGCGACACCATGCGCCCCTGGAACGATGTGACCCCGGCGGACATGCTCGACCACCGGAAGTTCTACGCCTTCGACACCGAGCCCGCCTCCGCCGCCCGCCAGCGGTAGTGCAGCTCGGGGCGGCCGACCTGGCCGTACCGGGGGGCCCGGTCCGCGCGGCCGGTGTCCACCAGGTGCTCCAGGTACCGGCGGGCGGTGATCCGCGAGATCCCGGCCGCCCCGGCCGCACCCGCCGCGGTCAGCCCCTCGGGGGCCTCCCGCAACAGCGCCGCGACCCGGTCCAGGGTCGGGGCGCTGAGCCCTTTGGGGAGCTGGGCCGCGGCGGGCGACCGCAGCGCGGCGAGGGCCCGGTCCACGTCGTCCTGGCCCACGGCCTCGCCGGCCGCCGCCCGGAACTCGGCGTAGCGCAGCAGCCGTTCGCGCAGGGTGGGGAAGGCGAAGGGCTTCAGCACGTACTGGACGACGCCCAGGGAGACGCTCTCGCGGACCACGGCCAGGTCCCGGGCCGAGGTCACCGCGATCACGTCGGCCGGATGGCCGGAGGCCCGCAGGCCGCGGGCGAAGCGCAGTCCGTTGCCGTCGGGCAGGGTGAGGTCGAGCAGCAGCAGGTCGATCCGGGTGCGCTCCAGCACCCGGGTGGCGTCGGCGAGGGTGTGCACGGCCGCCACGGCGGTGAACCCGGGCACCCGCCCCACGTAGAGCGCGTGCGCGTCGGCTGCGACGGGGTCGTCCTCGACGACGAGGACCCGCACGGGCGCGCTCACGCGGCACCGCCTGCGGCGGGCGTACCGGGCGAGCGGCACTCCCCCGCGGGAGCGGCCGGCTCCGGCGTGCCGGCCGGCCGCGCTCCGTCCGCCGGAGGCAGTGGCAGGCGGGCCGTGAACGCCGCACCGCCCGCCGGGGTGTCGCCGGCCTCCACCGTGCCGCCGTGCCGGTGGGCCACCTGGCGGACCAGGGCCAGGCCCAGGCCCCGCCCCTCTCCCTTGCCGGACCAGCCGCGCCGGAAGACGTCCACCCCCTCCGGCAGCCCCGGCCCGTTGTCCGCGACCCGCAGCAGCAGCGCGCCGGCGTCCCGGCGCACGGTGACGGCGATCCGGCCGCCCGGTACGCCGGTGAGGGCGTCGAGGGCGTTGTCGACGAGGTTGCCGAGGACGGTGACGAGGTCCCGGGCGGGCGGCAGTCCCGGCCCGGCGTCGATCGCTCCGCTGTCCGGGGTGACGTGCAGCTCGATGCCCCGCTCGTGCGCCTGGGCGGCCTTGCCGAGCAGCAGGGCGACGAGCACCGGCTCGCCGACGCCGGCGACCACCTCGTCGGTCAGGGCCTGCGCGAGTTCGAGTTCGGCGGTCGCGAACTCCACCGCTTCCCCGCTGCGGCCCAGCTCGATCAGGGAGACCACGGTGTGCAGCCGGTTGGCCGCCTCGTGGGCCTGGGAGCGCAGGGCCTGGGTGAAGCCGCGCTCGTGGTCCAGTTCCCCGGTGAGGGCCTGGAGTTCGGTGTGGTCGCGCAGGGTGACCACCGTGCCGCGGCGGCCGCCGCCGGCGACCGGCGCGCTGTTGACCACGAGCACCCGCTCCGCCGTCAGGTGCACCTCGTCGACCCGCGGCCGGTCGGCGAGGAGGGCCCCGGTGAGCGGGGCGGGCAGCCCGAGACGGTCCGCGCCCGTGCCGGTCACCTCCCCGGACAGGCCCAGGAGTTCGCGGCCCGCGTCGTTGATCAGGGTGATCCTGCGCCGGCCGTCGAGGAGCAGCAGCCCCTCGCGGACCCCGTGCAGGGCCGCCTGGTGGTAGTCGTACATGCGGCTCAGCCCGGCGGCGTCCAGTCCGTGCGTGTGGCGGCGCAGCCGGGCGTTGACCACGTACGTGCCCGCGCCGCCCAGGGCCAGCGCCCCGGCCGCGACCCAGGCCAGGGCGGTCAGCTGCTGCGCGAGCCGGGCGCTGATGGCGCGGACGGTGATCCCGGCGCTGACCAGTCCGACGACGGCGCCGTCCGGCCCGGTGAGCGGGGTGACCACGCGGATGGACGGGCCGAGGGTGCCGGTGTAGGTCTCGCTGAAGGTGTCGCCGCGCAGCGCCCGGGCGGTGTTGCCGAGGTAGCGCTCCCCGATGCGCCGCGGGTCGGGGTGGGTCCAGCGGCGGCCGTCGGGGGCCATGATCGTCACGAAGTCCACCTCCGAGTCCGCCCGGACCCGTTCCGCGTACGGCTGGAGGGCGGCCGAGGGGTCCTTCCCCGCGCGGGCCGCGTCCCGTACCGCCTCGCGCACGGACGGTGAGTCGGCGACGGCCCGGGCCACGGCCCCGGCCTGGCGCCGGGCGGCGTCCTCGGCCTGGCCGCGGGCGGCCGCGTAGGCGAAGACCGCGCAGCCGGCGACGACGAGGGCGACGAGCAGCACCTGCATGGCGAACAGCTGGCCGGCGAGGCTCCGGGGCGGACGGGCGAAGCGGAACATGGCGCTCAGTGTGCACCGGGCCGTGAACTCAATGAACGCAAGGGTGACCGGGGTCACAGGGTGGGCGATGGTCTCCCGGAACGCATTCACCACCAGGAGGCGACGTGGCCGCCAGACGCGACCGAACCCATTACCTCTACATCGCGGTGATCGCCGCGGTGCTGCTCGGCATCGCCGTCGGCTTCGCCGCGCCCGGTACCGCGGTCGAGCTGAAGCCGCTGGGCACCGGCTTCGTCAACCTCATCAAGATGATGATCTCGCCCGTGATCTTCTGCACGATCGTGCTGGGGATCGGCTCGGTCCGCAAGGCCGCCAAGGTGGGCGCCGTGGGCGGCCTGGCCCTCGGCTACTTCATGGTCATGTCCACGGTGGCCCTGGCCATCGGGCTCGTCGTCGGAAACCTGCTGGAGCCCGGCAGCGGGCTCCACCTGACGGAGGCCGCCCGGCACGCGGGCGAGGCCCAGGCCAAGGCGGGCGGGGCACAGAGCACGCCGGAGTTCCTGCTGGGGATCATCCCGACCACGCTGGTGTCGGCGTTCACCGGCGGGCAGGTGCTCCAGACGCTGCTGGTGGCGCTGCTGTGCGGGTTCGCGCTCCAGGCGATGGGGCCGGCGGGCGAGCCGGTGCTGCGCGGGATCGGGCACGTGCAGAAGCTGGTGTTCCGGGTACTGGCGATGATCATGTGGGCGGCGCCGGTGGGCGCGTTCGGGGCGATCGCCGCGGTGGTCGGGGCGACCGGGATCGACGCGCTGAAGTCCCTGGCCGTGATCATGATCGGCTTCTACACCACCTGCCTGATCTTCGTCGTCGTGGTGCTGGGCACGCTGCTGCGCCTGTGCTCGGGCGTGAGCGTCTTCGCGCTGCTGCGCTACCTGGGGCGCGAGTTCCTGCTGATCCTGTCCACCTCCTCCTCGGAGTCGGCGCTGCCGCGGCTGATCGCGAAGATGGAACACCTGGGCGTCTCCCGGCCGGTCACCGGCATCACGGTGCCGACGGGCTACTCCTTCAACCTCGACGGCACGGCCATCTACCTGACGATGTCCTCGCTCTTCGTGGCGGAGGCCATGGGCAAACCGCTGGCCCTGGGCGAGCAGATCTCGCTGCTGCTGTTCATGATCGTGGCCTCGAAGGGCGCGGCCGGGGTCACCGGGGCCGGACTGGCCACCCTGGCCGGCGGGCTCCAGTCGCACCGGCCGGAACTGGTCGACGGCGTCGGCCTGATCGTGGGCATCGACCGCTTCATGAGCGAGGCGCGGGCGCTGACGAACTTCGCGGGGAACGCGGTCGCGACGGTCCTCATCGGGACGTGGACCAAGGAGTTCGACCACGAGCGCGCCGCCGAAGTCCTCGCGGGACGGCTCCCCTTCGACGAGTCCGTGCTCGTGGACGACGGCCACGCCCCGGCCCCCGCCGCTCCGCTCCCCGGGCCCTCCGCGGGCCCCAAGGACGGTGTGCCGGTCTGACCGGCGCACCCCGCGAACCGGCCGGGCAGGGCTCGCCCCCACGGTGCCCAGCCCGGCCGGCACCGGCCCGGCGCCCCTCCTCCTCGGGGCGCCGGGCCGGATCCGGACAGGTTCCGGCACAACCGCCGGAGCCGCGCAAGTCCGGCGAAGGGGCGTGGAACGCCCACACCGGCCCGCCACCGTCGGGTTTCGGCCAGCGCGTCTCAAGTCGAGCGCTGCAAAAGGTACTTCCCTACGGGGCCGCGCGTCTGACATCTTGCGTCCACCACTCGTTTCGTACGGCCCGGTAGGTGCCACCAGCACCTTCCGGGTCATCGGAGGACGTTTTGATACCCCACATATCCAGTCGACCTCGACGTGCCCTGGTGGTGGCTGCCGCCCTCGGCGCCGCCCTCACCTTCGGAGCTCCCGCCGCACTCGCCGGCACCGCTCCCGTCGGCCCCTCGGGCTCCGCCGTCGCGGTGGCCCCCAAGGCCCCCAAGGCCTCGGCCCCGGCTTCTTCCCAGAGTGCGACCTGGGTTGCCGGCACCCGTGCCTACCTCGTGATCACCGCCCCGGGCGACAGCTCGGCGGTGCGTTCGGCCGTCACCGCCAACGGCGGCACGGTCTTCTCGTACTTCGACCAGATCGGCGTCGTCGTCGCCCACTCCTCCTCGGCCTCCTTCGCCGCCACGATGCGCGGCGTCAGCGGAGTCCAGCAGGTCGGCGCGACCCGTACCTCGGACGTGCCCGCCGACGCCTACAACCCGGCGCTGCCCGCCAACCCGGCGCAGGCCAGCACCCCGGCGGGCGAGCCGGCGCGGGCCGACATGACGCAGATCAAGGCCGACCAGGCCTGGGCCGTCAACCCCGGTTCCGCGTCGGTCAAGGTCGGCATCCTGGACACCGGTGTGGACGACCAGCACCAGGACCTGGCGCCGAACTTCAACGCGGCGGACTCGGTCTCCTGCGCCTATGGCAAGCCCGACACCCGCACCGGCGCCTGGCGTGACGTCGACACGCACGGCACCCACGTCGCGGGCACCATCGCCGCCGCCAAGAACGGCAAGGGCGTCGTCGGCGTGGCCCCGGGCGTGAAGATCTCCGCCGTCCGCGTCGCGGAGCCGGGCAACTCGTTCTTCTTCGCCGAGAACACCATCTGCGGGTTCGTGTGGGCCGGTGACCACGGCTTCAAGGTCACCAACAACAGCTACTACACCGACCCGTGGCAGTTCAACTGCCCCGACAACATCGACCAGGCCGCCATCATCGAGGGCGTCAAGCGCGCCCAGGAGTACGCCGAGGGCAAGGGCTCGCTCCAGGTCGCCGCGGCGGGCAACGAGAACTACGACCTCGCCCACAAGAGCACCGACACGGCGAGCCCCAACGACTCGACGCCGGTCACCCGCACCATCACCAACGCCTGCCTGGACATCCCGACCGAGCTCCCGGGCGTGGTGACGGTCGCGGCGAACGGCACCGGCACCACCAAGGCCTCGTTCTCCAACTTCGGCCAGGGCGTCATCGACGTCGCGGCCCCCGGCCAGGACGTCTACTCCACCCTGCCCGGCGGCAAGTACGGCACCAAGAGCGGCACCTCGATGGCCACCCCGCACGTGGTGGGCGTCGCCGCGCTGATCGCGAGCGCCAACCCGGGCATCACCCCGGCGCAGATCCGCGACAAGCTGGCCACCCAGGCCAACGACATCGCCTGCCCGGCGGACGGCCGCTGCACCGGTACGACGGCCAACAACTCCTTCTTCGGCGAGGGCCAGGTCGACGCCCTGAAGGCGGTCGGCGCCACCCCGCCCGCGGGCAAGTACTTCGAGAACACCGCGGACTTCGCGATCAACGACAACAGCACGGTGGAGAGCCCGATCACCGTCAGCGGTGTGACGGGCAACGCCCCGGCCACCCTCAAGGTCGGCGTGAACATCGTCCACACCTACATCGGTGACCTGAAGGTCGACCTGGTCGCCCCCGACGGCACGGTGTACACGGTCCACAACCGGGCCGGCGGCAGCACGGACAACATCAACCAGACCTACACCGTCGACGCCTCCTCCGAGGTCGCCAACGGCACCTGGAAGCTGCGGGTGAACGACAACGCCGGCGGCGACACCGGCAAGATCGACTCCTGGAACCTGACCTTCTAGTCGGGACCGGAGGCGGGGGCCGTCGGGGAGAGACCTCTTCCCGGCGGCCCCCGTTCGCGTCACCGGGTCCGCAGGACGCAGTCCCCGCACAGGCCGCCGCCGGGCACCTTGTAGTAGAGGCAGCAGCTGCGCCGTACGAAGGCCACCCCGAGGCCCTCCTCGTGGACGAACTCCCCCGTGCCCGCCAGGGCCCCGCCCTCGGCCAGCAGGCCCGCGGCCAGCTCGACGGCCCTCTCCCCCGGCACCCGGTCGAGCAGGACGCGCAGGGACCCGACGAGCCCGGAGGCGGCGTTGCCGCGCAGCACCCGCTCCGAGACCCCGTACCCCCGCCGCAGCGCGGAGTCCAGCACCGCCAGGTTCCCCAGCACGGTCTCCCCGAGCGCCTCCGCGGGCAGGACGGAGGCCGGGGCGGGCAGCCACAGCCGGAGCGAGCCGGCTTCGGGCAGGTGCCACCACACCCGGTCGGGGGCCAGGTCCGGCACCCGACCCCCCAGGGCGGCGCAGCCGAGGCCCAGCGACCAGAGCCGCGAGACGATCCCGAACTGCGCGGTCGAGGCCGCCACCCGGTCCGGACCGGTGCCGATCCGCCGGCCCACCTCGGCGACGTAGGGGCCGAGGTGCTCCCCGTAGAGCTCCGTCAGCGGCCGGAAGCCCGGTCCGGGCGGCTCCTGCCCGTACGGGACGGTGAAGAAGGGGCCGACGGCGGCCAGCCCGGCCAGTACGTCCTCGAAGTCCATCCCCGCATGATCGCAGGGGCCTGTGCGGGCCCCGGCCCCCGGGAGGGGTCAGGAGAGCCCGGGCGAGGCCGCGTCGGCGGGCGCCCGGCCGCCCTCGCCCCGGGCCTTGGCCTCGGCCCACCGGGCGGCCGGGCCCATGGCGAACGAGGCGGCCAGCAGCAGCCCGCCGAGCAGCAGCCAGCCGGGGATCCCCCACAGCAGGAGCAGCGCGGTCAGCAGCAGCGGGCCCAGGGTGCGGGCGACGGGGACCCCGGTGCCGAAGAACCCCTGGTACTGGCCGATCCGCTCGGCGGGGGCCAGCGAGAAGCCGATCTGCCAGGAGCCGGCCGACTGCCGCATCTCGGCGTCGGCCTGGAGCGCGGCGCCGGCCACCAGCAGAGCGGCCGCCGCCCACCCCGAGGACGGCAGGGCCGAGACGGCGAACACCGCGCAGGACAGGGCCATGACCACACCGGAGAGCCGCAGGGCCCGCCCGGCGCTGTCCAGGTCGGTGACGGGCCGGGCCAGGCGCACCTGGAACAGCATCACGGCGAGGGTGTTGAGCACGAACAGCGCCGACACCAGCCAGCCCGGGGCCTGGGTGCGCTCGGCGATCCACAGCGGGATGGCCAGGCTCAGCAGCGGCATCCGCAGCAGCAGGACCGCGTTGAGCAGCGTGACCAGGGCGTACGGGCGGTCGCGCAGCACCGCCAGCCGCGGCTCCCCCGCCGCGCGGCCGGGGGCGGGCTCGACCGGGGGCAGCCCGCGCAGGACGGCGGCGCAGACCAGGAAGCTCACCGCGTCCAGGGCGAACACCACGAGGTAGGCCCGCTCGGTGCCGGCGCCGAGGGCGAGGCCGCCGAGGGCCGCGCCCAGCGCCAGCCCGGCGTTGAGGGTCGACTGGAGATGGGCCAGTACGCCCGTGCGCTCCTGCGGGGTCACCAGCCCGGCGAGGAGGGCCTGGCGGGCGGCGGCGAGCCCGCACTGGGAGACGGCGTAGAGGACCACGGCGCACAGGAAGGCCGGGAAGGACCGGATGAACAGGAAGGAGGCCACCGACGCGGCGGTGGCCAGCGCCAGCAGCACGGAGGTGCCGCGGGGGCCGCGCCGGTCGGCGAGGGCGCCCAGCGGCACTCCGGCGACCGAGCCGACCGCCCAGGCGAGGGTCAGGCCGAGGCCGATCTGGGCGGGCGAGAGGCCCACCACGCGGGTGAAGTAGAGCGCGGAGCACACGTAGTAGGCGCCGTCGCCGACGGAGTTGCTCAGCTGGGCAGCGGCCAGGCGGCGGGGCGCTCCGGGCGCGGGCAGGAACCGTATCGTCACCGGTCCATTGGATCACCGAAACGGCCCGCCGGGGTGGGCCGGTGGGCGGTCTGTCACATGGGCCACTTCGAGGACGCCCGGGCCGGCGCCGCACGGCGTGGCGCTGACCCGGGCGGCTGCCTCCGGCTGGCCGGTGGCCCGGCGGGACGCCAGCATCGTGTCAATGACTCCTCCGGCACACGGACCCGTTCCCTCCGCGAGAAGCCGCCCGGCGGTCTTCCGGCGGGGTCCGCCCCCCTGCCCTGAGCCACCCCCGGTCCGCCCGTCCGCGGGCGCTCCCCCGACGACCGGCTGTTCGAGACCCGGGGCCCGGAGGGGCCCGGCCGGAGCGCCGGGCGGGGCCGCCGGCGGGGGCTTTTCCTCCGCCGCCGGATCCTCCTCGCATCCTCGCAGGTCAGAGGGGGTGTCCTGGGCGTCGGCCACGGTCGGCGCCACCGTCGGGGAGGCTCGCTCCGAGCGGCTGGACGGGTGTCCGGGGACCGGGATCAAGGGCTCCTCGGGCGTCGGACCAAAGTCATCGAAAACACACTTTGCGCCATTGCCAAATAGGGGGTTCATGAGAGGACCCTGAGGGGCTACATTGAGCCACTCGCGTTCACCTGACAGCCCGTTGCCTTTCACCCGCGTTTTGCGCGGGGGGTGACGTCAGAAACGCAGACTGTGCAACCACCCCACCGCCCAGAAGGACCGAAGGCTCCGTGCCCGTACCCGTACTCCTCGCCGGCCGCTCCGTGCGGCTTGAGCCCCTCGCCCCCCACCACACCGAGGCCCTGGCCGCGGCCGGGGCCGAGGATCGTACGACTTACGCCTTCACTCCCGTGCCGCACGGGTTGCAGGCGTCCCACGAGTACATCGACCGTGCCCTCGCCGATCAGGCAGCGGGTCGATCCCTTGCGTTCGCCGTGGTCAGAGCCTCTGACGGGCGGGTGGTCGGGTCGACCCGGTTCCTGGAACTCGACTACTGGCAGGGCCCGCTCGTCTGGCCCGCCGTCCCGGGGGTGCCCTTCGGGGATCCGGCGACGGCCATCCCGGACGCGGCCGAGATCGGGAACACCTGGCTGTCCCCGGCCGCCCAGGGGACCGGCATCAACACCGAGGCCAAGCTGCTCATGCTGCGCCACGCCTTCGAGACCTGGGGCGTGCGCCGCATCTCGCTGCGCGCCGACGCCCGCAACGGGCGCTCGCGGGCCGCGATGGAACGTCTCGGCTTCACCTGCGAGGGGGTCCGCCGGGCCCATTCGCGGGGGCTGGACGGGGCGGTGCGCAGCACGGCCTTCTACTCGATCCTCGACGAGGAGTGGCCCACGGTCCGCTCGATCATCGAGCTGCGCATGTCGGCGGCGGCGCCGCGCAGGCGCAGGCGCAAGACGCTGATTCCGGCGTAACGGTCCTGCGGGCACCCGCCCGCCCGGATCCACCGTCCCGCGGCGCACCCCGCGCCGCGGGACTCCCGGCCCTCGTCCCGCCCCTCCCCCGGCCGCTCAGCCGAGGAAGGCCGGGGCGAGGGCCGAGGCCGTCACCCGGGTCGCGGCGCCGCTGCCGTCGGCCGGCACGGAGTACAGGTCCGCGCCGAAGTCCCCGGGCAGGGAGTAGACGACGGTCCGGTCGTCGGTCCACACCACCTGGTCGTCCACGCTGCGCCCCTCGGCGAGCGGGGTCTCGTCCATCGAGGCCAGGTCCAGGACGTACAGCCGCCAGGGGGCGTCCTCGGGCAGGCCGGGCACCCGCTTCTTGAAGACGAGCCGGGTGCCGTCCGGGGAGAGCGAGGGGCACTCCAGGTTCTCGCGCAGGACGGTCACCGTGCGCGCGCCGAGGTCGCCGCGGACCAGGTGGGTGCGGCCGCCGGTGGCGAGGGTCGCGTAGAAGGTCTTCTCGTCGGCGGCGAAGGTGACCCCCCAGAAGTTGACGTCGGCGCTCCGGTAGGTCCTGCCGTCCATGAGGACCGTGAAGTCCTCCAGGGAGGCGTCGTACTTCCCGGTGCGCAGGTCGAGCAGGGAGGTGCGGGTGGAGAAGTTCGTGCCCGCGTACGAGTCCCCGCCGACGAAGACCGTCCAGGCCACCAGGTGCCCGCCCGGCGAGACCCGGGCCCGGGTGGGGATCCCGGCGAGGGGGCGGGAGGCGACCTCCTTCAGGCCGGCGTCGAGGACGACCGCCCGGTAGCTCTCCTGGACCCCGCCCTTGTCGGACCGGAGGCAGATCGCGGTGCCGGCGGCCGCGTGGAAGCGCAGGCACTTCACCCCGGAGGAGGTGCGGGGGCCGTCCGGAGCCGCCGCCGCCACGGAGGTGAGCTCGTCGCGGTGCGGGCCCCAGGCCATGTTCCGGAAGACCATCCGCCGGCCCCCGTCGCCGGGGGCGAGGGAGACCGCGCCGGGGGTGATCTGCGGGCCGCCGGGCCGGGCCTGGTCCTTCTCGTCGGCCCGGGACCCGGCGCGGACCACGGCGATCACGCCGACGGCGGCGAGCAGGACGACGGCGGTGACCAGGATCAGGATCCGGCGCTGGAGGGTCATGTGGGGTCTTCGGTCCTTCTCGTGGGGGGATGCGGTGGTGCGGGTGGCGGCCGGGTTCAGGGGCCGTCGGGCTTCAGCCGGGCGCAGCCGGCCACGGCGACGGCGAGCAGGACGGCGGCCACGGCGAGCGCGGGCCGGGCGCCCCAGACGGTCCAGGCGGCGCCGAAGCCGAGGGAGGCGGCGAACCGGGCGAGCGCCTGGCCGGTCTGGACGAGGGCGAGGCCGCCGCCGCGGTGCTCCTCGGGGACGGCTCCGGCTGCCTCGGCCATGAGCACGCCGTCGGTGGCCGCGTAGAAGGCGCCGTGCAGCAGGAGGACCGCGTAGGGCAGGGCGGGGTGCTGCGCTCCGGTCAGGAGCAGTCCGTACGCGAGCAGCAGCGCGACGTGCCCGCCGAGGAAGACGCGGCGGCGGCCGACGCGGTCGGCGAGGCGGCCGAGCGGCATCGCGAGCAGGAAGAAGGCTCCGGCGGTGCCGAGCGGCAGCAGCGCGAACCAGCGGTCGGCTATCCCGGTCGCCTTCTGCAGGAGCAGGAAGACGAAGGCGTCGCTGACGGTGCACAGGCCGAGCAGCAGCGCGCACAGGGCGGTGCGGCGCAGGTCCCGTCGGCGCAGCAGGCCGAGGGAGCCCCGCAGGGAGACCGGGGCCGCGTCGGGGGCGGGCTCGGTGCGGCGGCCCGGTACGAAGAGCACCAGCACCAGGACGCCGAGCGCGGCCACGCAGGCGCTGACGGTGAAGACGGCGTCGTAGCCGTCGGCCGCGCCGCGCAGGATCAGGAAAGCCAGGAGCGGCCCGATCAGTGCGCCGGCGGTGTCCATGGCCCGGTGCACGCCGAAGGCCCGGCCGCGGTCCTCGGGGGCGGCGGCCAGGGAGATCAGCGCGTCGCGGGGGGCGGTGCGCAGTCCCTTGCCGGTGCGGTCGAGGGCGAGGACGGCGCCGATGGCGGGCAGGGTGTGGGCGAGCAGCAGCAGCGGCTTGCAGAGGGCGGAGAGGCCGTAGCCGATGCCGGCGAGCGCCTTGTGGCGGCCGAGGCGGTCGCCGAGGTGGCCGCCGGTGAGGCGGACCAGGGCGCTGACGCCGTTGTAGACCCCGTCGAGGAGGCCGAAGCCGAGCGGGGTGAGTCCGAGTCCGGCGACGAGGTAGAGCGGGAGCACGGCCGTGACCATCTCGGAGGAGACGTCGGTGATCAGGCTGACCGTGCCCAGGGCGAGCACCGTGGGGGCGAGGGCGGCGCGCCGCCCCGGACGGGGGTCCGGGGCGGCGGCCGGTGTCTCGGGCGCCACGGCGGGCGCGGGGGTACCGCGACTGTCCGCGACGTACATGGTCAGGAAGCCCAGATCCCCGTGATGTCCTTGGCGGTGGCGGCGTTCCCGGCGTGGGTGGTCAGCCCGGCCAGGCCCTCCAGGGTCCGCAGCATGTCGTAGTGGTTGTAGGTGGTGGCCGAGGTGGCGCCCGGGGTGACGGGCTGGCCGTAGAGCACGGTCGGGATCTGGTTGCCGGCGAGCCGGTTGTCCTCGTCGAAGGTGACGACGAGGAGGCTGTTGTGGGTCTTCGCCCAGTCCGCGTAGGCCTTGAGGTTGTTCTTGAGCCAGGTGTCGCCGGTGCCGACGGAGCAGTCGTGCATGTCACTGCACAGGTTCGGCACGACGAAGGACACCTGGGGCAGGGTGGTGAAGTCCGCCGGGAACTGGGTCATCGTCTTCGCGGTGCCGGTGGGCACGTTGGAGAAGGCGAACCAGGGGTTGTGCTTGCGGGCGTACTTGCCGCTGGAGCAGGTGGTGGAGCCCTGGCTGGGGAGGGTCTCGTTGTAGCTGCCCCAGCTCTTGCCGGCGGCTATCAGCTCGGAGGCCAGGTTGGGGGCGGAGCTGAAGCCGGGGGTGTAACAGCTGTCGTCCGTGACGCCCTGGTTGGAGCCCGAGAAGAGCTGCATGTAGTTGGGCTGGCTGGGGTGGGTGATGCCGAACGACTGGGTGAGGTTGGCACCCCCGGCCTTCAGGGAGTTGATGTAGGGGGCGCTGGAGCTGCCGATGACCTGGTTGTAGGCGTGGTTCTCGAAGACCACGACGACGGTGTGGTCGGGGGCGGGCAGGCCCGCGGCGTGCGCGGGCTGGGCGGTCCCGAGGCCCGCCCAGAGGGCGGCGCCGGCGGCGGTGACGCCGAAGGCGGTGGTGAGGGCGGTCTTGCGGCGAGGCCGTGAAATGGTCATGCCAAACACGGGATGTACCTCCGGGCACATGGGGGAAGGTCTGGGGTCTGGGGCGGCGGCGCGGAGGCACCATACCCAGGGGCATGTGCATGGGCCAGGGACAGTCGGGTAACAGCAGGGGAACTCCGCGCGCCCTCCGGGGGCCGGGCAATGCCCTACCCCCTGGACCGTCAAGAAAAGGAAAAATAGGGAACCCCGAGGCACTATCGTTCATCATTCGAACGGAAGCAGTCCTCCCCGCGACGGGGCCAGCAACAGCCGGAGAGCCACCGCACATGTCGTACTCACCCGACGGCCAGTACCAGCCGCCGTACAGGCCGGAAGGTCAGAACCCGCCGCCGCGCCCGCCCTACGGCCAGCAGCAGGGCCGACCGCAGTATGCGCCCCAGGGCGGCGGCCGCCCGCAGCCGCCCTACGGCCGGCCCCCGCAGGGCGGACAGCCGCAGGGCCCCGGATACGGCGGCCCGCAGCAGGGACAGCCGCACCAGGGCGGCCGCCCCCCGTACGGGCAGGACCAGTACGGGTACGAGGCGCCGACCCAGCAGCAGCCCCGCTTCGAGCAGCAGCAGTACGAGCAGCAGCGCTACGACCAGCAGCAGTACGACCGGTACGAGCCTCCCTACGAGGAGGAGCCGCCGCGCCGCAAGTCCAAGGCGAAGAAGTGGATCCTCGCGGGCGTCACGGTACTGGCCCTCGCGGGCATCGGCGCCGGGGTGATGGCGTACTTCGACATACCGCCGTTCACCGACAAGGGCGAGGCCGTGTCCTTCGGCAAGCCCCAGGGCGGCGAAGCGGGCGGGGGGAAGCAGGCGCCGAACTCCAAGGCGCTGATGCCGACGAACCCGACGGCCCAGTTCAAGAACGCCTCGACCCTCTCGGACGGCACCAAGGTCGCGGTCACCGAGCTGGACGGCAAGAAGTCCGGCTTCAAGGGCAAGGTGTGGGTCTGGGCTCCGAAGGAGTACAACGACCCCAAGTTCGCCAAGAGCGGCTTCCCGGTCATGATCGCCCTCCCCGGCGGCGCCGGCTTCCCGGTCAACTACTGGATGGGCACGGACCTCAAGCTCCAGTCGAGCATCAGCAAGTGGTACGAGGAGGGCAAGAGCAAGCCCTTCATCCTCGCCATGCCGGTGCTCAACCCGCAGCCGGACGAGCCCAAGGCCATCTACTGGGACGGTTCCGACATCCCGGACCAGCCCAAGATGGGCACCTGGCTGACCGAGGACGTCCCGAACCTGATGAAGGAGAACTTCCGCACCATCAAGTCGCGTGACGGCTGGGCCTACATGGGCTCCTCCACCGGCGGCTTCGCGAGCCTCAAGGCCGTGCTGAAGTACCCCGAGAAGTTCAAGGCCGCCATCTGCTCCGGACCGGACATCGTCCCGGACTCCCCCCTGTGGGCGGGGCACGACAAGGAGAAGGCCGAGAACAACCCGGAGCTGCTCGCCAAGCAGCTCATCGACAAGAAGGGCCCGGACGTCTACCTGGCCTTCCAGGTCGGCGACAACGAGAGCAACAAGAAGACGCTCCCGGACGTGCAGAAGTTCGTCGCCACCTATACCAAGGGACCCATCCACACCAGTCTCAGGGTGATCCCGGGCGGCCAGCACAACGCCAAGACCTATGTGCCGAACATGGGTGAAGGTCCCATCGAGTTCATCAGCAAGGTCATGGAAGGACCAGTGGAGTAACAGCCTCCGCACGCACTGCCTCCGGCTCCGGCCCGTCGAACACCTTCGGCGGGCCGTTGCCGTTCCAGGCCGCCCAGCCGGGGTCGCCGGTGGTGGCGAAGGCGACCCAGGCCCCGTGCATCTCGTCGGCCAGGCCCTGCGGGGCGTCCGGGCCGGCCAGCCAGGCGGACTCCGGCCGGCCGAGGGTGTCGAAGACGAAGCCCAGCTCCAGCGCGTGGCAGGCGCCGAGACCGGGTACGCCGCTGGGCCAGCGGAACTCGTAGAGGTGGCTCGGGGCCGCCCGCCGGGCCCCGGCGATCCGGCGCAGGGGGTCGCGCAGCAGCCGGTCGGTGACCAGGTGCCCGGCGAGGTCGGCCGGGGAGACCTCCGGCAGCACGGCGCGCAGCGCCCGTACGGCGGCCCGGTCCTTGCCGCCCCGCAGCCGGCCGTACGCCACCGCCACCGGGCCGAGCCGGTCCAGCAGCCGCGACCCGCCGGTCGGCGCGAGCCACAGCCGGTGCTCCTGGGCGGTCCAGCCCATCAGCAGCGGCACGTCCGAGGCCGCGGCGGCCTCCAGCGGGTCGACGGGGAGCGTGTCCGGATCGATGACCAGCCCGAAGGCCGGGCCGCCGAGCACCGGGGAGGACCGGCGCATCGCGGCCTCCTGGGCGCGGAGCAGGGCGGGCAGGTCCACCTCGGCGAAGGCCCGGGCGGTGGCGGGCACCCGGAGCCGGGCGGCCATCCGCCGGACCATGGTGCGGACCTGGTCGCGCGGCAGCGCCTCGGGGGCCCCGCTCTGCAGGACGGCCCGGGCGAAGAGGCCCGCGGCGCGGGGCGCCGCGAGCAGGGCGCCGATGCTGATGGCACCGGCCGACTCGCCGAAGACGGTGACGCGGGCGGGGTCCCCGCCGAAGGCGGCGATGTTGTCCCGGACCCATTCCAGGGCGGCGATCTGGTCGAGGAGGCCCCGGTTGGCGGGGGCGTCGGGGAAGAGCCCGTAGCCGAGCACCCCGAGACGGAAGTTGAGGGAGACGAGCACGACCCCGTCGCGGGCGAAGGCGGAGCCGTCGTAGACGGGGACGGCGGCCGAACCCCGGGTGTGGGCTCCGCCGTGGATCCAGACCATCACCGGCAGCCGGGCCCCCGGGGCCGGATCCGGGGTCCAGACGTTGAGGGTGAGGCAGTCCTCGCCGGGGATCTCCGGATCGGACAGCAGGGCGGCGAAGGCGGGCGGGTAGGGCACCTTGGGCGCGGTCGGCCCGAACGCCCCGGCGTCGCGCACCCCGTTCCAGGCGTCCGGGGGCCGCGGGGCGGCGAAGCGCAGCGCGCCGGTGGGCGGGGCGGCGTACGGGACGCCCCGGAAGACAGCGGTGCCGCCGGCCTCCCAACGGCCCTCCACGACCCCGTGCCCGGTGCCCGCCCGGGGCCGGTGGACGCCGCCCGCTGTGCTCATGCGCACTCTCCTCGGCCGGCCCCGGTCCGCGCCGCGGGCCTCGCTACGGCCCGGTTCCGCTTCCGGGCGTTGCGAGCACGGTCGCACACCCGCCCGAAGAGTGACAAGGCGTGACCGGTTCCCGGGCGCGCCGGGTTGGACCGGCATGCGAGCGAACCTCATCACCCCCGCCGCGGCCGTCCTGGCGCTGGGCGCCCTGCTGTCCGCGGCGGCCGGCCCGGCGCAGGCCGCCGGGCCCGGATTCCAGTACGTCGGCCAGGACGACCGCGTCCACGGCGTGACCTCTCCGAAGGGCTGCGTGGAGGCGGAGGGCGGCAGCGGCCGCGCGGTCACGAACCACACGCGGCTGAACGCCTTCCTGTACCGCGAACCGCACTGCAAGGGGCCGGTGGTGGCGGTCATGCGGCCGGCCGCGGTGGCCCAGGTCCGGCCCTCCTTCGCCTCCGTCCGTTTTTCCGTCCCCGGGTAGGCGTAAGGCCCGTGACCACTCGGGCCTCCCCGCGTTGTATGCCATGTCAAATGCCGCAGAGGATGCGGCGCCCACATCTCACGAGGAGATCTTGATGTCGCGTATCGCGAAGGCATTCGCCATCACCGCTGTCGCCGGTAGCACCATGGCCGCCGGCGCCGGTCTGGCCGTCGCCGATGCCGGAGCGCACGGTGCGGCGGTCGGCTCCCCCGGTGTCCTGTCGGGCAACGTCGTTCAGGTTCCGGTTCACATCCCGGTCAACGTGTGCGGCAACACCGTCAACGTGATCGCCCTGCTGAACCCGGCCTTCGGCAACACCTGCGTCAACGCCTCCGGCGGTGGCGACCACCACCACACCGAGGGTGGCAGCTACGGCGGCTGACCGCCTCCTGCGCCCGACCGGCTGAAGGGCCCCCGCCGTCCGGCGGGGGCCCTTTCCGTACGCGGGGCCGCCACCGGAGGGGCGCGGCGGTCAGTCGTATCGGTAGATCCCGGCGTGCCCGAGCATCTCGCGGGGGGTGATGTCCCACGGGGGCATCGGCTCGTCCAGGGAGATCACCCGGCCGCGCTGGAGGTCGCCGGGCGGCAGGGGGGCGGCCGGCAGGTAGCCGGAGCCGGGGTGGCGCTGCTGCCAGCGGTCCCAGATCAGGTCCACGAAGGCGTGGTGCAGCCAGAACGCGGGGTCGTTGGGCGAGGTGGCGCCCGTCATGTGGCCGCCGATCCACTGGTGGACCTTGTTGTGGTTGCGCCAGCGCTCGCTCTTGGGCGCGGCCCAGCCCTCCAGCTTGTTGCGGAAGCCGCCGCCCTCGGTGGTGGAGTTCCAGGGCGAGGAGTCGTAGACGGGGTCGTCGATCGCCCACTGGAGTTCGGCGGCGGTCGGCAGGGAGATCGGGCTGGCCGGCCGGCCGAGGTTGCGCGTGAGGAACGGGGCCTCGCTGACACCGACGGTGATCGTCCAGTTCCCCCGGTCGTAGGCGAAGGGGCCCGTCGTCACCTGGAGGTCGCCCTCCCGGCCGGTGCCGCCGAGGAAGTCGTCGGCCCAGAGGGAGGAGACGGGGCTGGAGTCGGCGGTCCAGTCCCAGTAGGGGATGGAGAGGGTGGGGTCGAGGTCCCGCAGGCGCTTCTCGAACTCCAGCAGGTAGCCGCGGTGCCATGGGAAGAACGACGGGGACATGTGCCCCACGCGCAGCTTCCGGTCCCGGTCCGGCACGAAGTAGGTGCCGTGGGTGCGCACGAACTCGTCGTAGGTGCCGTTGCGCTTGAGTTCCAGCAGCGCGGCCGTGAACTTCTTCTTCTGCGCGCCGGTGAGGTTCTTCTGGTTGTGCCGGGTGTACACCGCGGGGGTCCTCCTGGTTCCCGGCCGTCAGCCGTGGTGCGGGGCGGCCAAGGCCAGTTGGGTGGTGCCGAGTTCGTCGACGGCGGCGCGGGCGAGCTCCAGCGGGGTCCCGTAGGACTGGAAGTGGTTGACCGCGCTGAGGTAGCTGCCGTCGGCGCGGCGCATGACGTGCAGGGGCCGGCCGTCGATGTGCACCACCGCCGCGACGGGGTCGACGCTGATGTGCCGGCCGCGGTAGGTCTCCTCGGTGAGCGGCGCCGGGCCGAGCGTCTGCCGGGGGCGGCGGGCGCGCAGGACCGGGGCCAGCGCGGCGGCCGTACCGGCGAGGGCGGCGCCGCCGAACACGGTACGGAGGAACGCGCGGCGGGTGCGGGTGGCGCTGGCGCTGGCGTGCATGGGTCTCCCTCGCTCGGTGGTCCGCGTACGCGGTCTAACGCCGAGTGGCGGGGGGAGGTCACCTGTGCGTGACGGGTCCGCTGCGCGCCCGGTGCGCTCATACGCCGGCCGGGCTGGAATGCCGCTGCGCGGAATCCAGCCCGGCCGGCGTATGAGGCGCTACGGAGCCGGGAGTTCCGCGAAGTCGGCCACCAGGCCGCGGTGGTGGCCCGCGGTGCCGAGCGCGAGCGAATCGGCCTTGGCCCGCTTGAGGTAGAGGTGCGCGGGGTGTTCCCAGGTCATGCCGATGCCGCCGTGCAGCTGGACGCACTCCTCGGCCGCGCGGACCGCGACCCCGGAACAGTGGGCCTGGGCGACGGCCACCGTCAGGGGCGCGTCGGGGGCGCCCGTCGCGAGGGCGTCGGCGGCGGCGCGGGCGGCCGCCCGGGCGGAGGCCACGTCCAGCCACAGCTGGGCCAGGCGGTGCTTGAGTGCCTGGAAGGAGCCGACGGGGCGGTTGAACTGGTGGCGCCCGCGCAGGTACCCGACGGTTTCGGTGAGGCACCACTCGGCCAGCCCGAGCTGCTCCGAGGCCAGCAGGCCCGCGCCGGACAGCAGGGCCCCGGCGACGGCCGCCCGCGCGGTGGCGGGGTCCGCCAGGCGGGTTCCGGCGGCCGCGTCGAGGGTGACGGCGGCCGGCGGGCGGGTCAGGTCCAGGGGGACCACCGGGTGCAGGACGGCGCGGTCGGCGGGGACCGCGTGGAGCCCGGTGTCGGCGAGGACGAGCAGGACATCGGCGGCCACCGCGTCGGCGACGGAGGTGACGGTACCGCTGAGCACCCCGCCGCCGGCGTCGTGGAGCAGCGCCGGCAGGGGCGCGCCGGGGGCCTGGGTGAGGGGGAGGGCGGGGACGCAGACGAGCCGGCCGGCCGCGACCTCCCGTAGCAGCTCGGCCGCTTCGGGGCTGTCGCAGGCGCAGGCGAGCAGGATCTCCGTCGCGAGGACGGAGCCGGTCAGGTACGGGACGGGGGCCACGGCCCGGCCCAGCTCCTCCAGGACCACGGCGGCCTCCCGGTGGCCGGCGCCCGCCCCGCCCAGCTTCTCGGGGACGAGCAGTCCGGCGGCGCCGATCTCCGCGGCCAGGGTGCGCCACAGCTCCGGGTCGTGGGGGCGGCCGGTCTCCGCCCGGGCGAGGACGGACGCGGGGTCGCAGCGGTCGGCGAGCAGGGACCGTACGGCCGCGCGGAGTTCCTCCTCGGTGTCGGAGTAGAGCAGGTCGATGGGGGCGCGGGGGGCCGGGTGGCCCGGCCGCGGCGGGCGTGCGGTCATCGGGCGAGGTCCTTCCAGGGGGTGTCCTTGTCGTCGCGCGGCTCGGCGGGCAGTCCGAGGACGCGTTCGGCGACGATGTTGAGGAGGATCTCGCTGGTGCCGCCCTCGATGCTGTTGCCCTTGGCGCGCAGGTAGCGGTATCCGGCGTCGCGGCCGGTGAAGTCGACGATGTCGGGGCGGCGCATCGTCCAGTCCTCGTACAGGAGGCCCTCCTCGCCGAGGAGTTCCACCTCCAGGCCGCTGATCTCCTGGTTGAGACGGGCGAAGGTCAGCTTCATCCCGCTGCCCTCGGGGCCCGGCTGGCCGGCCGCGAGCTGCTGGCGCAGCCGTTCGCCGGTGAGGCGGGCGACCTCGGCCTCGACCCAGAGGCCGAGCAGCCGCTGGTGCAGGGCGTGGGTGCGCAGCTCGGGGCGTTCGCGCCAGGCCGCGGCGACGGGGGCGATCATGCCGCCCTCGCGCGGCAGGCGCATGCCGCCGATGGAGACGCGTTCGTTCATCAGGGTGGTGCGGGCGACGGCCCAGCCCTCGCCGACCTCGCCGAGGCGGTGGGCGTCGGGGATGCGGACCCCGGTGAGGAAGACCTCGTTGAACTCGGCCTCGCCGGTGATCTGGCGCAGCGGGCGGACCTCGACGCCGGGGGCGTGCATGTCGCACAGGAAGTAGGTGATGCCCCGGTGTTTGGGGAGGGTGGGGTCGGTGCGGGCGATGAGGATGGCCCAGCGGGCGGTGTGGGCGCTGGAGGTCCACACCTTCTGGCCGTCGACCACCCAGGTGCCGGCTTCCTCGTCGAGGACGGCGCGGGTGGCGAGGGCGGCCAGGTCGGAGCCGGCTCCGGGCTCGCTGAAGAGCTGGCACCAGACCTCCTCCCCCAGCCACAGCGGGCGCAGGAAGCGGCGCTTCTGCTCCTCGGTGCCGTAGGCGAGGATCGTGGGCGCCGCCATGCCCAGGCCGATGCCGATCCGGCGCGGGTCGTTGTCGGGGGCCCCGGCGGCCTCCAGCTCGGCGTCGACGACGGCCTGGAGGGTGCGGGGGGCGCCGAGCCCGCCGAGGCCCACGGGGTAGTGGACCCAGGCGAGTCCGGCGTCGAAGCGGGCGCGCAGGAACTCGGCGGGGGCGGTGGTTCCGGGCGGGTGGGCGGCGAGCAGGTCCCGGGTGCGGGCGAGCAGGTCCTCGGCGGTGGGGGTCATCGGGCGCCGCCGTCCGGCAGGGACGGTACGACGACCAGCCGGCCGGTGGTGGTGCCGTCGGCGACGCGCTGGACGGCGTCGGCGGCTCCGGCGAGCGGGACCCGTTCGCTGACCAGGGGCTTGACCGTGCCCTCGGCGGCGAGGCGGGTGAGTTCGGTGTGGCAGGCGAGGACGGCGGCGGGGTCCTTGGCGGCGTACAGCCCCCAGTGCAGGCCGAGGATCGAGTAGTTCTTCACCAGGGCGTGGTTGAGGGCGGGGGCGGGTACGGTGCCGCCGGCGAAGCCGACGACCACGATGCGGCCCTCGAAGGCCACGCACTTGGCGGAGGCGGTGTAGGCCTCGCCGCCGACGGGGTCGTAGACGACGTCGGCGCCGCGGCCGCCGGTGAACTCCTTGACGCGCGCGACGAGGTCCTCGGCGGTGCGGTCGATGACGAGGTCGCAGCCGAGCTCCTCGGCGGTGCGGGCCTTGGCCTTGCCGCCGACGACCCCGATGACGGTGGCCCCGGCGGCCTTGCCGAGCTGGACGGCGGCGCTGCCGACCCCGCCCGCGGCGGCGTGCACGAGGAGGGTCTCCCCGCTCCGGATCCGCGCCCTGCGGTGCAGGCCGAACCAGCCGGTCTGGTAGCCGATGTGCAGGGCCGCGGCCTCGGCGTCGTCGAGGGCGTCGGGGGCGGGGAGGAGGGCGCGCGCGGGGGCGGTCACGTACTCGGCGAATCCGCCGTGGGGCAGGCTCGGGTTGGCGATGACGCGCCGGCCGTCCGCGGTCTCGCCGCAGACCTCGACTCCGGGGGTGAAGGGCAGCGGGGGCCGGATCTGGTACTGGCCCCGGGCGAGGAGCGCGTCGGGGAAGTTCACGTTCGCGGCGAGCACCCTGAGTCTGACCTCGCCCTCGCCGGGTACCGGTTCGGGGACCTCTTCGAGGCGCATGGCCTCGCGGGGCTCTCCGGTCGTGTGTACTCGCCAAGCCTGCATCCGGGGCCTCCAGCCGCCGTCGAGGAACCACGCTCGGCGGCATACTAAGCGGTCGCTTGACGCCTTGGGAACCCTTCGCGGAACGGGCCGGACCGCGGACGCCGCCCCTGCCGGGCGGGGACCGGCCCTCCGCTCCGCCTTCACACGTACGAACGAGGGGTGAACAGGAGTACCGGGAGATAGCATCAACCCGCCCCTTTTCCGGGGCATATGACGCACCGTGGGGCTCCGGCCGCCCCATGGGCACCCACCACGGGGGGAACACCACCATGAACAGCACGCGCACCCGCACGCGCACCCATACGCGCACCCGCACGCGCCGCGCCACCGCCGCGGCGTCCGCCGCCCTCGTCCTGGCCGGCGTCGTCACCGCGGCCGGGCCGGCCACGGCGGCCACCGGCTGCACGCCCCGCATCCAGGTGCTCGGCTCGGCCGGGACCGGCGGCTACCAGGGGGGCGGCCCGCAGGCCGAGGGGGTCCTCGGCCTCGGCACCGGCAACCTGTCCGTCGGCCTCTCCGGCGGCAGGCCGGCCTACTGGACCGGCACCCGGCTCCACAAGGTCCCGCTGCCCGACGCCAACGCCTCGGGCGCCGTGCTCGCCGTGAACAAGAGCGGGCTGATGGTGGGCGCCGTCCTCGGCGCCGACGGCCACCTCTTCACCTACCGGGCGGGCGACGCCGCGGTCACCCGGCTGCCCGGGAGCGACTTCCTGTCCGCCGACGCCGACGTCAACGACGCCGGGTACGTCGTCTCGGCCACCCGGGCGGGCCGGGGCTCCGTCTGGAAGGACGGCCTGAAGGTCCGCGACCTGCCCGTTCCGGCGGGCGCCGCCCCCGGGACCCGGATCGAGTTCGTGACCGGCATCAACGACAAGGGCGACGTCCTCGGCATGGCCCGCGAGGACTACGAGGTCCCGGAGACGGGCGAGCACCAGGAGGGGACCTACCCGGTGCTCTGGCCCGCGGCGGGCGGCCCGGCCCAGGCCCTGGCCAGCAGCGCGAACGAGAGCCACGTCCAGGACATCGACGAGAGCGGCCGCGTCGTGGGCTACGACTGGAACGGCATGGCGTACCGGTACCAGCCGCTGGTCTGGGCCCCGCCCCACCCCGGCCCCATCGGCGTCCCCGGCGTGCTGAAGACCCACCCCTACGGCACCCTGGAGGCGATCAGCCCGACCACCGGCGTGTCGGTGGGCACCGCCAAGTTCCACCCGGACGAGCAGACCCTCCCCGACCAGGCACAGCTGTGGCCGGGTACGGGACCGGTGCTCGCCCTGCCCCGGCTGACGGCGAACCAGGCCAGTGCCGCCTCGTCGGTCGCCGACGACGGCCGGGTCGGCGGCGTGGCCGTCAACGCGGCCGGCACGCTGAAGCCGGTGATCTGGACCTGCGCCACGCGGCAGGCGTACCTGCCCCGGTAGCCGCCCGGCGCGCGGGCCTGGCGATCCGAGCCCCCACGCGCTATCGATGCCCCATGACCGACGAGACCCGGCGCGGGCTGCCCGCGCCCCCGCCGCTCGGCGCGGCCGCCCTGCCCCCCGGCACGTACGGGGGGCAGGTGGTGCTGGTGACGGGCGGCGGCACCGGGCTGGGCAAGGCCATCGCCGCCGAGTTCGCGCGGCTCGGCGCCGACCTGGTGATCGCCGGCCGGCGCGCCGGACCGCTCGCCGCGGCCCGGGAGGAGCTGGCGGCCGTGCCCGGCGCGGGCCGGGTGGCGGCCGCCGTCTGCGACATCCGCGACCCCGAGCGGGTCGCGGAGGTCTTCGACGCCGCGGCGGCCGCGGCCGGACCGCCGGACGTGCTGGTCAACAACGCGGCGGCCAACTTCCCCTGCCCCGCCGAGGACCTCTCCCCCAACGCCTGGCGGGCGGTGGTGGACACCACCCTCACCGGCACCTGGTTCATGACCCGGGAGTTCGGCCGCCGCCACCTCGCCGCCGGCACACCGGGGGCGATCGTCAGCATCGGCGCCTCGTACGCCTGGACCGGCGGGCCCGGCTTCGCCCACAGCGCGGCCGCGAAGGCCGGGGTGAAGAACCTGGTGGAGACCCTCGCCGTGGAGTGGGGCCCGTACGGGATCCGGATCAACGGCCTCGTACCCGGGCTGTTCCCGCACGCCGACATGACCGGCGACATCCGGGACGGGCTGGAGCGCGCCGCGCCGGACGACAAGGACGGCCGCCAGCCCGCGCTGCGGGTGGGGGCGCCCCGCGAGCTGGGGTGGGCCGCGACCTTCCTGGCTTCGCCCTACGCCGCCTTCATCACCGGCCACACGCTGGTGGTAGACGGGGCGAACTGGCAGCGGCGGGCGCTGGTCCAGCCGGAGGTGGTGCCGGTGCGCGAGCAACTGGGGCGCGGCCCGTTCACTCCGTGAGCGGGGAAATCCCGGCCACGGCCCCCGGCGCGGGCGTTGTCAGTGGGGTGCGGCACCATCGGGAGCATGAAGATCCACGCTTGGGAACCCTTCCTGCGCACCTGGAGCGCCGAGCGCGACGCCGCGCGGCGGGCCGAGGAGCCCTCGGAGCCGGCACTCGGCTGGCTGGGCTTCGATCCGGCCCCGCCGGAGCGCATCGCCGCGCTCGAAGCCCGGCTCGGGGCCCCGCTGCCGCCCTCCTACCGCTCGTTCCTTGAGATCACCGACGGGTGGCGGTGGGCCGGGGAGTTCGTGGAACTGCTCGCACCCGCGGCGCGGGTCGGGCCGGTCCGGGAACTGACGCCCTCCCTCCTTGAGGACCTCACGATGTGGGAGCGGGAGGACCTGGAGGCGGACCTCGACGAGGAGGACGAGGACGACGAGGACGACGGGGAGGGCGCGGCCGAAGACGGTGACGAGGGGGCGGAGTACGAGAGCGCCCGCTGGAACCGCGCGGTGCAGATATCCCTGACGGGGGACCAGACCTGGCTGCTCCTCGACCCCGGAGACGTGAACGGCGACGGCGAGTGGGCCGCGTACCGGTACTCCGCATGGAGCGGATACGGACCACGGCGCCACGACTCCTTCGCGGAGCTGATGCTGGCCGAACACAGGAGCTTCCGCGACCTGCGCCGGACGGAGACCCCCTAGACGAGTCATTCCGATGTGATCAGTGGTCGTAGGCGATGAGGGAGCGTGTGACCGGCTGGCCGGTCCTGTGGTCGTGCCAGATCGCGGCGGCCATCGCGAGAACGCGCTGGTCGACGCGGACCGCGACGCCTTCGAAGGTCCGGCCGCCGTGCTGTTCCAGGTCGAGCTGGCCCTTGAGGGTGTCGTTGACCGACTCGATCAGCTGTCGCACTGATCTTCGGGTTGGCAAGAGCCCACAGGATGGGCATCCCGGCCGGGGTGCATACCAGGAACAGGCGCAGGCCCCAGAAGAACCGGCTGTGGCTGGCGCAGTACCCGTATCCGGCCCAGCCGGCCATGTCCGACCGCTTCACGGTAGGACGCGAGCGACCGCATTCCACCGGCGTGGAGTCGACGATCCAATGGTTGTCGAACATCTCACCCAAGCGGGAGTCCACGAACCTCAGCCACCGCTCCGAAGGCATTCGTGACAGGGTGAACGAATGGCGACGAACCGCGGGCACTCACCCGATCTCCACCCCACCGGATTCACACCGTGGTCGGACACCACCCCAGCCCACAGAGATCTCCTGGCGGCGAAAGCGCTCGTCTACGACCCCTGCGGGTTCACCTGCTCGCAGCCGGCCCCAGAAACCGAGAGTGCCGCATACGCCGCCCACGCCTTCACCCTTGACGGACTCGCCATCCGATTCCGCGCTGCCAAGACGACCCCGACCAAGGTCGGCCAGTTCGTCACCGTATGGAAGAGGTCCCCGGGCGGGCCCATCCAGCCTTTCGACGCCACCGACCCCGTCGACCTCTTCGTCGTCAGCACCTGCGACCATCATCACTTCGGCCAGTTCGTCTTTCCCATGGACGCGCTCTGCCAACACGGTGTCGCATCAGCAGACGGCTCCGGTGGGAAACGAGCCTTCCGCGTCTACCCGCCCTGGGTGACCACCACCAACCGCCAAGCCGGCACTGCGCAGGCGTGGCAGCTGGACTACTTCCTACACCTGCCCCAGGACCGACCCATCGATTCCGCCCGCGCCCAGGAGCTGTACCACCCATAGGGCCGTCGCAGCGTGGAGTGGACCAGCCAGCCCGCGGCGGCGCCGACCGCGTACCAGGCCAGGTCGGGCGGGTTGAAGGTGGATCCGAGCACGAGCCGGGCGAGGGTGCTGCGCCGGGAGAGCTCCGCGGGCACCGGGCCGAGCTGGAGGAACTCGACCGCCCAGCCGGCGGCGAGCGCGAGCGCGGCGGCCCGCGCGGGCGACAGCCGCGGGGCGGCCGCGACGACGAGCGTCAGCAGCAGGACGGTGTACAGCGCGTCGCCGCCGTACTTGGCCACCTCCCCCACCGCCACCGCCCTGAGCCCCAGCCCCGCGACGACGGTCAGCGCCGCGGCCGCCACCGCCGCCGCGCGGGTGCGGGCCGGCCGGGCGGGTGCGGGCGTCGCGCGGTCGGGGTCCGTGGGCGGTGTGGAGGCCATCGGGTCATGGTGCCGGATGCCCAGACCGGGAGACGGGCTAGGCGCCCCTGAAGTGTGGGGGGCGGTGGGTGGCCTTGGCGGTGTAGCCCTCGTGGGCGTCCTCGGAGGACAGGGTCAGGGCGGCGGTCAGGGCGACCCGGTCGAGGGCCGCCGGGAGGGCTGCGTCGGCGTAGGCGTCGACCGCCCGCTTGATGCCCTGGACGGCGAGCGGGGCGTTCGCGGCGATCTCCGCCGCCAGGGCCCCGGCAGCGGTGTCCAGCTCGGCCACCGGTACCACCGACTGGACCAGGCCCAGCCGCTCGGCGGTCGCGGCGTCGATCCGGCGGCCGGTCAGGGCCAGCAGCTTGGCCCAGCCCGCGCCCGCCTCCCGGGCGATGCGCAGGTCACCGCCGGCGTCCACCGCCACCCCCAGCTGCGCCTCGGGCAGGGCGAAGACGGCGTCCTCGGCGGCCACCCGGATGTCCGCCATCAGGGCCAGCTCGAAGCCGAAGCCCAGGCAGTAGCCCTGGACGGCGGCGACGACGGGCTGGGGGAGGCGGGAGAGGACCGCGAAGCGCTCGTGGACCCAGCGGATGCCCTCGTAGTAGTTCCGGGTCCGCTGGGCCGTGGAGTCCCCCGTGATGGCGCCGCCGGGGGCGGTCACGTCGATGCCCGCGCAGAAGGCCCGACCCTCCGCCCGCAGCAGGACCGCGCGCACCGCCGGGTCGAAGCGGATCCGGTCGGCGAGGAGGCCCAGCTGGCGGGTGGACTCCCAGCTCCAGCCGTTGAGCCGGTCGGGGCGACAGAGGGTGAGGACCGCGATCCCGTCCTCCACCTCCAGCCGGAGGCGTTCCTCCCCCTCGCCGATGTCCGTGCCGATCGTGTCGATCACCGTCTACCGCCCCCCGACGACCCCTGGCTGACAGTCCGTCAGGTTAGGCGGCCGCGGTCAGCGGGGGAAGACCTCGAACGCGACCGCCGGAACCCCGCCGAACCGGGCCGCCGCCTGCTGGACGTTGCCGGTCAGGAAGGCGCGGACGTACTCCTGCGGGTCCTGGTCGGTCAGCGCCGCGATGTACGCCTTGTGCTCCAGCAGGGAGTGCACGGCGCGCTCCAGCCCGGGCCCCGCCTCGACGGCGTGGGTGGGCGTGGTGGTGCCCGACACCGCGACCCAGCGCACCCCGTCCCAGGGCTCCAGGCCCTGCTCGGAGATGAGCTCGGGGAAGATCCACCGGTTGCCGGCGTCGCCGGCGGCGTCCAGGACGGCCCGGCCGACGGCCTTGTGGTCGGGGCTGTTCCAGTTCCCGCCGCCCTCCGCTCCGCCCCAGGTGTCCCGGTGGTTGAGCGTGATCACCAGCTCGGGGCGGTGGCGCCGGATGGCCGCCGCGATGTCCCGGCGCAGGGCCGGCCCGTACTCGATGACGCCGTCGCGATGGCCGAGGAACTCCACCGTGGAGACCCCGACGACGGCCGCGCTGGCGCGC
The DNA here is from genome assembly GCF_055580265.1 of Streptomyces sp. NPDC032091. Taxonomy (NCBI): domain Bacteria; kingdom Bacillati; phylum Actinomycetota; class Actinomycetes; order Kitasatosporales; family Streptomycetaceae; genus Streptomyces; species Streptomyces sp. NPDC032091. The sequence continues at coordinate 142,403 of NZ_JBVILR010000016.1, read as the reverse complement.
TGCTCGGCCTCGCGCAGCGGGGCGCACGCGTCGGGGTCGACCCCGTCGATGCCGGCCTCGCCTCGGGTGGCGAGCACGTAGGCGACCTCGCGGCCGCCGTCGGTCCAGTGGGCGATGGCCGCCGCGCAGCCGTACTCCAGGTCGTCGGGGTGGGCGACCACCGCGAGCGCGCGCCACCAGTCGGCCGGCATCGGCTGCAAGGGCGCCTGCTGATCAGCTTGTTCGGTCATGCCTCGCACCCTAGGCGATGGGACCGCCGGGGGCGGGGGGTCAGATCGTGACCGGGCCGTGGGCGGTGGCGAACTCGACGGAGACCAGGCCCGGTTCCTCGTCCTCGACCCAGGTGACGTCGATCTGGTCGAGGGGGTGGTCGGCCGGCTCGCCGAGGAATTCGGCGATGGAGGCGGCGTCGCCGGCGAGGGAGACCCCGTGGATGGTGGTGGAGGTGCGCGGGTCGGCGCTCGGGCGCTCCTCGTCGGGGACCAGCCACTGGAGGAAGTAGGGCAGTTGCGGGTCCTCCAGCAGCTCCAGCAGGCCGATCTGCTTCCACCTCAGGTCGAACCCGTCGGGGCGGACGCGGTGCCCCTCGGCCGAGGTGCGGCCGAGGCGGTCCTCGACCGGGGAGATGTCGTCGACGGAGACCACCCAACCGAGCCAGCCGCCGCCCTCGGCGGCGCGGCGGGCGACCGCCTGGCCGAAGGGCGCGCGGTCGGCGGCGGGGTGGTCGAGCGTGGTGACGACCTCGACGTAGGTGCCGCCGCTCAGCGGGAGGATGAAATTGCGGGTGCCGAAGCGCGGGTGCACGCCGCCGTCGACGAACCCGGCGCCGAGGGCGGATCCGATCCACTGGACGGTCGAGGCGAAGCTGTCGCGGGCCACCGCATAGGACACGTGATCAAGTCGCACCGCGCCATCATCACCCGGCGGCCCGCACACATCACGACGCCACGCCCGCCGCCGCCTCTAGTCGTCGAGGAGAGTCAGGAGGCGGTCCAGGACGTGGGGGCCGCCCGCGCGGACGCCGTCGTGTTCGTACTCGTCCGTCACCCAGGTGCGCAGGCCGCGGATCGTGCGGGCGGTGCGCAGGGAGTGGTCGGTGTCCACGTACATGTCGTCGTGGTAGACCGCGGCCGCCACCGGGACCTCGTTCGCGGCCAGCCGCGCGGGGTCGTAGAGGGGCTGCCAGCCGGTGCGGGCCGCGAGGAGTTCGGCGGTGTCGCGCAGCGGGACCAGGGCGGGGTCGGTGGTGAAGTGCCAGGGGTGGATGGTCTCGCCGGTGAACATGAGGGGGCCGTCGCCGCCGAGGGTCTTCGCGGCGTCGAAGCGCGGGTGGGCGGCGCGGACCCGTTCGGCGGCCCAGCCGGTGGGGGCGGCGGGGTCCTGGGCGTAGATGGCCTCGTGGAGCAGGGCGTAGAGGGGGTGGCCGGCGAAGGAGAGGTGGGAGCGGACCGCTTCGAGGAAGGCGTCCGAGAGGGCGGGTCCGGCCGGGGTGGTGACGAAGGCGTCTTCGAGGAGGTAGTGGAGCTGGTGGCTGCCGTCGCCGGTGCCGAGGAGCAGGCCGAGGGACTGGAAGGCCTCGGTGGTGAGCCGGTGGCCGCCCGGGAGTTCGGCGGGCCGCTCGGCGAGGTGGGCGGCGATGCGGCGGGCGCGTTCCACGTCCATGGGGTAGCGGGCGTAGTGGGCGAGGTTCTTGCGTTCGACGCGCGGGTACGCGGCCTCGTAGACCTGGGTCGCGGGGGCGTCGAGGGAGGGCAGGCCGCCGGTGATCAGGGCGGCGGTGAGGCCCTCGGGGGCGGTGGAGAGGTAGTGGGTGGTGCAGAACCCGCCGAAGCTCTGGCCGAGGACGGTCCAGGGGGCGCCGCCGGTCAGGGTGCGGCGGACGGTCTCGGCGTCGCGGACGATGGAGTCGGCCCGGAAGTGGGCGAGGTACTCGGCCTGCTGCTCGGGGGTGCCGCGCAGGGGCAGGGTCTGGCGGTTGGCCGGGGTGGAGCGGCCGGTGCCGCGCTGGTCGAGGAGCAGGACGCGGTAGTCGGCGAGGGCCCGTTCCAGCCAGGCCTGCCGGCCGGTGAAGCGCCGTGCGCCGAAGCCGGGGCCGCCCTCCAGGTAGAGCAGCCAAGGCAGCCGCTCGGGGTCCTTGCCGGCCGCCACGGCCTCGCGGGCGTACAGCTCGATGTGTTCCCCGTCGGGGCGCGCGTGGTCGAGCGGCACGGTGAAGTGGTGGTCGGTGAGGACGACACCGGGCTGGCGGTAGCTGTGGCTGCGGCGGCTGCTCAAGGACGGCCCCTGGGGTGTGGGTGCGGGCCCCCGCCGGAGCCCGGCCGGGGTCGCGGCCGGGGCGGGCGGGGGTGTGGTCCGGGCGAGTCTACGGAACCGCCCCCGCCGTCACCGGGTCAGAACTCGACGACCGAGCGCAGGACCTCGCCGCGTTCCATGCGGGCGAAGGCCTCCTCGACCCCGTCGAGCGGGATGGTCTCGGAGACGAAGGCGTCGAGGTCGAGCCGGCCCTGGAGGTAGAGGTCGATCAGGAGCGGGAAGTCGCGCTCGGGCAGGCAGTCGCCGTACCAGGAGGACTTGAGGGCGCCGCCGCGGCCGAAGACGTCGAGGAGCGGGAGTTCGAGCTTCATCTCCGGCGTCGGCACGCCGACCAGCACGACGGTGCCGGCCAGGTCGCGGGCGTAGAAGGCCTGCCGGTAGGTCTCGGGGCGGCCGACGGCCTCGACGACCACGTCCGCGCCGTTGCCGCCGGTCAGCTCCTGGATCGCCTTGACCACGTCCTGTGTACGCCCGTTGACGGTGTGGGTGGCGCCGAGTCCGCGCGCCCACTCCAGCTTCCGGTCGTCCAGGTCCACGGCGATGATCTTCGAGGCGCCGGCCAGCCGGGCGCCGGCGACGGCCGCGTTGCCCACGCCCCCGCAACCGATGACGGCGACCGAGTCGCCGCGCCCGACGTTGCCGGTGTTCAGGGCGGCGCCGAGGCCGGCCATCACCCCGCAGCCGAGGAGCCCCGCGGCGGCGGGCGAGGCGGCCGGGTCGACCTTGGTGCACTGGCCGGCGGCGACGAGGGTCTTCTCCGCGAAGGCGCCGATGCCCAGGGCCGGGGAGAGCGGGGTGCCGTCCTCCAGGGTCATGGGCTGGGTGGCGTTGTGGGTGGCGAAGCAGTACCAGGGGCGGCCGCGCTTGCAGGCCCGGCAGGCGCCGCACACGGCGCGCCAGTTGAGGACCACGAAGTCGCCGGGGGCGACGGAGGTGACGTCGGGGCCGACGGACTCGACCACGCCGGCCGCCTCGTGGCCGAGGAGGAAGGGGAACGCGTCGTTGATGCCGCCCTCGCGGTAGTGCAGGTCGGTGTGACAGACCCCGCAGGCCTGGACTTTGACCAGGGCCTCGCCCGGGCCCGGGTCGGGCACGAGGATCGTGGTCGTCTCCACCGGTGCGCCCTTGCTCCGCGCGATGACTCCTCGTACGCGATGTGTCACGTCGTACCCCGTTCTGATCGGATCGGTCTGGATCACCGAACGTACACGGACGGCGCACGGTACGGGAGTTGTGTCACGCCCCGGCGCGCGGTACGGCCGGATCCGGTGGTACGCAGGCCCGGAGCGAGGCGGCGAAGGCGGCCACGGCGGGGTGTGCGCCGGCCCCGCTGCGGAAGGCGATCTTGGTGCGGCGTTCCATGGGGAGGCGGGTCAGGGTGACGGCGGGGTCGGGAGGGCCGGCCACCCCGAGCTGGGGGACGAGGGCCACGCCCTGGCCGGCGGCGACCAGCGCGAGGACGGTGGCGAACTCGTCGATGCGGTGCCGCACGCGCGGGGTGAACCCGGCGGCCTGGCAGGCCCGCAGGGTCATGGTGTGGCAGAGGGTGCCGGGGGTGGCGGTGATCCAGGGCGCGTCCCGGTGGGCGCGCAGGGCCGGGCCCTGTTCGGGGCCGGCGGCGGAGCCCGCGGCCGGTACGGTCTCCGGTCCGTCCGCCGGTCCCGGCCCCGCCGCGGGGGCGGCCAGGTACATCGCCTCCCCGTACAGCGGGCGGGTGGCCAGCCCCGGCTCGGCGGGCACGGGGACGAAGTCGTACTCGTGGACCAGGGCCACGTCCAGCTCCCCGGCCCGCAGCGCGTGCGCGACCGCCGCCGGGTCGGTCTCGTGGACCATCGGCTCCAGCGCCGGGTGGCGCCGGGCCAGGTGGACCAGGGCGGCGGGGACGAGGGCGCGGGTCGCCGTGGGGAAGGCCCCGACGCGCAGCACCCCGGCGAGTCCGCTGCGGGCCTCGGCGAGCTCGGCGTCGGCCTGTTCGAGCCGCTCCAGGACCGCCTCGGCGTGCCCGACCAGGTTCTGGGCGGCCGGGGTGAGGCGGACGCGGCGGCCGGTGCGCTCCAGCAGCGGCAGTCCGGCCTCCCGCTCCAGGACGGCCAGCTGCTGGGAGACGGCGGAGGGGCTGTAGGCGAGGGCCTCGGCCACGGCGGCGATGGTGCCGCGGCGGGCGAGTTCGCGCAGGAGCCGCAGGCGGCGTACGTCGAGCATCGGCTCAGCTTACGGATCACGTAAGGAACGTGAACTGGATTCGGCGCTCGGGGCGGGCGAGGCTCTTGGTCATGCGACAGGACACGGAGCGGTACACGGAGCGGTACACAGACCGGCACACGGAGCGGCACGCGGAGCAGTACGGGGAGCAGTACGGGGAGCAGTACGGCCCGCGCACGGCCGGCCGGAGGGCGGGGCCGCGTCTCGGCGGGATCCACGTCCCGCTCGTCACCCCCTTCACCCGCGGCGGGGACGTCGCCGCCGGCGCGCTGGAGGCCCTCGCGCACGAGGTGCTCGACGCGGGCGCCGCCGGGCTCGTCGCCCTGGGCACCACCGCCGAGGCGGCCGCCCTGGAGGAGGACGAACGCGATCTGGTCACCGAGGTCTGCGCCCGGGTCTGCCGGGAGCGGGGCGCGCCGCTCACGGTGGGGGCCGGAGCGGGTTCGGCCCGGGCGGCGGAGGCCTCGCTGGCCCGGCTGACGCGCCGGCCGGAGGCGGTGGCGGCGTTGGTGACCGTGCCCCCGTTCGTGCGGCCGGGGGCGGCGGGGGTGCTGGCCCACTTCGCGCGGCTGGCCTCGGTGAGCCCGGTGCCGCTGATCGTGTATCACATCCCGTACCGGACGGGGCAGCCCCTGGACGCCGTCGCGCTGCGGGAGCTGGGCTCGCTGCCCGGGGTGGCCGGGGTGAAGTACGCGGCCGGCGGGATCGACCAGGAGACGGTGGCGCTGCTGGGCGACCTGCCGGACGGGTGCGCGGTGCTGGCGGGCGACGACGTGTACGTGTCCCCGCTGCTGGCGCTCGGCGCCGCGGGCGGGATCCTCGCCTCGGCGCACCTGGCGACGGAGCGGTTCGTGGAGCTGGCCGGGGCCTGGCGGGAGGGCGACGCGGCACGGGCCCGGGAGCTGGGCCACGGGCTGGCGCGGCTGTCGGCGTCCCTGTTCGCCGAGCCGAACCCGGCGGTGGTCAAGGGCGTGCTGCACGCGCGGGGGCGGATCCCCACGCCGGACGTACGGCTTCCGGTGCTTCCGGCGTCCGAAGGGGCGGTGGCGGCCGCCCTGAAGGAACTGGCCGCGCTCTGACCTCACCGGAGCGCGCCCGTTTCATCCGCGTTTGAGGGTATTTCAGAGTCTCGCGCAGGTCGCCCCAATCGGCGGCATCGGCCCGCGAATTGCCCGTATTGGGAACGAGGGCGGAGGGCCCGCAGGAGTCGTGATGTGAGCCACACCCGCCGGGCCAACATCAATTTCCCCGGAAGGGTCGATTCCCTTTTCCCGGAAAGGGAAACCCGGATTTCCCGAGAAGTTTTTCAAGGTCGTTTGGCGGGCGGTGCGCGGGAAGTCGATCTCCGGGTGGAATTCGCGTCTTGTCGGCCCCCGCGCGCTCGCCTACGGTCACCTTCATTCCCGGTGGCCGACTGCCGAATCCGGCCGCCTCCGGGACTTCCCCGCACCCGCACGTGAGGAAATGCGCCATGCCCGCATCGGGTAAGCACCGCCGGCCGAAGCAGCACAAGATCGCCCGAAAGCTGGCCTTCGCCGGCACGGGCGGAGCGGCCCTCGCCCTCCCCCTGATCGGCGCGACCACGGCCGGCGCGGCCGTCGCACAGCCGGCCGCGGCGCCCGCCGCGAGCACCCTGCCCCTCCCCGCCGCCAAGCCCGCCGCCCAGCCGGCGGCGGCCCCCGTGATCTATTCGGTGGTCGGGGGCGACACGCTGGCGAAGATCGCGGCGGAGCATTCCGTGAGCGGCGGCTGGCAGGCCCTCTACGAGGCCAACCGCACGGTCATCGGCGGCAACCCCTCCGTCATCCGCCCGGGCCTCAAGCTCACCCTGGGCGGGGCGGCCAAGGCCGCCGCCGCCCGGGCCACCGCGCTCGCCGCCAAGCCCGCCGCCGCGCCCGCCGCCGTGAAGACGTACGCGAACAACCTGGACGGCTGGATCCGCCAGTCGCTGGACATCATGGCCCGGCACGGGATTCCCGGCAGCTACAACGGAATCCACCGCAACGTGATGCGGGAGTCCTCCGGCAATCCCCTCGCCATCAACAACTGGGACTCCAACGCCGCGGCCGGCATTCCCTCCAAGGGGCTGCTCCAGGTCATCGACCCGACGTTCCGCGCCTACCACGTGCCGGGCACGGCGATGGACTCCTACGACCCCGTCGCGAACATCACGGCCGCCTGCAATTACGCGGCCGCCCGCTACGGCTCGATCGACAACGTCAACGGCGCCTACTGAGCCGGGAGGTGGCCCGGGGCGATCGGCAGCCGGCGCTTGTGGTCGGTGAGCCGGTAGCGGCGGACGATCGTCTCGAAGGCCCGCGCGTCGACCGGCTTGCCCTCCAGGAAGTCGTCGATGTCGTCGTAGGTGACCCCGAGGGCGTCCTCGTCGGCCTTGCCCGGGTCGAGGGTCTCCAGGTCCGCGGTCGGGACCTTCCACACCAGTTCGGCGGGCGCGCCCAGGGCGTCCGCGACCGCGCGGACCCGGCGCTTGGTCAGGCCGGTCAGCGGGACCAGGTCGGCCGCTCCGTCGCCGAACTTGGTGAAGAAGCCGGAGACCGCCTCGGCGGCGTGGTCGGTGCCGACCACCAGGCCGTCGTGGGCGCCGGCCACCGCGTACTGGGCGATCATCCGCTGCCGGGCCTTGATGTTGCCGTGGACGAAGTCCTGGTGGTGGGCGTCGCGGAACTCCACGCCGGCGGCCCGCGCCGCCTCCAGGGCGGCGTCGCTCGCCGGCTTCACGTCCACGGTCAGGACCTGGTCGGCGCGGATGAAGGAGAGGGCGAGCCGGGCGTCGTGCTCGTCGGCCTGGACCCCGTAGGGCAGCCGCATCGCGTAGAACCGCGCCTCGTGCCCGGCCTCGCGGGCCCGCTCGACGGCGAGCTGGCACAGCCGGCCGGCGGTGGTGGAGTCCACCCCGCCGCTGATGCCCAGCACGAGGGAGCGCAGACCGGTGGAGGTGAGCCGCTCGGCGAGGAAGGCCACCCGGCGCTCGATCTCCCGCTCGGCGTCGAAGGTCTCGGCGACCTCCAGTTCCCGGGCGATCTCCTGCTGCAGGGCGATGGACGCCGGCTCGCTCACGTCTGCTCCTCGTTCTCGGCGGTCTCCGCGCCGTCCGCGCTGTCGGCGGGCGTCGCGTTGCGTTCGACGGTGTGCTGTCGCCCCCACCCTACCCAGCGGCGACGGCGCCCCGGCGGCCCCGCCGTGCCTCAGAGCCAGCCCTGACGGCGGGCCGCGCGGACGGCCTCCATACGGTTGCGGGTGCCGGTCTTGCCGATGGCCGCCGAGAGGTAGTTGCGCACGGTCGACTCCGACAGGTGCACCCGGGCCGCGATGTCGGCGACCGTGGCCCCGTCGGCGGCCGCGTTCAGCACGTCGGCCTCGCGCGGGGTCAGCGGGTTCGGCCCGGCGCTGAGCGCGGCGGCGGCGAGCGAGGGGTCGATCACGGTCTCCCCCGCCAGGACCCGGCGGACCGCGGCGGCCAGCTCCTCCACCGGCCCGTCCTTGACGAGGAACCCCGCGGCCCCCGCCTCCATGGCCCGGCGCAGGTAGCCGGGGCGGCCGAAGGTGGTGAGGATCAGCACCCGGCAGCCGGGGAGGGCCGTGCGCAGCTCGGCGGCGGCGTCGAGGCCGCTGCGGCCCGGGAGTTCGATGTCGAGGAGGGCCACGTCGGGCCGGGCGTCGAGGGCGGCGGGCACGATCTCGTCCCCGGCGGCCACCTGCGCCACGACCTCGATGTCCTCCTCCAGCCCGAGCAGCAGGGCCAGGGCCCCGCGCATCATGCCCTGGTCCTCCGCCAGCAGCAGCCTGATCATCCGTTGCCCTCGTCGCCTTCCGCGGCCGTCTCCACCGGGAGTTCGGCACTGACCCGGAAGCCCCCGCCCGGGACGGGCCCGCTGGTCAGCGTGCCGCCGGCGGCCGCGAGGCGTTCTCCGAGGCCGGTCAGTCCGCTGCCCGGCGGGGTCGAGCCTACGCCGTGGCCGTCGTCGGTGATCACCAGCCGGACCCGTTCCGCCCCGCCGCGCACCTCGATCTCGCAGCTGGTGGCGCCGCTGTGGCGGACCGCGTTGGTGGCGGCCTCGCGGACCACCCAGCCCAGCAGGGCGGCGGCCTGCGGGGGCAGCGGCGGCCCGGACTGGCGGACCAGGGGCTCGATGCCCGCGGCGGTCAACGCGCCCCGGGCGCGGTCGAGTTCGGAGGCCAGGCTGGCTTCGCGGTAGCCGGTGACGGCCTCCCGGATCTCGGTGAGGGCCTGGCGGCCGACGGTCTCGATGTCACGGACCTGCCCGAGGGCGGCCTCCATGTCCCGGGGGGCGATGCGCCGGGCCGCCTCCGACTTCACCACGATCACCGACAGGGTGTGGCCGAGCAGGTCGTGCAGGTCGCGGGAGAAGCGCAGCCGCTCCTGGTCCACCGCGGCACGTGCCAGTTCCTGCCGGGTGTCGCGCAGTTCACGCACCGTCTCGGCCAGGGCGAGGATCGCGGCGGTGACCATGCCCGACAGGAAGGTCCCGTAGACGATGCCGATGGCGTCCCAGCCCTCCCGCAGCCCGCCGATCACCCCGGCGAGGGCGCTGATGCCGAACATCACCTGGGCGAGCCTGCGGCCCCGGACCACCGCACCGGTGGCCAGGCCCAGCAGCGGGAAGAACAGCAGCCAGCTGTCGCCGTACCCGGCGGCCATGGCGCAGGTGACGGCGCCGAGCGCGACCAGGCACCAGCGCGTGGTGGCCGACTGCCGGGCCCGCTTGTCGAAGGCCCGGAACACCAGGGTGACGTAGAAGGAGTTGAAGAGCAGCAGGCCGAGGGCGCCGATCCACGGGTTCGGGGTCTCGCCGTGGACGATGTTGGAGATGGCGCCCATGCCCAGGAGCAGCCAGGGCAGCAGGGTGAAGGCGTTCGGCGGCCCCATGGGGCCGCTGCCGTAGTCGGGGGCCTCGCCGCGCGCCTTGCGGGCCTTCTCGGCGGCCCGCCACTCGGCCTTGCGGGCCTGCCACTGCGCCTTGCGGTCCTGCCGCTCCGCCTTGCGGTCCTGCCGCTCGGCCTTCGCGCCGTCCGCGCTCCCGCACGTGTCCCGCATGTCCGTCCCCGTTCCCCCGTCGGCTCCCGCGCCGTCCCGCCGGAGCGGGGGTGCGGAGGTCTGCTGCTCTGTCATGACCACCACGATAGGGACCGGTACGGGGGCGTCGGCAGAGCCGCCCGTACGGCCTCGACCAGTACGAATGTCATATCGAGCGGCGGCTGCGGAGGGCGCGCAGCAGGGTCCCGGCCGGGGCCGCCAGGCCGTAGCCGACGTCCTTGCGCAGGACGCCCGCGCCGGCCCGCTCGACGGCGGCGAGCTGGTGTCCCATGAGCTCCGTCATGGCGGCGACCACGGGGCGCAGCCCGGGTTCGGTGCGGTCGAGGATGCCGTCGTCGGCGGCGTCGAGGGCGGTACGGGCGCGCCGGCACTGGTCGGCCAGGAGGGCCCGTACGGCCGGGGTGTCGCGGGCCGCTTCGAGGTCGGCGCGGGTGACGGAGTGCTCGGCGAGCCGGGCGCGCGGGATGCAGAGTCGGCCCTCGGCGAGGTCGCCGGCGAGGTCCGCGAGGAAGTCGACGCGCTGGGCGGCGTCCACGAAGGTGCGCCAGGCGGCGGCCTGGTCGGGGTCGGGCCCGCCCGGGTACTGGAGCCCGGTGAAGACCAGGACCCCGGGCCAGGCGTAGGCGTCGAGGTAGCCCTGGAAGTCGTCCTCGGTGCCGAAGCCGTCGAAGCCGGCCTCGGCGGTGGCCGCGCCGTCGAGGAAGCGGGTGACCCAGTGGGCGGGCAGGCCCCGGGAGCGGACCGCGTGGGCGTAGGCGCGCAGCACCGGGTCGGCACCGCCGCCGCCCTCCAGGGCCGCGGTGGTGCGGGTCGCGAGCTCGGCGAGGCCGGCGGCCCGCTGCCGCGGGGTGCCCGTCTCGGCGACGTCGTCGACGAGGTTCATGAAGGCCAGGCCCGCCGCGAGCCAGGGCACCAGGGGCGGCGCGGCCAGCAGGCGCAGGGTGACGAAGCGCGCGGGGTCGCGGCGCAGGACCCCGCGGGCGGCCCGGGTGTAGTCGTCGCGCAGCCCGCGGCCGGTGATGCCGGCCCGGGTGAGGGTGGTGCGCCAGCTGGGCATGGTGGGGTCCGCTCCCTGGAGACGTGTCCGCGTACCGGACGGGGTGGTACGGGACACGATGTCAGGAGCGGTAGACCTTCTTCACGTTGCCCTGGGTGTCGGCGTAGAGGTAGCCGCCCCGGCCGTACTCGTCGCTGAGGTAGGGCCGCATGGAGGCGGCGGTGCCGTCGAACAGCCAGGGCTCGACGATGACGTAGCGCGAGGTCGGCTTGGTCACGCCGAGTTCCTGCTGGGCCTTGTCGAGGAGGCCGGGCAGGGCGTCCCACTTCACGCCCGCCATGTCGATGAGGGGCGCGGCCTCGTCGATCGTGCCGCCCGGGCCGTCGCGCTTGACCTGGCCGTCGCGGTACTCGTAGCGGTCGTAGGTCCCGGCGCCGGCGGCGGTGGGGATGGAGGCGAGCACGTACCCCTCGTAGACGGTCATCTCGACGAAGGAGGTGGTCCCGGTCTGCTGCTTGAACGCCGCGATCGCGGTGCGGACGTTGTCGGGGGTGAGCAGGCTGCCCTTGGCCGCGGCGGCGGGGCTGCCCTGCGGCCGGGACGCGGTGGTGCCCGGGGCGGCCGCGCGGCCGGTGGAGCCGGGTGTGGCTCCGGGTGCGGCTCCGGTCGTGGCGGCCCCGGCCGTGGCGCCCTTGGCGTGCGTGCCGGCGGAGCCGGAGCCCGTGTCGGGCAGCGCCTGGACCAGGCCGACGGCGCCGCCGGCGAGGGCCACCGCGAGCAGGGCGCCGATCAGGAGGGGCCGGCGGCGGCGCGGGCCGGCCGCGGGGACGGGTGCGGTGCGGTCGTACGGGTTGCCGCCGCCCGGGACGAAGGGCCGGGTGTCGGACGTCGGGGGCGCGGCGGACACCGGGGGCAGGGGCGGCCCGTAGGCCGGCGGGAGCACCGGGGCGGAGCCGCCGGGAGCGGCGCTCGCGGCGCGGAGCAGCGCTTCCAGTTCGGCCCCGTCGGGCCGCACGGCCGGGTCCCGTACGAGCAGCCGTTGCAGGACGGGGCCCAGCGGGCCGGAGCGCACCGGGGCCGGGATGGGGTCGTCGAGGACGGCGACGACGGTGGCGAGGCTGGTGGCCCGGCGCAGCGGGTGGGTGCCCTCGGCGGCCACGTACAGCATCATGCCGAGCGACCACAGGTCGGAGGCGGCGAGCCCCTCCTCGCCGCGCGCCCGCTCGGGGGCGATGTACTCGGGCGAGCCGATCAGCACGCCGGTGGAGGTGAGGGCGGTGGCCCCGCCGAGGGCGGCGATGCCGAAGTCGGTCAGGACGGCGGCGCCGTCGGGCCGCAGCAGCACGTTGGCCGGTTTCACGTCCCGGTGGAGGACGCCCTCGGCGTGCGCGGCCCGCAGCGCCGACAGGACGTCGAGCCCGAGCCGCAGCACGTCGGCGACGGGCAGGGGGCCTTCGGCCAGCCGGTCGTGCAGGGAGCCGCCCTTGACCAGTTCCATCACGATCCACGGGTGGCCGTCGGTCCCGGGCGCGGGCTCGACGATGTGGTGGATCGTCACCACGCCGGGGTGCGCGAGGCGGGCCAACGCCCGGGCCTCGCGCACGGCGCGCTCGCGCATCTGGTCGGAGAGCCCGGGGTTGGCCGCCTCGGAGGCCGGGTCCGGCGGGCGCACCTCCTTGAGGGCGACCTCGCGGTGCAGGGCGATGTCGCGGGCGCGCCACACCGTTCCCATGCCTCCGGCGCCCAGGGGCGCGATCAGTTCGAAACGGCCGTCGACCAGCCGTCTGCCGGCCTCACTCGTGTCCATGGCCGGTCATCGTAGAGGGCGCCACCGTCAGCAGCGGCGGCGGTCCGCCGTGAGGGCGCCCTGGGCGGTGGACACCGTACGGTCGTAACATCCGCCGGCGATCGGCGCCCCGTACAGCTGGTAGCGGGCGGTGGTGGTGCCGACCGCGTGCCGCTGCTCGCGCGGGACGTTCGCCGTGTACGAGGCGTCGCCCGTGTACCGGTCGTCGAGGAGGGTCCGGCCGGTCCGGTGGCCGCCGCGCAGGGTGACGGTGTCGGCGCGGTCGCCCAGGGAGAGGACGGTGCGCAGCCGGTCGCCGGCGCCGAGGGTGGTCTCGCCGTCCATGGTGTAGGTCCGGGTGGTGCGGGTGGTGGCGGCGCCCCGGGTGACGCTCTCCTCGTCGTTCCAGGTGGCGGTGAGGGCGTCGCGGTTCTCGCCGTCCGTCCAGCGGTGGGCCGAGGTGTGGTCCACGGCCCGGGTGACGGTGGTGGTGACGCGGCCGTGCGAGGTGTCGAGGTATCCGGCGACGGTGAGGCGGTGCGCGCCGTCGGTGTCGAGGCGGTGTTCGCCGCCGGGGGCGGCGGGTGTCCAGCGGGAGGATCCGGTGGGGGCCGTCTCCTCGTGGCGGGTCAGCGCCCCGGTGACGACCCCCCGGCCCCGGTCCTGCCAGAGCAGCAGGTTGGCGGGGGTGCTCCAGCCGCTCTGGCCGGCCGGGACCCCGGCGACGGCCACCTCGACGCGGTGCGGGCGGCCGTCGTTGAGGAGGCCGGCGTAGGGGGTGAGGTCGTAGACGACGGGCTGGACGTCGAAGGCGCGCGGGCCGGGGGTGACGTACCAGAGGAAGGGGTTGGACCAGCCGCCGGTCCAGACGGTCGGGAAGGGTGCGGCGAGCCCGGCGAGCTGTCCGTCGACGGAGACGCGGACCTCGCGGTAGGGGCCGTCGGCGGCCTTGCAGGAGTAGGGGGCGGCGTCGGGGACGGTCAGGTACCAGAACTCCTCGCAGCCGCCGCCGGAGCCGGTGGCGTAGACCTCGGCGAGGATCCGCTCGGTGTTGCGCGGGGTGGTGACGGCGGGGGTGGTGAGCGGGAGGACCCGGTCGGGGGCGGGGGCGGGGCGGGTGCGGCCCTCGGCGGCGTAGAAGGTCAGGGTGACCTTGACGTCGATGACCCCGGTGTAGGTGTCGTCGACGACGTTGCCGATGAGCATCTCGACGGGCTGCGGGCGGCTGAGGGTGTCCCGGTAGCGGGTGACGTCCTTCTCCACGGACCATGCGATGCCCTCGGGCGAGGGTTCGGGGGTGGAGGTGCTCAGGATCTCCACTCCGCCCACGGCGAGGTGGCCGAGGCGGTCGTACTGGCGGCCCTTGACCTTGCCGTCGAGGCGCAGCACCACGCTCGCCCAGTCGGCGCGGCCGCAGCCGGTGGGTGGGGTGTAGTCGCCGCGGTAGGGGGTGAAGTCGCGGAACTGCGCCTCGGCGAGGGTGACGCGGCAGGAGGTGGTGTCGGGGTGCGCGACGGGCGGGGCGGGGGTGAGGGGGTCGTGCCAGTCGGTGCCGAACTCGGCGGGCGGGGTGTCCGCGGCCGCGCGGGCCGGGGCCGGGGCGGGGGCGGCCGCCGCGGGTCCCGCGGCGCCGGCCAGGGTGCCCGCGGCGAGGGTGAGCGCGCCGAGCAGGCCCATGATCCTGTGTCGTCTCATGGGCCCGCAGTGAAGCGCCACCCCGGCGCCGTCCGCCAGGGCCGGTGCTCCCGGTCTGGCGCGATCTCGCCTACGGCTCAGGCCGGCAGGACCACGACGCCGTCGTCGTCCACGTGGACGGTGTCGCCGGGCCGGAAGGTGACCCCGCCGATGGTGACGGGCTCGTCGACGGCGCCCGCGCCGGTCTTCCCGCTCTTGCGGGGGCAGGTGCCGAGTGCCTGGACGCCGAGGTCGAGACCGCCGAGGGCGACGCTGTCGCGGACGGCCCCGTTGACGATCAGTCCGGCCCAGCCGGAGCGCTCGGCGGCGCCGGCGATGAGGTCGCCGACGAGGGCGGTGCGCAGCGAGCCGCCGCCGTCGATGACGAGGACGGCGCCTTCGCCGGGGGTGTGGAGGAGTTCGCGCAGCAGGGCGTTGTCCTCGTGGCAGCGGACGGTGCGCACCGGCCCGGCGAAGAGCCGGCGGCCGCCGAGGGGGCGGAAGGCGGTGGTGCAGATGCCGAGGCTCTCGCCGTGCTCGTCGTAGAGGTCGGCGGTGGGGGTGGGGGTGACGCTCATCTGGCTGTGGGCTCCTCGCATCTCGTACGTCGCACCGTGCACGGCCCAGCGTAGGCGGCGGGTACTCGGGGCTCAGTCGCGGGAGTTGCCGAAGAGGATGCGGTAGCCGATGAGCAGGACGAGGGAGCCCGCGATGGCGGAGCCCCAGGTGGCGAGGTCGAAGAAGTGGTTCTGGATGGGGCGGTCCAGGAACTTGGCGGAGAGCCAGCCGCCGATGAAGGCGCCGGCGACGCCGATGAGGGTGGTGCCGATGAGGCCCCCGGGGTCCCGGCCGGGCAGCAGGATCTTGGCGATGCCTCCGGCCAGCAGGCCCAGGACGATCCAGCCGATGATGCCCATGGAAGTTCACTCCGCTCGTTGGTCCGCGTCTCTACGGTGGGGAGGACGCGCGCGGCGGCCCGGCGGTTCTCAGCCGTGGCGGGTTCGCCGCAGTGCGGTGGCCAGGGCGGCGGCCGTCACGGCGCCGATTCCGGCCACCGCGAGGCCGCCGCGGGAGCGGTAGGAGAAGAGGGAGAGGGCGGAGCGGGCCGAGAAGGCGGAGCCGGCGCTCAGCCAGGAGGCCGCCGATCCGGCGGAGAGGGCGGAGCCGAGGGAGCCGATGGACAGCACGCTGCCCACCGAGCCGACGGAGAGCACCGAGCCCACGGAGCCGATGGACAGCACGGAGTTCCTGGACCACAGGGAGAGGTACGAGCGGTCGGCCATGGCGGTCATGCTGTCACGTGGCCGGCCGGTACGGGGTGGCTTTCGCCGCTCGGGACGGATCCGGGCGGCGCGGTCCGGGTCAGCAGGAGCACCCCCCGGGCCGCGGCGAGGGCCCCGGCGACGGCGAGGACGACGCCCAGGGCCCCGCCCTGGAGGCGTTCGCCGAGCAGGACCATGCCGATGACGGCGGCGGCGAGCGGGTTGGCGAGGTTGACCACGGCGAGCGGGGCCCCGAGGCCGCCCCGGTAGGCCCGCTGCGAGAGCAGCATGCCGCCGACCGCGAAGACCACGACGAGCAGCGCGACGGTGACCACCCGGGCGCTGAGCAGGGAGCCGCCCCGGCCGCCCGCGACGGCGACGGTCTGGGTCAGGGCGGAGGCGACGGCGGAGGCCAGGCCGGAGGCGGTGGCGTGGCGCAGGCCCGGGCCGGGGTCCTTGCGGGCGGTGAGCAGGGCGATCACGGCCAGGGTGGCTCCGGAGACGGTGAGGGCCTCGGCGACGCTGAGGGTGTCGTCGGGGGCCGGGCCGGAGGCGGGGAGCAGCAGCAGGCCGAGCCCGGCGACGGTGGCGAGGGTGCCCCGCCACTCGGTGGCGGCGACCCGCCGGCCGGCGCCGCGCGCGCCCAGCGGGACGGCGGCGACGAGGGTGAGCGCGCCGAGGGGCTGGACCAGGGTGAGCGGGCCGTAGCGCAGGGCGGCGGCGTGCAGCAGCGCGGCGGCGGCGTTCAGCCCTGCCGACCACCACCAGGCGCCGTTGCCGAGCAGGTCGCGGGCGCTGCGGGCGACGGCCCGGCGGGCGAGCCGCTCCTGGGCGACGGCGGCGGCCGCGTAGGTGACGGCGGAGGCGAGGCAGAGCGCGACGGCGAGCAGGGTGGCGTTCACCGCTCGCCTCCGGCGGCGGCGGGCCGGGGCACGGCGGGCCTGCCCGGGCCGCCCGCGGCGACCGGCTTCGGCTTCGGCTTCGGCTTCGGGGCGGGAGCGGCGGCCGGGACCGGGGCCGGGACGGAAGCGGCGGCCGGGTCCGGGGTTCGGCGGGGGTGCGGGAGGGGCGGTACCGCGCCGGTGGTCGGCGCCGGAACCGCGGGGCGGTCGGGCGCGGCGGAGGCCGCCGGGCGGGGGACGACCAGGAGGGCCGCGCCCAGGAGCAGGGCCGCCACGATCGCGTCGACCCAGTAGTGGTTCGCGGTGCCCACGACCACCAGCAGCGTGGCGAGGGGGTGGAGCAGCCACAGGGCCCGCCACCGGGAGCGGGTCGCGGCGATCATCCCGAGAGCCAGCATCAGCGCCCAGCCGAAGTGCAGCGAGGGCATCGCGGCGAACTGGTTGGCCATGGTGTCGGCGGCCGGGGCGGCCCGGTAGACGGTCGGACCGTAGACCTGGCCGGTGTCCACCAGGTGCGCGGCCTCCAGCATCCGGGGCGGCGCGAGGGGGAAGGACAGGTGCAGGGCGAGGGCGGCGCCGGTGAGCACGGCGAGCACCCGGCGGGTCCACAGGTAGTGCCCGGGGCGGCGCAGGTACAGCCAGACCAGGAACAGCACGGTCGCGGGGAAGTGCACGGCCGCGTAGTAGGTGTTCGCGGCGTGGACGGCTGCGTCCGAGTGGAGCAGCAGCCGCTGTACGGCCCCTTCGCCGGGCAGGTGCAGGACGCGTTCGGCGTCCCAGACCCGGGCGGCGTTGTGGTGGGCCTCTTCGGTGCGGCCCGTCGAGAGCAGCCGGCCCGCCTTGTACACGGCGAACAGGCCCGCGACGAGCAGCAGCTCGCGTATGAGCCGGCGCCGGGCCGCGCCCGCGGGGGCGGGTGGCCGGCCGGGTGTGGTGTGGGACGTCATCCCCCGGTCTCACTTCTTTCGGGTGGAGCGGCTTTCGGTCGCTTCGGTCGCTTCGGTCGGACCGTTTCCGATCGACACACCAGTGTATCGATACATTCGCGTATCGATACGATGGTGTAGCGATAAGCTCCGGGGGCCTTACACTCGGGAGCACGACCCACCGCCCGTGAGCTCACGAGGAGAGCCGCACGCCATGACGTCCACGCCGCAGACCGCCGCGCGCCGCTCCAAGATCAGCCCGGAGCGCGAGCAGGAGTTCTACGACGCCGTCCTGGACCAGCTGCGCGAGCACGGGTACGAGGCCCTGACCATGGAGGGCGTGGCCGCGCGGGCCTGCTGCGGCAAGTCGACGCTCTACCGGCAGTGGAAGACCAAGCCCCAGCTGGTCGCCGCCGCCCTGCGCGCGAGCCGGGCGCGGCGCGGCGAGCGGACGCTGGCCGACGTGGACACCGGGAACCTGGCGGAGGACCTGCGCGAGGCCGCCCGGATCGCGGCCGGCACCTCCGGGCGCGACACCCGCCTCACCCAGGCCCTCGGCAACGCCGTGCTCAGTGACGAGGAACTCCAGCGCGCGCTGCGCGAGGCGCTGGTCGAGCCCGAGCTGGCGGCCTTCGGCGCGATCGTGGCGCGGGCCGTGGCGCGCGGCGAGATCGCCGCGGACCATCCGGCCGTGGAGTTCCTGCCGGCGCAGCTGATGGGCGTCCTGCGGATCCGGCCGGTGCTGGAGGGCCGTTACGCGGACGCCGACTACCTGGTCCGGTTCGTCGACGCGGCCCTGCTGCCCGCCCTGGGCATCGGGCCGGGAGACCGACCGGCCACCTGAACCGGTGGGCCGCCGTTCACGATGACCGGACGGCGACCCGCTTCGCGCTGCCTCGTGGGGACGGCGGCAGCGCGCCACCCGGACGGGTCGGCGGCCCTCCCGAGCAGGGGGGACCGCCGCCCCGTCCGGTCCGGACCACCACCCCGACGGCGGCCCGCGACCGTCCGCACCGCGTCAGTCCCAGGCCGCGTCAGTCCCGGGCCGCCTCACTCCGGGCCCGCGTCAGTCCCGGGCCGCGCCCATCAGCCGGGTGTACTCCTGCGGGTCCGCGTCGACGCCGTGGGCCCGGGCGTCCAGGGACCAGCCGCCCTCCCCGTCCCGGACGAACACGGCGACGGTGGCGGCCGTGGCGCCGGCGAGCCCGCCGAAGTCGTGGGCGGCGAGGTCGGTGTGGCCCTCGCGGATGCGCAGGCCGGTCCCCGCGACGGAGGAGAACACCGTGCGGCCGGGCGCGCCCGCCGGACCCGGGTCCTGGATCACCACGCCGACCACGACCCGGCCCAGCGCGGGTGCCAGCCGGTCCAGTTCGAGGGTCATCACCTCGTCCCAGCCGAAGCCCTGCCCGTTGCGGCTGTCCCGGTCGAGGGTGATCGTGCCGTCGGGGGCGCGGCTGCCGAAGTGCACGAGGTACACGGGCTCGCCGTACGGGTCGTCGGCCCCGAAGACGCCGGCGACGAGGTCCAGGTCGTGCGGGGGCGTCCCGGCGGGACTGGGGTCCCAGCGCAGCGCTATCTCCACCTTGGCCAGGCTCTTGCGTACTCCGGTCACCGGACCGCCCCCCTCGCTCGGCCACCGTGGGCCGTGTCTTCCGCGTCCAGCCGGCCATGCTGCCACGCGCGGGTGATCACCGGGCGGGCCACCGCACACAACCGGCCAGTTCCCCGGTCAGCCCGCCGGGGGCACCCGTACGGTCTCGACCCAGGCCGGCGGCTGCGGCGCGTCCGCTCCGATCAGCGCGGCGATCACCCGGCACGGCGGGGCGGCCTCCGGCCAGGGGGTGTACCCGTCGGTCAGGACCACGACGATGCCCGGGGGCTCCGGCGCGGCCAGCGCCGCCGCGATGCCCACCCGCATGTCGGTGCCCCCGCCCCCGGCCAGGGTCACCTCCCGGGCGCTGGTCACCCGGTTCACGGCCTGGACGTCGGCGTCGCAGGCCAGCACCGCGACCCGGTTCCCGCCGACGCCGACCTCCCGCAGCACCCCGGTCACCTCGCCGAGCGCGGCGCCGAGCTCCTCGTCCCCCATCGAGCCGGAGGTGTCGACGACGATCGCGACCCGCGGCAGCGGCCGGCGCAGGCTCGGCAGCACCACGCGGCCGCCCAGGGCGGGGGTGCGCCGCGAGGGGCGGCGGTAGGTGTAGTCCACCGCACCGGCCGCCCAGGCCGCGGCCTCCCGTACCGCCCCCGTCAGGGCTCGCCGCCAGTCCACGACGGGCTGCAGGACCTGCTCCGCCCAGCGTTCCCAGCCGGCCGGGACACTGCCCCGGCCCCGGGTGCGCCGGTGGGCGCGCACGGCCTGGGCGGTGGTCCGGCGCAGGGCCTCCGCCTCGACCGGGCCGATGCGAGCGGTGCCGTCGCAGCCGCCGAGTTCCCAGGGCGCCGGCACGCCGTGCGCGCCGGAGCCGCAGTCCACGTGCGCGTGCGGGGGCGTGCGCGGGATGCCGGGCAGGTAGCTCTCGAACAGGCCGCCCGCGGGGAGGCCGAAACGGCGCGGCTCCATCCGGCCCTCGGGCAGCCGCAGCCCGTCGGCGAGGAGGTCGTCGTTGATCTCGCAGTCCTGGGCGATGTTGGTCCGCAGCGGATCGCGCTGGTCGGCGGCGGGGAGCCGGTCGGCCCGGCCGTGGTGGTCGCGCAGCAGGTGGGCCACCTCGTGGATCCACACCCCGGCGAGCTCGGGGACGGGGGTCCGGTCGACGAACTCGGGCGCGACGTAGCAGCGCCAGTGCCGGTCGACGCCCATCGTGCGCACCCCCGCCGGCCCCGGGGAGGGGACGACGGTCAGCGCGTACAGGGCGGAGGCCAGGTAGGGCCGTGCCTCGGCGGCCGCGTAGCGGGCGGCGAGCAGCTTGGCCCGGTCCAGGGGGCGGTCCACCGGTGCGGACCGCCCGTCAGCGGGCGCCGGGGAGGGCCCCGGCCAGCTGGAGCAGTTCCACGAAGGCGTCGATCCCGGCGGGTACGGGCCAGGACGGATCGCGCATCGCGGCCAGGTCGGCGGCGGCCCGGGCGGCCACGTCGGGCACGCCCGCGTCGACGGCCTTGGCGAGCACCGTCCAGCCGGCCTCCCAGCGGGGCCGGGTGCAGTCGGCCCGGACGGCGGCCACCACCGCGATGAGGAAGGCCAGCTGGCGGTCCCCGCGCTGGGGGAGGGCGAAGGCGTCGGGGTCGGCCAGTACCTTCTCCGGGTCGGGCAGGTCGAGGTTCTCCAGGTAGGCCAGCAGCTCCAGGCCCGCGCCGTCGCCGACGGCCCCGGTGAGCGCGGCGGACAGCGCCTCCCGGCCCGCGCCGGACGCGTATCCGGTGGCCAGCAGGCGCAGCGCCATCTCCCAGGTGCGCGGGGAGGGCCAGGCCCGGCCGCGGCCCTCGGCGTCGTCCGGCATGTGGTGGACCAGGCCGGGGCGGGCGGTGAGGAAGCCGGAGACCACGCCGCGGGCGCGGGCGGCCGCGCCGGCGGCCCGGGCGGGGTCGACCACGGGCAGGGCCGTCTCGGGCCAGACGCCGGCCATGCCGCGGGTGACCGTGCGGGCGTCGTGGGTCCAGTCGAGGTGGACGAAGCGGTTGGCGAGCGGCGGGCTGAGGTGCCAGCCGTCGGCCGCGCTGGAGGGCGGGTTGGCCGCGGCGACGATCCGTACGGACGGGGGCAGTCCGAGGCTTCCGACGCGGCGTTCGAGGACCACGCGCAGCAGCGCGGCCTGGACGGCGGGCGGGGCGGAGGACAGTTCGTCGAAGAACAGCAGTCCGTGTCCGGTGCGGGCCAGGCGCACCGCCCAGTCCGGCGGCGCCATGGGCACGCCGGTGGTGGCGGGGTCGTCGCCGACGACGGGCAGGCCAGAGAAGTCCGAGGGTTCGTGGACGCTGGCGATGACGGTCTCCAGCCGGACCCCGAGGGCGGCCGCGAGCCGCTCCATGCCGGCGGACTTGCCGATGCCGGGCTCGCCCCACAGCAGGACGGGCTGATTGGCCGTCACCGCCAGGGCCAGGGCCTCCAGTTGGGGGTTGGCCGCGGGCTCGGTGCGGGTCGCGCCCAGGCGGGCGCCGAGGGCGTCGGCGGCCGCCAGCGCGGGCGCGGGCCCCGCCGGTGCGGTGGTCATGCCTCCCCTGCCCCGCCGCCGACGGGACCCGTGGGGTCGCCGATGGCCGCGTAGCCGTCGTCGTCGTAGTCCTGCTCCTCTTCCCACTCCTCGCGCTCGTCCATGAACTCCTCGTACTCGCCGGAGCCGAGGTCGGGGTGGCGTTCCTCCACCAGCTGCTTGAGGAAGGAGAGGTCGCCGCGCTTGTAGCGGCGCACCACCTGGGCCAGCGACAGGTCCAGCTCGTCGACCACGTCGGTGCGGGCGCCGGCCGCCAGGAGCGCGCGGACCAGGGCGGCGGTCCCGCCGTTCTGGACGGCGCACTGGAGCGGCGTGCGATCGGCGTCGTCCTTCTGCTCCAGGTCGAGTCCGGCCTCCAGCAGCCGGGGCAGCAGCTCCTCGTGGCGGACGAAGGGCAGCAGGTGCAGCAGGCCCTGGCCGCGGCCGTTGCGCACCCGGGGGTCGAGGCCCGCGTCGAGCAGCGCGAGCACCCCGGGGGTGTCGCCGTGCTGGACGCGTTCGAACAGCTCGCGCCGCTCGGCGCGCAGGGCGCGCGGGAGTCGGCCCTCGCCGCCGGTCCAGGCCTCCTGGACGGCGAAGCAGCCGGCGACGGCGCCGCCGAAGGCGCGCAGGGCGCGCTCGCGCCGCTGCTCCTCGGCGGTGTGCGGGAGTTCGAGTACGCCGCCCCGCGAGCCGACCTCGTGCCATGCGCCGAAGCAGCGCACCCGGACGGGCCGTGGCGCGGCGGGGCCGGGCGGCCCCTCGGCCGGGCCGGCTCCGGGGAACAGCGCGTCGGCGACGAGCGGGTGCAGGGCGTGCGGGGCGGTCCGGCCGGAGCGCACGAGGTACGGGTCGGGCAGCGGCTGCCAGGCGTACTCGGGCAGCCGGGGGACGTCCCTCACCGACTCGGGGTCGACGACCCGCAGCCGCAGCCCGCCGCCCGCCGCCGGCTCCAGGAGCAGGCGGGCCCGCCAGTGCGGGTCGAAGCGGAACCGCTCCCCCGCGCCGGCCGCGGCCAGGCGGCGGTACCCGTCGGCGAGCCGGACCGGCTCCAGCGGGACGGACTCCAGCGCCTCCCGGGCCTCGTGGGTGGGGTAGAGGCGGCCGCGCCGCTCGAAGGGCGAGAGGTCCAGCTCGATCCCGGCCGTGGCGAAGGCCTCCGGCAGGTCGCCGCGCCGGTGGAGCTCGGCGGCCCATTCGGTGCGGGCGGCGCGGTCGCCGGCGGCGGGTTCGGCGCAGGGCAGCGCGTCGGCGCCGAGCGGGGTGCCGTCGGCGTGGAAGAAGGGGAGCCGGCCGGCGGGGCCGGCGCAGGTGCGCAGGCCCGCGGTGTGCCGGGAGTCCCAGAACCAGGGGGCGAGGGTCCAGTCCTCGGTGACCCAGCGCGCATAGGCGTGGCGTTTGCGGGCCGGGTCGACCGGCGCGCAGTGCAGCCGCAGCCGCTGTGGTCCGTCCACCATGGCGCGGGTGGTCGCGTACAGGACGGGCGCGGTCTCGTCCCGGCCGTAACGGGCCAGGAGGACGCGCCGGTTGGGGGCGAGGACGGTGCGGCCGCCCAGGACGCGGGGCAGGTGCCAGCGCAGCAGCTCGGGGACGAGGTGCAGCAGGTCGGCCTCCGCCCGGCCGGCGATGCCGGTGCCGTACGCGGAGGCGAGCGCGGGCAGGTCGAAGGCGACCTCGACGCCGGCGGCGGCGCAGGCGGCGCGCCAGTCCCCGGCCAGGCGGTGCGCGGTGGCCCGCTCGATCATCCAGCGGGGCACGGCGTAGCGGCGCACGCGCTGCCAGGCGGCGGCGTCGTCGTCCGGCAGGGCGCCGGGCGGCAGGCCGGCGAGCCGGTTGTCCTCGCGTGCGCTCACCGGTACACGCTGCCGATGGCGCGCAGGTCGGGGTGGCCGGGCCGGGCGGGGCGCAGCCGTTCGGCGAAGGAGCGCTTGAGGCGGCGGGGGGTGCCGGGGCCGAGGCCGACGTGCTCCAGGGGACCGCCGTCGGGCAGTGCGGCCAGCAGGCGCTTGGCGCCGCGGCCGGTGATGCCGGTGTGGCGCAGTTCCAGGCGGCGCAGCGGGCTGCCGGGCAGCGCGTCGGCCAGGGCGTACGCGCCTTCGTCGCCGGTGGCGTTGCCGGTGGAGCCGAGGCTGCGCTCGGACATGACCCGGCCGAGGTCGAGGGACTCGATCCCGCCGAGGGCGGCGGCCAGGGCGCGGGCTCCGGGCACGCCGATGCCGTTGCCGCCGAGGCCCAGGCGCACCGGGCGGGCGGGTCCGGCTTCGGCGGCGGCGGCCGCGAGGACCGCGGCGCCCTCGTCCCCGAGGTGGTTGGCGGGGACGTACAGCTCGCGGACGCCGGCCTCGCGGATCAGGGCGGCCAGCAGCGGGGCGGCTTCGGCGGTGAGGCCGTTGCCGCCGAGGTAGACGCGTTCGAGCGGGGTCTCGCGGGTGCGCAGGGCGTCCAGGAGGTGGCGCAGGGCGTCGGTGGTGACGCCGGTGTTGACCAGGTCGAGGGTGCGCAGCGCGGTGTTGCGGCGCAGCAGGGCCGCGAGGGTGCGGGCGCCGTCCTCGTGGAGCGGGTTCCGCTTGAGCCAGAGGGCGCGGACGGTCGTGTCCTCGGCGAGGGCTCCGGCGAGGGCGAGGAGGCCGTCGGGGCCGATGCGGTTGCAGCCGAGGTAGAGGGTGTGCAGGCCGTGCTCCGGGCCGGCCGCGGTGAGGGCGGATGCGAGGGTGCGGGCGCCTTCGTCGGCGATGGAGTTGGTGCCGAGGAGCAGGTGCGCGGCGTGCGGGGAGGCGGTGGCGGCGGGCAGCAGGCGCGCCGCGCCGGCGGGGCCGAGGCCCTGCTTGCACAGGTCGACGCGGCCGTCGGCGCGCAGGGTGCCGAGGGGGAAGGTCTCGTCGGCCTCGACAGGGTGCTCCCGCGCGAGGCGGGCGAGCAGCGGGTCCAGGGCCGCCGGGTCGGCGAGCGGCAGGTCAGGGTGCTCGATCGCGGGGCACCGTACGGGCGTCGGCCGTGTCATCACCACTCCACCGGTTCCTTCGCCGGCTTCCGGCGACCGAGCAACATCGGGTACGACCGCCGTGACGGCACGGCGGGGCGCCGCGCCGTCACGGCGGGAAAGAAGACGCAAGACCGGTCGGATTCGAACCGACGTCCTCCAGCTCGATGCTTGGGCGCGACGACCTCTGCGCTACGGCCTTGCTGCGGTGATCATAGCGGCTGGGTGGCCAGAAATCGATCACCAGTTTGATTCTCTCGGGCGCTGCGCCGGCCGGCTACCAGTCCCCGTCCCGCACCGGGTCACCGGGGCGCGGGGCCTTCCCCAGGTGGGTGACCTGGCCCGGGGCCGGGGGCGTCCAGGGCGTGTGGTCCTCGCCCAGCCAGTCGCCCACGGGCTTCACCCGTGCGAGCGGGTCCGCGGCCGGCAGGTCGGTTCCGCTTTCGTCGTAGTAGTCGTACCAGGGCAGTCCGGCCCGGGTGTAGGCGGCCCGGTCCACGGGTGAGGGCGGGGCGTCCTCGCCGGTGATGCGGCGCCACTCGGGCGGGGTCGCCAGGTGGACGAAGACCCGCGCGGCCGGGGTGTCCGCCCAGGCCGACAGCGGGCGGTCGTCCCGGTAGACCTCCTGGCGCATCGCCCCGCCGGCCCCGAGCCCCATCGCGGGGGCCGGGGGCCGCCGGGCGGCGGGCGCGGCCGGCGCGGCGCCGGGGGCGGCCATCGCCATCGGCGGGGGCGGCGGCCCCCCGTAGCCCCCCGAGGGGGCGCCGGGGGCGGCGCCGTAGGCGCCCGGCGCCGCGCCGCCGAACCCGGGGCGCGGGGGCCGGAGCCGCTGCGCGTCGCGCCAGGCGGCCAGGGCGCCGGGCTCCAGCGGGAACGCCTGGAGCTGCACCCCGCCCGTGGTCTCCGCACCGGTGACCTGCCCCTCGACGGTGGCACCGAGGCCGAGCGGTACGGCCACGAACTGGCGCACCGTCCCGTCTCCCGAGTTGATCCCGTCGAGCCAGGGCTGGCGGGGCAGCACCACGTAGTTCTGCGGGTCGCGCGCGAGCCGGCCCGTCCACGGCCTCCCGGAGACGGCGCACACCTTGCCGACGCCGACCTGGAGCGCCGCCGGCTCCGTCGACCCGCCGAAGGCCAGCCACATCGCCTCGCGCAGGTACACCGGCAGCATCACGCCGCCCCTGGTCCGCCACTCCGCGGGGACGGTGTCCGGGTAGTCCTCGACCCGGCGCAGCGGGAACTCCCCCAGCCCCGGCGGCAGTGCGTGCGTCCCCGATTCGGGGAGGCGCAATGTCCGGATGAACCTGATACGCACCCCGTCGCCCAGCAGCAGGGTGTTCCCCTCGATCCGCGCCGCGCCGATCGTTCCGCCCGTCGCCATCCACCGGCCCCTTCTTCCGTGCCGGAACGCCGTCACCGGAGGATCTCCGGCGGAACCGGATCGTTATCCTCAAGTTTTCCTCAGATCTAGTGACGCTGCGCCCGTCGCCTTCCTAGCTTCCTCATACACGTGCCCTCGCGCCCCCGCGGTTCCGCACGTCCCCCCACGTTTCCCGCGACACTCCCCGCGCGGATCCGCGTTCCCCGAGGAAAGAGCAGCACATGAAGGTTCCCAAGGCCGGTGCGGTCGCCGCAGTGATCGCCCTCGCCGCCACCGCCTCCGGCTGTGGTGGCGAAGCCAAGAAGGAGCCAATCGCGGTCGGCATCAAGTTCGACCAGCCGGGCATCGGCATGCGCGAGCCCGACGGCACGTTCACCGGCTTCGACGTCGACGTGGCCACGTACGTCGCCAAGGAGCTCGGGTACAAGGCGAACGAGATCGAGTTCAAGCAGGTCTACAGCAACGACCGGGAACTGCTGATCCAGTACAACGAGGTCAAGTTCGTCGCGGCCAGCTACACGATCAACGACAAGCGCCGCGCGCAGGTCGACTTCGCCGGCCCCTACTTCGTCGCCCACCAGGACCTGCTGGTCCGCGCCGACGACAACACGATCACCAAGCCGGAGGACCTCAACACCAAGCGGCTGTGCTCGGTGACCGGCTCCACCTCCGCCGAGAACGTGCGCAAAAATCTGGCCCCGAAGGCGAGCGTGCTGGAGCTCGGCGGGTACTCGGAGTGCCTGGTCGCCCTCCAGGACAACCTGGTCGACGCCATGACCACCGACAACTCCATCCTCGCCGGCTACGCGGCGCGCAAGGGCAACGAGGGCAAGTTCAAGCTGGTCGGGCTGAACCTGAGCAACGAGAACTACGGCATCGGTCTCAAGAAGGGCGCCTCCGACCTCCAGAAGAAGATCAACGCGGCGCTCACCAAGATGGTCTCGGACGGCTCCTGGGAGGCGGCCGTGAAGAAGAACTTCGGCCAGGCGAACTACAAGTACGAGCCGGCCCCGCGCGTCACGACGGGCAGCTGACGCCGCCGTCCCGCAGCCGCGCGCCGAGGGGCCCCGCCGGATCCGGCGGGGCCCCTCGGCCGCACCCGTACGCCGCTATGCCAGCGGCGCCTTGGCGCGCAGCACCGTCAGGAACTCCCGCATCCAGGCGGAGTGGTCGGGCCAGGCCCGGGCGGAGACCAGGGTGCCGTCGACGACGGCCTCGGAGTCCTGGAACTCGGCCCCGGCGGCCCGCATGTCGGGCTCCAGCGCCGGATAGGCCGTCACCCGGCGCCCGCCGAGGGAGCCGCTCGCGGCGGTGATCAGCGGGCCGTGGCAGATCTGGGCGATGGGCTTGTCGGCCCCGGCGAAGGCGGCGAGGATCCGGCGCACCTCGGGATCGTTGCGCAGGTACTCGGGGGCCCGCCCGCCCGGCACGACCACCGCCGCGTACTCCTCGGGGACCACCTCGGCGAAGGCGATGTCGGCGGGCCAGGTGTAGCCGGGCTTCTCGGTGTAGGTGTCGAAGCCCTCCTCGAAGTCGTGCACGACGAAGCGGAGCTTCTTGCGCGACGGGGCCGCGATGTGGACCTCGTACCCCTCCTCCTGGAGGCGCTGGTAGGGGTAGAGGACCTCCAGGGACTCCGCCGCGTCGCCGGTCACGATGAGGATCTTCACTGCCATGGGCTGCTCCAGGGGGCGCTGTCGACGGCCGGTGGGGACCGTCCGGGGCATGGCCTACCGTGCCCACGGCCGTCCGGCGGCAAACTCCTCGGCGAGCCCGCCCGACACATGGTTTTAACCTGTTCGATACATGACAATGTGAGCCTCGGCCTGCCACCTGACACCCCGCCAACTGCCAGGGCGGGGGCGGTGCTTGTGAAGAGGTGTCCCCCACATCATGAGAATCTCCCGTACGGCCCCCTGGGCCGCCGGCCTCGCGGCCGCCGCGCTGTTCCTCATACCGGCCACCGCCACGGCGGGCCCCCAGCGGACGGCGGCGGCTCCCCGCGCCGCGGCCGCCGCGACCAGCGTCGACGACTACTACGCGCCCGCCGCGGGCAAGACCGGCGCCGCGCTGAAGTCGGCGCTGCACGACATCATCAAGAACCAGTCGACGGTGACGTACGACGGCGTGTGGAACGCGCTGAAGGTCACCGACCAGGACCCCGCCAACCCGAACAACGTCATCCTGGTGTACTCGGGCCGCTCCCAGTCCAAGAACACCAACGGCGGCGGGGTCGACGACTGGAACCGCGAGCACGTCTGGGCCAAGAGCCACGGCGACTTCGGCACCGCCACCGGCCCGGGCACCGACCTGCACCACCTGCGTCCCGAGGACGTCACGGTCAACAGCACCCGCGGCAACAAGGACTTCGACATGGGCGGCAGCCCCGTCGCCGAGGCGCCCGGCAGCTACACCGACGCCGACTCCTTCGAGCCGCGCGACGCGGTCAAGGGCGACGTCGCGCGCATGCTGCTCTACATGGCCGTGCGCTACGAGGGCGGCGACGGCTTCCCCGACCTGGAGATGAACGACAAGGTCAACAACGGCACGGCCCCGCTCTTCGGCCGGCTCAGCCTGCTGAAGCAGTGGAACCAGATGGACCCGCCGGACGCCTTCGAGAAGCGGCGCAACCAGGTCATCTTCGACACCTACCAGCACAACCGCAACCCGTTCATCGACCACCCGGAGTGGGTCAACTCCATCTGGTAGGAACCCCGGTGGGCGCGGCGGCTACTTGACGTAGATCTCGTTGAGGGTGTCGATGACCCCCGCCGCGTTCAGGTGGTAGCGGAAGGGCAGGCCCTTGTCCGGGTGGGTGTCCAGCCAGCCGGTCAGCTCGCTGGTGGAAATGGGCTTGCCCATCACCTCCGAGGGCAGGATGGGCGCCGTCGCGGTGATCTTGGCGGTCTCCGAGATCGGGATGTACGTCCACGGGCCCGACGGTTCGAAGCGCCCGGGGCAGCCGTACGTGCCGTGCTGGACGATGAGACTGGTCATCCCGCCCTCGGGCGTGTAGCGGTGGACGGCGATCGTGTCGGGCGAGACCGGCATCCTGCCGTCGGCGCCGCAGGTCGGCGCGGGCGGCGGGGCCGGGGCGGGGGGCTTCTTCCCCGCCGGGGTGGCCGTCGCCGAGGCCTTGGGCGCCGCGCCGGTCTTCGAGGGGGCCGGCGCGGCGGCCGTGGCGGAGGCGGTGGGCGGGGGCGGTGCGGGCGCGGTGGGCTTCGCGGACGGCGCCCCCGCCGGGTCGTCGCCGTTCTGACAGGCGGTGAGCGCCAGCACGCCGCACACCACCAGGGCGGCCATGGCCGCCCGCCCCCGTACCGCTCTCATGGTCTTCTCCCTCTCCCGGATTCCGGCGTCGCCGCACCGTAACCCCCGGGAACCGGCCGGGGCGACGGCCGGAGGCGCTTCGTCACCGGGCCGGGATCCCGTTGTTGCGGAGTGCGGACCTCCGCCCCGCGCGGCGGACACCGGCGTTCGCCCGGCGGTCGCCGGTCAGGGGCCCAGGCGGCCGGCGAGGGACTGGAACTCGCTCCAGGGGGCCTGCGGCGGGCGGGGGTCCCAGAGCTTCTGGGAGAGCGCGGCCAGCGGCATCCGGATGCCCGCGGCCACCTGGGCCGGCGTCTGGGAGCCGGCCAGGTCGCACCAGACGGCGAGGCGGGCGCCGAGGATCTGCGCGTCGTACGAGGCGGGGACGGGGGCGGTGCCGCGCAGCACGAGCGGGGTCCACTGCTCGTAGATCCGCTTGCCGGTGGGGTAGGTGAACTGGTTGGGTTCGCCGAGGACGTAGTAGAGGTACTCGTCGTTGAGGTTGACCACCTTGCGGCCCGTGGCCAGGTACTCCGCCGGCGGCCGGGCGCCGTTCTCCTTGCCGGTCCAGTACTCGGCCTGGATGTCCGGGGCGGCCCGGGCTATGCCGTCCTTGAAGATCCCGTCGTTCCACGCCTTGAGGGCCTTGCCCGAGGGGCGGACCACCGCCGCCCGGTCGTTCAGCCAGCCCGTCGCGAGGTCCCGTACCCGGGCCGTGGCCCCGTAGCGGGCCCGTGCGGCGCTCGCCAGCTGCGGGAAGGAGGCCTGCGGGTCCTTGACGACCAGGGCCTGGTACTCGTCGGCGCCCAGGTGCCAGGCACCCGCGGGGAACAGCGGCAGGTACTCGCGCAGCAGGTCGTCGACGAGCTTCGCGGACGCCGGGTCGGATATGTCCACGGCGCCCTTGACGGCCCGGCCGGCCGCGTCGCGCAGTTGCAGCTCGGGGTGGGCGCGCAGGACGGCGCCGAGGTGGCCGGGCGAGTCGATCTCGGGGACGACCGCGATGTGCAGCCGGGCGGCGAGCGCGGTGATCTCCCGTACGTCGGCCTTGGTGAGGTGCGGGGTGGAGACGATCTCCGGGTGGCTGTCCGACGCGATCCGGAAGGCCTGGTCGTCGGAGAAGTGCAGGCCGAGCTGGTTGAGTTTGAGGTCGGCCATCTCGCGCAGCCGGTCCTCGATCCAGCCGGGGCTGAAGTTCTTGCGGGCGATGTCCAGGTTGAGCCCGCGCTGCGGTTTGGCCGGGGCGTCCTTCACCATGCCCTCGGGGGCCGAACCGGCGCCGCGTATCTCCTGTTTGAGGGTGCGGGTGCCGTAGAAGACGCCCGCCTCGTCGGGGCCGGTGACGGTGACCCGGCCGCCTTGGACGGTGAGGGTGTACGACTCGGGCGGGCCGGAGTCCTTCGCGCCGAGGGCGAGCCGTACGTCGCCCGGCTGCGACTGGTCGGACTCGGCGTACCCGAGGCGGAGTTCACCGGCCAGCAGCCTTCCCTCGTCGGCGAGGGCGGCGCTGTCGGCGGGCGATACGAGGACCCGCGCGGCGGGAGCGGGCTTCCAGCCGGGACCCCGGGCGGGCGTGTGCTCCCGTACGGAGGGGACGGTGCGCGGGGCGCTGGACAGCGGGTACGAGGAGGCCGGCGGCGGGGTCGGGGTGGCGGAGGCGCCGGTCGCGGGGCTGCCCCGCGGGGCGGTGGCGCGGGGGGCGGCGCCGTGTTCCTCGGCCCCGGCGGAACACGCCGGTACGGCGAAGGAGACCAGGGCGGCGGCCGCTGCCGTCGCGATGGTCCGTCCTCTTCGGAGCCTTCTGGTCGTCTGTCGCATGATGCACCGGTCCCCCGTACCAAGTTGGCACGGGGGACGGGTGCGCGCGACCCGGGGCGGAAGGGGGTGCCCCGGGCCGGCGGGCTCAGGTGCGGGCGAGGGCCTCCAGGGCTGCCCCGCCGAACCCGTGGTCCTGCTCGGGGGCGCCGCCGCCGACGCCGAGGGCGCCGATGAGGTGGCCGTCGCGGTGGACCGGGAGGCCGCCCGCGATGAACAGCAGCGGCCGGTCGAGGGCGGTGGGCAGGGAGTGGAAGGGGCCGCCCGGCAGCACGGCCTCGGTGAGGTCGGCGGTGGGGGCGTTCAGCTGGAGGGCGGTGTAGGCCTTGCGGGTGCTGGTCTCGCCGGAGATCAGCACGGCCCGGTCGTCGCGGCGGAAGGCCAGCAGGTGGCCGCCGGCGTCCAGGACGGTGACGCTGACCGCGACCCCGGCCGCCTCGGCGGCGGCGCGGGCCTCGGTGACGAGCAGTTCGGCGTCCTCGGTGGTCAGCGGGGAGACGGCGGCGCGGGTGGCGGTGCGGGACATGGGGGTGCTCCTGGTGGGGTGGGGGGATCGGAAGGGAATCGGAGGGGGATCAGTGGGGGGCGGGGGCGGGGGCGGGGGCGGCGGGGGTTCCCGCCGCGACGACCCAGCCGCCGTCCGGCGCGCGGCGGGCCGTACGCCGCTCCAGCGCTCTGGAGACGAGGGCGAGGACCAGGGCGGAGGCCGCGAGGGCGGCGCCGACCCAGTTCGGGGCGGTCCAGCCGAAGCCGGCGCTGATGACCAGGCCGCCGAGCCAGGCGGCGAGGGCGTTGCCCAGGTTGAAGGCGCCGATGTTGACGGCGGAGGCCAGGGTGGGGGCGCCCGCGGCCTGGTCGAGGACCCGCTTCTGCAGCGGCGGCACGGTCGCGAAGCCGAGGGCGCCGATGAGGGTGACGGTGACGGCGGCGCCCGCCTTGCTGTGGGCGGTGAGGGTGAAGGCGGCCAGGACGAGGGCCAGGGCGCCGAGGGACACGTACAGCATCGGCATCAGCGCCCGGTCGGCGAACCGGCCGCCGATCAGGTTCCCGGCGACCATGCCGAGGCCGAAGAGGACGAGCAGCCAGGTCACGGAGGTGTCGGCGAAGCCGGCTACGTGCGTGAGCATCGGGCTGATGTAGGTGATCGCCGCGAAGACGCCGCCGAATCCGAGGACGGTCATGGCCATCGCGAGCAGGACCTGCGCGTTGCGGAAGGCGGCCAGCTCGTGGCGGATCCGTACGCCCTCGGGGCGGGGCAGCTCGGGGACGAGGCGGGCGATGCCGAGCAGGCCGACCACGCCGAGCGCGGCGACGACCAGGAAGGTGACGCGCCAGCCGAGGTGCTGGCCGACGAGGGTGCCGAGCGGGACGCCGACCACGTTGGCCACGGTCAGGCCGGTGAACATCATCGCGATGGCGCCGGCCTTGCGCTCGGGCGCCACGAGTCCGGCGGCGACGACGGCGCCGATCCCGAAGAAGGCGCCGTGGGCGAGGGAGGCGACGACCCGGCCGGCCAGCATCACCCCGAAGACCGGGGCGAGCGCGGAGAGCACGTTGCCGACGACGAACAGGCCCATCAGCAGCATCAGCATCCGCTTGCGGGGGACGCGGGTGCCGAGGACGGTCATCACGGGGGCGCCGAGGACGACGCCGAGGGCGTAACCGGTGACCAGGAGGCCGGCGGTCGGGATCGAGACGCCGTATCCGGCGGCGACCTCGGGCAGCAGGCCCATGATCACGAACTCGGTGGTGCCGATCCCGAAGGCCCCGATGGCGAGGGCGAGGAGCGCGAGAGGCATGACGTGCGGCCTTCCGGGGGTGGGGGTTCATTGCGGGGGTGCGGGGATGCGGCCGGGAGATTGCGCCAGCCGTTTACAGTCGTCCACATTAATTGCAGACGCGGGATAATTGCAAACGCGGGCTATTGCACGCGTCCCCTATCCTGGGGGTACGCGCACGCGCACGCGGTACGCGTACGCCTCGACGACGGAGGACCCCATGACGGCCACGGACAGCGCCCCGACCCCCCTCGCCCAGGGCTGGTGCGCCCTCTCCCTCCTCCACGGCCGCATCGAGGCGCACCTGGAGCGGGCCCTCCAGTCGGGCCACGGGCTGAGCGTGCGCGAGTACTCCCTGCTGGACGTGCTCAGCCGCCAGCACGACGGCCCGGGCGGGCACCTGCGGATGCACCAGGTCGCGGAGTCGGTGGTGCTGAGCCAGAGCGCGACGACCCGCCTCGTCAGCCGGCTGGAGGACCGGGGCCTGCTCAACCGCTACCTGTGCGACACCGACCGGCGCGGTATCTACACCGACGTCAGCCGGGCGGGCCTCGACCTCCTGGCCGAGGCCCGCCCCACCAACGCCGCCGCCCTGCGCGAGGCCCTGGACGAGGCGGCCGCCCGCCCGGAACTGGCCCCGCTGGTCACGGCGATCGAGAACCTGCGCGGCTGACGAGCGTCCACCAGACCGTCGCTGAGCCCGAGGCTCTGCCCCTTCGGGTCCGGGTGAGCAGCGCCGGCACTCAGTACGACGTGAGCTCGATGGAGTTGGCCGCCCGCTGGATGGGTTCGAGGACCTTCGCCATCATGCGGTCCTTGCCGGGCAGGTGCTGGAGCAGGCGCAGCATCAGCAAGGAGATCCGCACCTGTGCGGGGCTGCCCATCACCATCCGCTTGACGTTCGCGGGACCGAGCTTCTGGCTGGCCTCGGCGAAGGGCCGCACGGCCCGCTCGTAGCCCGCGAAACCCTCCGCGGAGCCACCCGCCGCGGCGAGTTCACCGGCGAGGACGTACGCGCCCACCATCGCCAGGCTGGCGCCCTGCCCCGAAGCGGGGGAGGCGCAGTACGCAGCGTCGCCGACCAGGCCCACCCGGCCGGTGGACCAGCTGTCCATGTGCACCTGGCTGAGCGAGTCGAAGTAGAAGTCGGGGGCGGCGGGCAGGACCTTGAGGAACCGCGGTACCTCCCAGCCCTCCCCGCGGTACGCCTCGGCCGGCAGCCGCTGCTGCTGTCGTGTGCGGTGGTGTAGGCGAGGGCGGTCCGGCCCGGGCCCACGTACGTCCCGTGCTGGAGGAGCCAGTAGGCGAGGGTGGCACCGGCCACGCTGGCTCCGGATATCAGGACGGTCTGCTGCTGCATGGTCCCCCTGTGGCGTGAGCCCACGGTCCGGGCCGGGGCGGCCCGGAACCCGTCGGGCCCTCTCGTGGGCCCACGCCATCCCGCATCCATACGGTTGTGCGATAGGGATGTATAAAACCTGCGTCTAGCTCCTGCCGTAGTACTTGCTGATCTCCTGGCGGTAGTCGGGCTCGCGCAGGTGGTTGTCGGAGTGGAACTCCGGAGCCGCCTTGATCTGGTCCTTGGTGCGGTCCACGTGGACCGTCTTGTTCTCCCTGTCCACGCGGACGATCGTCCCCGCGGGGAGCAGGACCTCCTTGCCGAAGATCCACACTCCGGTGTCGACCACGAGGTAGGCGTCGGAGACCTCGTGGGAGTGCCGGTCGACCTTGCCGATGTGCCCGTCGACGGCTTCCACGCCGTAGCCCGTCAGGTCTTCGCCCGTCGGGTGGATGATCCCGGAGCGGTAGGCCCACATGTCGTCGGTCATGTCTCAACTCCTCCGTAGAGCCTTGGCTGTCTCTGTCGCGTTGTGCCGCGCTTGCCCAGGAAGCCGGATCTGACGCGTCCGCTCCTCGCGTCCTGCTCCGCGCGCCGCGAGCGGTGTCAGTCGAGGACGACCACCATCTTGCCGAGGGCTTCCCCGGCCTCCATGACCCGGTGGGCTTCGACGATCTCGTCGAAGCCGAAGACCCGCTTGGGGCGGGCGAGCAGGGCTCCGGACGCGGCTTTGGCGCAGATCTCGTCGAGCGGTACGTCGGAGAGCGGGAACGCGGGAGTTCCCAGGACGAAGGCGCTGCCGAAGAAGCTCAGCCGCACACCACTGGGGAGGTCGGCGATCGGGTCGAAGTCGCGGACCGGTTCGAATCCGCCGAGGAATCCGAGCTGGCAGACCCGGCCTCTGGGCCCGACGAGGGCCAGGGAGTCGCGCAGGACGCTGTTGCCGACGACGTCGAACACCGCGTCGACGGCGAGCCCCCGCCCGGTGATCCCGACGGCGAGCGCGCCGTCGTCGATGAGGACGTCGTCGGCGCCGAGTTCCTTCAGGAGCGGGGCGTGTTCCGGGTTGCGGGTGGTGGCGAGGACCTTCGCGCCCTGGTCGACGGCCAGGTTGACGGCGGCCTGGCCGAGCGAGGAGGTCGCTCCCCGCACCAGGACCGTCTCGCCGGGACGCAGGTCCAAAGTACCGAACAGCCCGCTCCAGGCGGTCGCGTAAACCTCCGGTATCGCGGCGAGTTCGGCCCAGCCCAGCGACGACCGCACGGCCACCACGTTGGTGGCGGGGACGGTCACCAGCTCCGCGTAACTGCCGTTGCGGGTGCGGCCCATCCCGCCGAGGAGCGCCACCACGCGGGTGCCGGCGGGGAGCCGGCCGGAGGGGTCGTGTTCCACCACCCCGGCGCATTCGATCCCGGGAACGGCCGCCACGGTTCCCCATGCTCCGCTGCGCATGTAGGACTCGGCGTGGTTCAGCCCGAACGCCGCCACGCGGACGAGCACGTCCCCTTCGGCGGCCACCGGGTCGGGAAGCTTGGTGGCGGTCAGGACCTCGGGGCCGCCGGGGGCGGAGATGACGATGGCCTTCATGCGCGGGTTCCATTCTTGAGTAATCATTCAAGTATCGGCGCCGAAAAAGGGCCACCGCGCGGGTGGCCCGGACGCCGGGGGTCAGACGAGGGCGGCGAAGGCGTTGTCGACGATCGACCGCAGGAGTGTTCCGTCGGGATTGGCCTTACCGACGACCATCAGTCCCTGACACGTGGCGACGAGCAGCTTGGCGCTGCCCGCGGGGTCCACCGACGCACGCACCTGCCCCCTGCGCGCCGCGTTCTCCAGGGCGTGGGTCATGCAGCGTTCGAGCCGGGCCAGGTGGCCCCGGACGACGGCAGCCGCCCCGTCGTCCTCGGCGGCCCGCTCGATCGCCGTGTTGACGAGGAGGCAGCCCTGGCGGCCTTCGGGGCTGAGCAGGTCCTGCACGAGCCCGTCGAAGTAGCCCCGGATCTCGGCCACCGAGGCATCGGGTGCCTCCAGTGCGCCCAGCTTCTCGGGGACGACCAGCTTCGAGTAACGCTCCAGCGATTTCAGGAACAGAGTGTGTTTGCCGCCGGGGAAAGCCCCGTAGAGGCTGCCGGGCTTCACTCCGGTCGCCTTCACCAGATCCTCGATGGAGGTCGCCCGGTACCCCCGCTCCCAGAACCGCAGCATGGCCTGGTCCAGTACGGCTTCGGGTTCGAACTCGCGGGGGCGGGGCATGGGGCCAACATACATGAGCAACCATTCAAGAACCATCCCCGCGCCGCTGACGGAACCGGAAACGCCCCCGTGCCCGGCCTTTCCCCCGGCCGGCGGCTTACGGCGCGCGCGGGCCGGATGCCAGGGTGAGGAGCGGTCCGGCGAAGCGAGCATGGTGGAGGATGACGCATGCCCCTGCAGAACTACGGAGTCCTGGCCGCACGGGCCGTCGACCGGCACCGCGAGGGGGGCACCGACTCACCCCACTACGAGGTCCACCTCCGCGACGACGCCGGAACCCACTACCGGGCCGCCGTCAACGTCCGGTCGAAGGTCGCGCCGCACGAGCTGATGTACGTGGTCGTCGACGACTTCCGCCATCCGCTGACCGAGCGGCTCCCGGCGGCGGGCAGCGGCTGGAAGGGACTGGAGAGCCGGGCCGGCGGCGCCGCCCTCGACTTCGTCCGCGGCAACCTCTTCGACCCGTCCGCCATGCGGGTGCTGCCCCCGGACCTCCCCGGCGTCGACAACGACCTGTCCGACCTGTTCGACCACTACGTCCAGCGTGCCCTCGCCGACCAGACGATCGCCCTGTACGTCTTCGGGGACCGTTTCGGCCCCGAGCCCGGCAAGCACGACGCGGAGTTCGGCTTCCAGCCCTCCGACGGCGTGCACGAGATCCACATGAACCAGGGCAACAGCAAGGGCTTCGAGCCGCAGGACGGGGTCTGGCAGGACGGCGGGATGCTCTTCCACCTGCCCGCCGAGGACCGGTGGGTGGCGGTGTTCCTCGCCTTCCAGTCCCAGAAGTGGCACACCGACCCCGTCACCGGCCACGCGATCCCCGG
The DNA here is from genome assembly GCF_055580265.1 of Streptomyces sp. NPDC032091. NCBI lineage: Bacteria > Bacillati > Actinomycetota > Actinomycetes > Kitasatosporales > Streptomycetaceae > Streptomyces > Streptomyces sp. NPDC032091. Next base: position 105,452 of record NZ_JBVILR010000016.1, on the reverse strand, counting down.
CTCCCCGGGCCGGCTCGCCGCCCAGGACGCACCCCTGAGGATCGTCGCCGCCCTGGTCAACCCGGCCGGACCGGCACCCGCGGCCGGGACCGTGACGCTGCTGAACACCTCCGCCGAGGCCGTGGACCTCACCGGCTGGCGGCTGGTCGACGAGGGGAGGCACCCGCTCCCCCTGCCCTCCGGGCGGCTCGGTGCGGGTGCCGCGCTCACCGTCGACGGCGGCGACGGCGACGGCTTCCGGCTCGGCGACCACGGCGGCACCATCACCCTCTGGGACCCCTCGGGCCTCACGGTGCACGGCGTCGCCTACACCGCCCGCCAGGCGTCCGCCGAGGGCCGGACGATCACCTTCTGACCTGTCGCTACCCCTTCGTGGGCGGTGGGCTCGGCAACGCCGTCGGCTGCGCGGCGCCCGAGCCGTGGGAGGGCACGGCCGACCCCTGGGCCGGGCCGTGCGTGGCCGGGGGCGCCGAAGAGGACGGACCGCCCGACGGCGGCGGGCTCGGGTTCGGGGCCGGCGTGACGCGGGGGCCCGGCGACTGCGACGGCGGCACCGAGGGCACCGCCGAGGGCGACGGGCTCGACGGCCCGCTCGGGGTCGGGCTCGGGAGCGGAGTGAGCTCCGGCGGCGCGGCGGGCGGGACCGGGCGGACCGGCGCCTGGTCGGGGCCGAGCACCAGGTGGGCCGCCAGGGCGGCCGCCGCGAGCCCGGACAGGCCCGCGAGGGCCCAGGCCGAGCGGCGCAGCCAAAGCCGGGGGGCCGCGAGGTGCGGGCCGGGCGGATCCGCCGGGCGCAGCGCGCGGACGGTCACCTCCTCGGCCCGGGCCTCCAGGGCCTGGCGCAGCCGGCGCTCCACGGGGCGTTCGCCGGTCATACCCGTCCTTCCAGAATCCGTTCGAGCGCGTCCAGGGCGCGGCTGGCGTTCGATTTCACCGAGCCCCGGCTGATGCCGAGGGTCTCGGCGATCTCCGCCTCGCTGAGGTCGGCCCAGTAGCGGAGCACCAGCACCTGGCGGCGGCGCGGGGTCAGCCGCCCCAGGGCCGCCAGGACCTCGCGGTGCGCCTCGTCCAGGACGACGGACGCCTCGGCGGAGGGTACGTCGGCCGTGACCGGCGGGTTCCACGCGCGGGCCGTGCGACGGCGGCGCAGCACGGAGCGCGCGGTGTTCACGACGGCGGTGCGCAGATAGCCCAGGGCGTTGTCCACCTCCGCGATCCGCTCCCCGTACCGGCGGTACAGGGCGGTGAAGGCGTCCTGCACCACGTCCTCGGCGGTGCCCAGGTCGTCGACGAGGAGTACCGCGAGGCGGACCATGGACAGCCGGTGGGCGTGGTAGAGCTCGCTGACGGTCGGCGCGGGAGCGGGATCGCCCGGGTCCCGGCCGGCCGGGGCGTAGGTGTACGGGTAGGGGTGCGCGCCCGGGCCGGCCGGCGGGGCGGAGGTCTCTCGGCGCGTGAGCCACCGCCACAAGCCCCGCCACGCCCGGGGGAATACGGGCGTGGCGGGGCGGGCGGAGGGTGCGAGTGCGAGCACGGGTGTCCTCAGTTGCCGGCGCGGCGCCGCACGGTGTAGAGGGCTCCGGCGCCGACGGCGACCAGCCCGGCCGCTCCGGCGCCGAGAGCGACGGTGGTCGCCGAGGAGCCAGTATGCGCGAGCTCGGAGCCCTCGCCGGAAGCGGGCGCCGCGGACGGCTGCGCGCTGCCGGGCTGCGACACGGACGGGCTGGGCTGGGCGCCCGGCGGCAGCGAGGGCGAGGCCGACGGCCGGCCGCTGCCGCCCGGGTGGGTCGGGACCGGGCTCGGCTTGGCGCTGCCGGCGGGGTGCGAAGGCACGGCGGTGGGCCCGCCGTTGGCCGGCTGCGAGGGAACCGGGGCGGGCGCCGCGGAGGTGGCGGCCGGGGCCGGCGTGGCGGAAGCCCCCTGCGCGGCGAAGGCCGGCCCGCCGAGGGCGACGACCGCCCCGGCGGCGGCGACGGCGGCCGCCCGGCGGGTGGACTGGGGAACGCGCTTCAGGTTCTTCACGGTGCATCTCCACGGTCGGGTCGAGGGCCCGGAACTTGGCCCTTCACCCCCGCACGACGTCCGAGTGCGCGATCGGTTGCCGCCGTTCCCGGAAAACTTTTCGCGCACCCGCCGGACGGGTCGTCGCGGAGGCCCCGGGCGGGGGTGTCAGCGCCGCCGGTCCGGGACGGACCCCCGCAGGGCCCGGCCCAGCAGGGCCACCCCCTCCTCGATCTCGCCGGCCGCCCCGGCCGCGTAGCCGAGGACCAGGCCCGGCGGGCCGGGGGTCAGCCGGTGCCAGGAGAGGGGGTGGGCCTTGACGCCGAGGGCCAGTGCGGCGTCGGCCAGGTCCGTGTCGGGGAAGTCCGCGCCGTCGAAGGTGACCATCAGGTGCAGGCCCGCCGCCGCGCCGTGCACCCGGGCGCCGGGCAGGTGGCGGGCGACGGCGCCGAGCATCGCGTCCCGGCGCCGGCGGTGGCGGCGGCGCACGAAGCGCAGGTGGCGCTCCAGTTCGCCCGAGTCCATCAGCCGGGCCAGGACGAGCTGGGCGAGGACCGGGTTGCCGAGGTCGGCGTAGCGCTTGGCGTCCACGACCTCGTCGCGCAGCCGGCGCGGGACCAGCAGCCAGCCCAGCCGCAGCGCGGGCGCGAGCAGTTTGGACACGCTGCCCGCGTAGCAGACCGCCTCCGGGGCCAGGGCCCGCAGGGCGGGGACGGGGGCCCGGTCGTAGCGGTGCTCGGCGTCGTAGTCGTCCTCCAGGACCAGTCCCCCGGCCGCCGCCCAGTCCAGCAGGTCCCGGCGCCGCTCCCCGTCGAGCACCACGCCGGTGGGGAACTGGTGCGCCGGGGTCAGCAGGACCGCGCCCGCGCCGCTGGCCCGCAGCGCGGCCACGTCCAGTCCCGCCCCGTCCACCGGCACCCCGACGGTGTCCAGCCCGCCGTACCGCAGCTGCCCGCGGGCGCCGAGCGAGCCGGGGTCCTCCACGGCCACCCGGCGCACGCCCGCCCCGGGCAGCACCCCGGAGAGGAGCCCGAGGGCCTGGGCCACCCCGGCGACCACGACGATCTCGCCGGGGTCCGCGCGGATCCCCCGGTTGCGGGCCAGCCATCCGGCGACGGCCGCGCGCAGGGCGGGTGCGCCCTGCGGGTCCCCGTAGCCGAAGTCGGCGGCGGTGAGGCCGGCGAGGACCCGGCGCTCGGCCTGGAGCCAGGCGGTGCGCGGGAAGGCGGTGAGGTCGGGCACCCCGGGCGAGAGGTCGATCCGGCAGGGCAGGGCGCGCAGGGCGTCCACCGGGGGCACGGCGCGCAGGGCGTCCACCGGGGGCCCGCCGCGCGGGGCGGAGCGCGGGGCGGCTCCGCCCGGGGCGGGCCGCGCGGGCGGCGGGGCGGCGACGACCACGGTCCCGCCCCGGCCGCGCCCGGCCACCTGCCCGGTCTCGGCGAGCCGCTGGTAGGCCTCCGTCACCACGCCGCGGGAGACGCGCAGTTCGGCGGCGAGGACCCGGCTGGCGGGCAGCCGGCTGCCGACGGGCAGGGTGCCGTCGGCGATGGCAGCGCGCAGCCGGCCGGCGAGCCAGGCGGTGCGACCGCCGGCGGGGGCCTGGCCGATGTCGAGCTGGAGGAAGTCGGAGCCGGTACCGGCCGGGCGGGCCGGGGCGGTTGTGGACCTGTCGTCGGGGCCTTCTTTGGACCTGCTCACCGGGCCATTGTGCCCCCAGGCTGGTCGGTATGAGCATCCCCGCCTCCCCCGTTCCCCGCCGCGGCGCCGTGCGCGACCTGGCTCCCGGCGCCGTCGGCATGGTGCTGGTCGGCAGCAGCGTCACCGTCTCGCGGTCGCTCACCGGGGCGCCGTTGTTCGGCGCCCAGGCCGTCCGCTACGCCGCCGCCGCGCTGATCCTCCTCGGTCTCGCCCGGGCCGCCCGGGTGCCGCTGCTGCGGCCCCGGGGGCGGGAATGGCTGTGGCTGGCCGGGATCGCGGCGACCGGCCTGGTGCTGTTCAACGTGGCCGTCGTACGCGGTGTGGCGCATGCCGAGCCGGCCGTGATCGCGGTCGCGGTGGCCTCCGTCCCGGTCCTGCTGGGGGTGGTCGGCCCGCTGCTGGAGCGGCGCCGGCCCAGCCGGCGGGTGCTGCTGGCGGCGCCGGTGGTGGTCGCGGGGGCCGTGCTGGTCGAGGGGACCGGGCGCACGGACGCGGCCGGGGTGGGCTGGGCGGCGCTGGCGCTGGCCTGCGAGGCGGGGTTCACCCTGCTCGCGGTGCCGGTGCTGGCCCGGCACGGGGCGTGGGGGGTGTCGCTGCACGCGGTGTGGATGGGGGCGGTGATGCTGGCGGGGCTGGCGGTGTGCACGGAGCCGCCGTTCGCGGTGGCGGAGCTGGGTGCGGTCCGGTGGGCGGCGGTGGGCTACCTCGCGGTGATGGTCACGGCGGTGGCGTTCCTGCTCTGGTACCGCACGGTGGCGGCCGTGGGCTCCGGCCGGGCGGGTCTGCTGACGGGGATCGCCCCGCTCGCCGCGGCGGGGGCGGGGATCCTGTCGGGCGGCGGCGCGCCCGGCCCGGCGGTCTGGCTCGGCCTGGCGGTGGTGATCGCCGGCCTGACGGCGGGCCTGCGCGCCGAGGCGCCCCGGCCGGCCCCCGCCGAGGGCCCGACGCCCACGGGAGGCACGCCGCGCACCGGCACCCCGCCGCCGGGACCCGCGCGGCCGGCCGGAGCCGCGGAGCCCGCACGGCCGGCCGGAGCCGCGGAGCCCGGCGGCGCCGGCGAACCGGCACCGCGCGCGGAAGGCGCCGACGCCCGCACCCGTCCGGCGCACACGCCGTGACCCGCCGGCCCCGCACGGAGGGTGGCGGGCGGGCCGCTGCGGGGCCTTGATGGGGGAGGCGGCGTGGATCACAATCCGCAGATGCCGACGCCGCCGCGCACCTCCCCGAGCCAGCAGCCCGCGTACAGCAGCTGGATGCGGTACTTCTCCCCCGCCCCCGTCCACCGCCGGCTCGGCCTGGTCTGCCTGGGCGTGGGCGTGCAGCGGGGCGCCCTGCCCGTCGTGGGGCCCCGGGTCCTCGGCCATCACGTGGCCGTCGTCGTCACCCGGGGCCGCGGCTGGTTCCGGCACGCCGGGCGCCCGCCGCAACCCGTGGCCGCGCCCGCCCTGCTGTGGCTGGTGCCGGGGGTCGAGCACCACTACGCCCCCGACCCGGAGGGCGGCGGCTGGGACGAGTGCTTCGTCGACTTCACGGGCTCCGGCGTCGGCGCGTACACCGACCTCGGGTACATCACCCCGGACCGGCCGGTGGTGCCGCTGGGCGGGACCACCGGGGTGGAGCACGCGGTCGACGGGATCGTACGGGCCGCCCGGCGCGGCGGGCCGCTGCTGGAGGTGGAGGCGGCGGCCCAGGTGCACGGCCTGCTGGTGGCGCTGCGCTACGCCCGGGCGGAGGTGTCCCGGCACGGGGACGCGGTGATCGACGCGCTGGCCCGGGACGCGCTGCTGCCGATCTCGGTGGCCGGGCACGCGGCGCGGCTGGGCATCACCCTGCCGGAGCTGCGCGGCGCGGTGCGGCGCAGCACCGGCGAGGGCGTCAAGGAGTACCTCCTCGGGATCCGGGTGAGCCGGGCCAAGGAGCTGCTGGCCCGGACCGATCTGCCGGTGGCGGGGATAGCCCGGCGGGTCGGGTACGAGGACCCCGCCTACTTCAGCCGGCTTTTCAGCCGCCGGGTGGGCATGGCCCCGGTGCGGTTCCGTGCCCAGCAGGGGGTACGGGTCTCAGGCCACGGGCCGCCGGGCGTAGCAGAACAGGTGCTCCTCGGGGTCGGCGAGCCTGCCGGCGGGGTGGTAGAGGGCGGTCTCGTGGCGCAGGACCTCCAGCCCTGCGGCCTCGATCCGGTGCACGTACTCCTCGGCGGAGAGGCTGCTGACGGTGACCCGGTGCCCCATGAACTCGATGTCGAGGGCGTCGATGTCCCCGGGGACGGTGGCGACGACGAGGTAGCCGCCGGGCGCCGTCCAGGAGGCCATCCGCTCCAGTGAGGCGGCGACCTCCGCCTTGTCCATCATCAGCAGGGGGAAGAAGGCGCAGACCGCGTCGAAGCCGTCGCCGCCGGGCGGCGCGTAGGTGCGGACGTCGGCCTGTTCGAAGCGGGCGCCGGGCACCCGGGTACGGGCGAGGGCGACCATCTCGGCGGAGACGTCGATACCGGTGACGGCGCAGCCCGCGCGGGCCAGGGTCTCGGCGGTGGGGCGGCCGGTGCCGCTGCCGACGTCGAGCACGCGGGCGCCGCGCGGCAGCCGCCCGGTGAGCCACTCCAGGGCCTCCCGCTGGGCGGGGATCGCCCCGAACGCCTCCTCGTAGCGCCCCGCGAGCGCGTCGAACACCTCTGCGGCGGTCTTGCGACCGGTCATCGTGCGGCCTGCCCCTCGTCGTCGGTCCCCGGGCGGTCCCGGGCCTCCCCGCGCAGCATGCCCGCCGTACGGGCCGCCGTACGCGGGAACGGGGGAACCGGGCCGTCTCTAGCCGGTCACCGCCTCCCGGACCGCCGTCAGGAACTCGGGCGTCCCCGGGTGCGTGGGGTGGTGCGGGTAGGCCACGTAGACGGTGGCGGGCGGGGCGTCGGAGACGGGGAGGAAGCGGACGCCCGGGTGGCCGTGGCTCTCGGCGGTGCCCGCCGCGGCCAGGCCGAAGGCGCCGCCGGTGGCGATCAGGTTGAGCCATTCGTCGACGTTGCCGACCTCGACCGTCCGGGCGGGACGGGCCTGTGGCGGCCACAGTTCCGGCGAGGCGGTGCCGGCCTCGGGCCACACCGCCAGGGGCAGCGGCCGGGGGCCGGCGGTGAGTTCGGCCAGCAGGACCCGGTCCCGGCCGGCGAGCGGGTGGTCGTCGGGCAGGGCGGCGACCCGGTCCTCCGTGTAGAGGGCCTCGCTGCGGAGCCGGGGGTCGTCGGGCAGGGTGCGCAGGACGGCGACGTCGGTGTCGCCGGTGGCGAGGCCGGCGGTGCCGTTGTCGCGCCGGACCACGTCGAGCGGGGTGGCGGGGTGGGTACGGCGCCACGCGCGCAGCAGGGGTACGGTCTGCTGCCCGAGCACCGCGCAGGTGTAGCCGAGCCGGAGCGGGCGGGACACCGCCCGGGTGTCGGCGAGGGCGGCGTCGAGGTGGGAGAGGATCGCCCGGCCGTGGCCGAGCAGGGTGGCGCCGGCTTCGGTGAGGGCCAGGTGCCGTGACGAGCGGTCCACGAGCCGGACGCCGACGCGGGTCTCCAGCTGGGCCAGGGTCCGGGAGAGGGCGGGCTGGGTCATGTGCAGGCGGGCCGCGGCGGCGGTGATGGTGCCGGCCCCGGCCACCGCGTCCAGCGCCCTGAGGTGGCGCAGTTCCACATCGTCCATGCCTGGGGAGCATAGTCGCTGCCCAGACGGCATTTCCGGACGGGCGGCGCGGTCCCTAACGTCGGTGGTGCCCGGAGGACGTTCCCCCGGGACGGGTTCCCCTGGAGGTCGGGATGAGGATTCTGCTGGTCGGCGCGGGCGGCACGCTGGGCACCGCGGTGCACAAGGCGCTCGCGGCGCGCGGTCACGAGGTGGTCGGGGTGGGCCGCTCGGGCGGCGATCTGGTGGCCGACGTCACGGACCCGCAGCAGGTGGCCCGCCTGTACGCCGAGGCGGGCCCGCTGGACGCGGTGGCGGTCGCGGCCGGTGAGGCGGTGTTCCGCCCGCTGGGGCAGCTGGCCGCGGACGACTTCGCGGCGACGTTGCGGGGCAAGGCGCTCAGCCAGATCGAGCTGGTCCGCCAGGGCGCCGCGCACCTGGCCCCGACCGGTTCGTTCACGCTGGTCAGCGGCATCCTCACGGAGCAGCCGATCGTGGCCGGCGCGGCCGCTTCGGCGGCGAACGGCGCGGTGGAGGCCTTCGTGCGGGCGGCGGCGGTCGAGCTGCCGCCGCAGCGGATCAACGCGGTGAGCCCGACGGTCCTGGAGGAGTCCCTGCCCGCCTACGGCCCCTTCTTCGCCGGCATGGAGGCCGTCTCCGCGGCCCGCGCGGCGACGGCCTACGTGCGGTCGGTCGAGGGGGCGCAGACGGGCCAGGTCTACCGGGTCCACTGACCGGGCCCGGAGCGTCAGGGCCGGTAGCCGACGTTGAGCTCGGCGACGGAGGTCCAGGGGTTGCCGTTCACCTCCCGCGTGGCCCTCAGCTTCACGTAGCGGGCGGCCCGCGGGGTGAAGGCGGCGTCCTGCTGGGCGGCGCCGTCCGCCCAGGTCCCGGTGGCGGCGGCCGGGCCCCAGGTGATCCCGTCGGCGGAGGTGTGGATCTCGTAGTCGGCGATGCGCCCGTTGCTCTGCGTCGGGCGGGGCAGCACGTGGAGGGCGGACACCGGGTAGGACGCTCCGAGGTCGAGGGTGATCTCGTGCGGCAGGGGCGCGGTGGCGGCGTACCACTGGGTGTGCCAGAGGGTGGCGGCCTTGCCGTCGAGGACGTTGGCGGCGCTGCCGTTCTCCCCCGCCGTCTCCTGGCTGTCGACGGCGCTGACCCTCATCTTGTTCTGCGGGACGAGGAGTTCGCCGGGGCCCGCCGGTCCGAGGTCGTCGACGGTGAGGTCGTCCAGGATGAGGTCGGCCTCGTCGTGGGAGCCCTCGGCGCTGACCTTGCGCACGCCGATCCAGGCGTCGGCTCCCGCGGTGAAGGCCTGGGTGAAGGCGGTGGCGGTACGGGCCTGGCCGAGGGCGGTGGCGGTCTCCGCGGAGCCCGAGCCGGTGATGAACCGGTAGTCCCCGGCGAAGCCGTTCTCGTAGCGGAAGCCGATCCGGTAGGCGTGCCCCGGGGTGAAGCGCAGGGTCTGCGGGAGGGTGCGGTAGACCAGGCCGGGGCGTTCCTCGTGCGATTTGAGGGAGTTCTGCCCGCCGATGACGTCGTCGACGAGCTTTCCGTTCCAGCCGGCCTGCGTGTAGGGGGCGTGGCGCTGGGCGATGTGCGTCCGCGGGTCGGTGGCCGAGCCGCCGGCGCCGCCGAAGACGAAGGGGCCCCAGCCGGCGTCGAGGTTCTCGAAGTCCTCCGCGTAGGTGTGCCCGCCCAGCGGGCTGCGGGCCGAGCGCACCACGCGTAGGTCGTCCAGCCGGACGGTGCCGGGTCCGGCGGCGGCGGACAGTGCGAGGAGGGCCGTGGACTGTCCGGCGGGCACGTCGAAGAGCACCTTCATCCGCTGCATGGTCGTGCCGTTCTTCTCGCTGCCGCCCAGGTCGTTCACCAGCGGGGAGGAGTCGGCGTACACGGACGCGGCGGGGGCGCCGCCCGCCGGGGTGACGGCGAGGGTGGCGGCCCGGCCGGCGGGGGTGGAGACCCAGACGGAGGCCGCGTAGGTGCCCGGGCTCAGACCGGTGAGCCGCTGGGAGACCGCCGGGGCGGTCTGCGGGGCGAAGGTGAGCTCGTTCTGTCCGCGGTCGTTGCGGGTGACGGCGGCGCCGGTGCCGGCGGGGTTCCAGACTCCGAGGTCGCCCGCGTTGAAGGAGGGGTCCTGGACCGGGGTGCCCTCGCCCCAGCGCGGGTCGGGCCGCGCGGGGGCGGCGCCGTCGGTGACCACGTACGCGGTGCGGGCGGCGGCGTCGATGGTGATCCGGTTGCCGGGTCCGACCGCGAGGGGTCCGACGAGCTGCCGGCCGGTGTCGGTGAGCCGGTGGAGGGTGGGCGTGCGCCAGCCGGCGGGGAGGGTCCAGGTGGTGGGGCCGCCCGCGTCGTTCCAGTGGTAGAGCCTGCCGTCGCGCGGGAGCAGGTAGGCGGAGCCGTCGAGGACGGTGCGGCCGGCGGTGGTGATGCGGCGGGTGCCCCCGGCGGTGGTGACGGAGGTGCCGTTCTCCAGGGTGACCGTGTCGGCGGTCCACTTCGCGATCGGTGATTCCTGGAGGTACTTGGTGGGCAGGTCGACGCCGAAGGTGGTGTTCAGGAAGGCGGGGTAGTCCGTCTTGCCCTGCCAGCCCTCGTAGGCGGCGAGTTCGGCGCCGCCGAGGAGGGGATCGCGGGCGATCCAGTCGTCCTTGGCGTGGTTGGCGATGAACCGGGCGATGGTGGAGTTGATCCCCTTGAGGTCGCTGCCGCCGTAGTCGACGTCGGCCGCCCAGTGGTGCCAGAGGGACTGCTCGGTGAGGGTGTTGGGGAACTCCGTGGCGAGCTGGAGTCCGAGGCCGGCGACCTCGCGCTGGAGCTTGCGGGAGACCTGGCCGTCGCCGTACCAGACGTCGACGTAGAGGAAGTCGAGCCCCGGCGCGGCGGCCTTGAGGTCCGACAGCCGCTTCAGCCGCTCCCCCGACCGGCCGTCCTCGCGGGTGTCGACGCGGTACGACTGGTCGAGCCAGTCCCAGCCGAGGCCGCCGCTCTGGTGGGCGGGGTCGAAGGTGGCGGAGACGGGGTACTCCTCGGTGGCGTTGACGTGCACGCCGAAGTCGGCGTTCCAGGCGTGGCCGGCGGTGGTGAGGGCGTTGAGGCCTTCGGCGCCGCCGAGTTTGGCGCCGATGTTCTTGTAGTCCATGTGCGCCGAGTCGTGGCCCTCGGAGGCGTAGCCCTTGAGCAGGACGAACTGGCCGAGGCCGTCGGTGGCGAGGCTGACCCGCTTGGTCTCGTCGAGGGTCTGGGCGAAGGGGTGGGTGGCCTGGGAGGCGAAGTTGAACGGGATGCGCTGGACGACCCGGCGGGCGGTGTCCTGCCAGCCGGTGGGCGGGGTCCAGATGTCCCGGTAGGCGATGGCGGCGTCCTGCCAGTCGACCACGGAGTCGGCGTTGCGGTCGGCGGTGACGGCGACCCGGACGTAGGGCAGCGGCTCGGTGTCGGTGTCGGCGGCGCCCTGGGCCCGGTAGAGCCAGGCCCCGCTCCACAGGCCGGCCCGGCGGTAGGCGCCGTGGTCGGTCACCCGTTTGCCGATCCGGCCGTTGTCACGGGCGGTACCGCCCGAGGGGGTGTCGTAAAGGGAGTTGGAGTCGACGGCCGCGGCCAGCCGGCCGGTGCTGAGAAGCCCGTACATCACGGTGGCGGGAGCGGGGTCCACCGGCGTGGAGGCGGTGACAGGGGTGAAGGTGTCGCCGGTCCCGGTGGTGGCGGTGTGCGAGGTGGCCGTGGCCAGCGCGGCCCCCGGCTGGTCGCTGCGGACGCTGACGAGGGTGTGCTCCGGGATCTCGAAGCTCCGCACCCGCAGGGCGGGGGTGTCCTCGACGGCGGTGACCCGGAACTCCACGACGGATCCGGTCACCGAGATCCGGGACCGTACGGTCACCCCGGCGAAGGCCAGCGCGTAGTCCACGCCCGAGGCGGAGGGGACGGAGGTGACGGCCGGGGTGTACGCGGTGCCGTTGACGAGGACGGTGCTCAGGGGGTCCTCGTTGCCGTGGAGCACGTCCCCGGTCGCGCGCCGGGTGTAGTCGACGACGCGGGGGAAGGCGGGGTCCACGGTGACGGACAGCTCGGGCGAGGTGATCGTCACGGGCGCGGCGGCGGGCGCGGCCGCGGCGGCCGGGCCGGGCACGAGGAGGGTGGCGAGGAGAGCGGCGACCGCGGCTGCGGCCGGCCAGAGGGGGGTGCGCATCGGGCCTCCGGGAGTCGGCGCTTCCTGTGCACGTACGGGAGGACCGCACGACTCCCTCCGGAGCCCGGTGGTCCGCTCACTGGCCTGCCAGCTTGCGGACCCCGGGCGCCGGGGCCCATGGACAAAGCACCGCCGCCTCCTGGACTTACCGGTCAGCCCCCGGCGGGCACCAGGACGACGGCCGTGCCGTACGCGCACACCTCGGTCCCGACGTCGGCCGCGTCCGTGACGTCGAAGCGCATCATCAGCACCGCGTTGGCGCCGCGCGCCCTGGCCTGTTCGATGAGCCGGTCCATGGCCTGGTTGCGGGTTTCCACGAGGGTCTTGGTGAGGCCCTTCAGCTCGCCGCCGATCATGGACTTGAGGCCGGCGCCGATCTGGCTGCCGAGGTGCCGGGAGCGCACGGTGAGCCCGAACACCTCCCCGATGACCTGCTCGACCCGGTAGCCGGGCACGTCGTTGGTCGTGACGACCAGGACGCCGGTCTCATGGGCGCCGGGGCCGCCTCCGTAGTCTTCGATACCCATGGGGCCCACTGTGGCGCCGGGCGCGGCCGCCCGCATCCGCTGGGCCGCGCGGCACGGGAACCGGTTGGGCATATCGGGCTAAACGGCGGCGCGTCGCCGGGAACCCCCGCGGCCCGCCTCGTCATAGTCGTCCCTGGCGGCCGCCGGGCCGCCGCGTCCCACCGCGCAGCGCGGCGGGGCGGGAGTCTTCCCAGAGGAGCCGCTCATGCTCAAGCCCACCAGGACCATCCTCGCCCTGGCCGCCGGAAGCCTGGCGCTCGGCCTGGTCGGCGGCGGCGCCGCCTCCGCGGACCAGGGCCCGGCGGCCCACGGCGGAGCCCGTTACCACGCTCCCGGGGACCAGAGGGACGGCGACGACCCCTCCTACGACGAGGACGGCCACCACAAGCACCGCTACTCGCTGGGGAAGGTGGTCTCGCGCGGCCCGCTGAGCGTCCGCAGCAGGCCGAGCACCCACGCGCGCCTGCAGTACAAGGTGTACCCGGGCGAGACGCTCGCGCTGAAGTGCAAGACCCGCGGCGAGGACGTCGCCGGGAACGACCTCTGGTACCTCATCGACCCCGGCGACGACGACCGCGACGACTGGGCGGACGACGGCGACGGCGAGGGCCGCAAGAAGGTCCGCGAGGCCAGGGGACGCGACGGGTACGACCACGACTGGGTCTCGGCCCGCTACGTCAAGGACCTCAAGCCCGTCCGCTGGTGCCGCGACTGACCGCGCCCGCCCGCGCCGCCGCGCACGCCGCCTCCGTACCGGCGTGCGCGGCGGTGTGCCCGGGGGCCCCGGTCAGAAGTCGCCGTAGTTGACCTGCCAGGTGGGCAGGCCCATCCGGCGCCAGACCGCGACCACCCGGTCCCGGTCGTCGAGCGAGACGCGGACGGCGTAGCGGTCGCGCACGTGCGCGTCGAACAGCTCGGCCTTGACCACGTCGTCGCGGCGCGCGTCCCCCGCCGCGCGCATCCACAGCTCGTCGTACGGCACGTCGTGCGCGCGCAGCCAGGACTCCGTCTGCGGCCGGTGCTCCTCGCCGCGTCCCGACAGCAGCACGATCCGGTCCCCGCCGCACCGGAAGGCCTCCAGGGCGTGCCGGACCGGCTCGTTGAGCAGGTCGAGCTCGCAGCGCGTGAAGTCGTACGGGCCGCGGTCCCCGGTGAGGGCCAGCGTCCCGTCTATGTCGCACATCACGGCGGCCGGCAGCGCCGGGTCCGCGACGTACGGGCGCACCGGCGGCTGGTCGTTCAGCCACTCGGCGGTCAGCCGCCAGCCGCCCTTGCGGGCCTTGGCGTGCTTGTCGGCCAGGATCCGGATGACCTCCTCGCCGACCGGGCGCTCCCGGGCCGCGTCGCGGCGCAGGCACTCCTCGACGGGCACGTCGGTGAAGTCGTGCACCGCGAACGTGGCGCGGCCGGCCACCGCCGCCTTGAGCCGCTTGGGGATGTGCGAGGTCAGGTGGGTGTTGTCGACGACCACGTCGAATCCGTCGGCGACGGCCGCGGCGACCGCCGCGTCCTGGACGGTGAGGACGGTCTGCTCGTGCCGGTAGGAGCGGCCCCGCTCGGGGTCGGGCAGGTCGAGCATGGCCCGCAGGTCGTCGAGGTTGACCCGGCGCATCCGGCCGCCGGCCTCGGCCTGGAGGGCGCGGGCGGCGGTCGTCTTGCCCGAGGCCGGCAACCCCGTCATGACGTGGACCACGGGGCGTACGGTCTCTTCGGACACGGTGTCAGTTCTCCTCGTCGTTGGTGAACGGGTCGGCCGTGACGGGCCGCACGGCCCGCCAGGTGAACAGCTCGGTGGCGCGGCCGTCCAGCCGCATGAACAGGGCGGCGCGCAGGTCGCCGTCGCCGAGCTCCCGCACGGCGCGGGCGAAGGCGGCGCGGTCGTCGGCCAGGTGTTCGTACCGCTTGTAGGCCTCGTCGATGGCCCGCTCCCTCCGCTCGAACTCCTCCTCCAGGCCCGCGATCACCTCGCGCACCCAGCTGTCGAACTCGTCGGGGACCTGCTCCAGCAGCGCGTCCAGGGGCCGGCCGCCCTGGGAGCGGATGCCCCCGAGCTCGGCGACGGACAGGCCCAGGCCCTGGGCCAGCCGCTTGACGGAGGTCCCGGCGAACCGCTGGATGCCGTGGCTGCGCCAGACGTCCCGCTCGGTGGCGCCGGTCAGCACCTTGTGCAGGCGTACGTACTCGGAGAGCTTGGCCTTGGCCCGGACGCCGGAGGCGAACCGCAGGACGAAGCCTTCCGCGTCCGTGCCGGTCGCGGAGCCGCCGCCGGGCAGGGTGTTGGACTCGGCGAGGGCGAGCAGCTCCGGCAGCGGCATGGCGGGCCACGCCTTCACGACGGAGCCGATGCCCTCCCAGTGGACGGCGGCCTCGGCGAGCGGCACCTCGGTGCCGGCCCGGTCGAAGGCGGCGAGCAGGACGAGGTCCCGGCGGTCGCCGTAGTCGACGACGATCCGGTTCTGCGGGTAGAGGATCTCCGCGAGGTAGGTGGTGCCGGGGACCAGGGCCCCGGTGTCGCACGCGTCGAGGCGGCGCTGCGCCCAGGTGGCCTGGGTGCTGATGAAGGAGCCCTTGGAGGCGACGTGCCACCGGCCCGCGTAGTGGAAGACGACGGCGAGGCTGCCGTCGACCTTGTCGTAGACCTCGAACGGCTCGTCGGGCAGGGCGGGGGCGTACGGCTGGCCCGACTCGTGCTCGCCGACGTTGAAGAACTTCGGCAGCGGCAGCGCGACGACGGCTCCCGTGGCGTCGTCGGCGACGAGGCCGCGACAGCGCACGGTGACCTGGTTCCAGACCCGCTCGTACTGCGCGGTGCGCGTGTACGTGTAGATGGACAGCGGCAGTTCGGGGTGCCGCTTGCGGGTCACGTACCCGGCGTCGACGGCTTCCGCGAGCGCCTGTGCGGGCATCAGGTCATGGAGAGTCAGGCGGTCCTGGCTCATGGGTTCCTCCCGGTTCGAGATGCCTCATTCTCACGTGCGGGAGGTGCGGCCCGGTACCCAATTTCGACTGGTCACCGGCTTGTGGCGGGGCTGTGACACGCCCGGCGCCGTCAGCCGGGACGGGGAACGGGACCCGGGCGGGAGCGGCGGCGGGACAGCAGGAAGGCCGCGAAGGTGAGGGCCCAGGCGGCGACCGCGACCCACAGCAGGACCTCGCCCAGCGGGCGCAGCCAGGCCACGCCGGTGGTGGGGGCGGCGGTGAGGCAGGCGGTGGCGGTCATGCCGAGGGGGAAGACGGTGGACCAGCGGCGGATGTCGTAGCGGGGGCGGGGGCTGCGGACCTCGCCGGCCAGCAGGACGGCGTACCAGAGGAGGGAGAGGGCGAGCGCGGCCAGGGTGGCGGCGCGCAGGGCGGTGTGGGCCGCGCCGCCGGTCCCCGCGGGCGAGAGGCTGAGCTTGGCGGCGGCGAGGGCGGTGATGGCCAGTGCCCCGCCCGCGACCCAGTGGTCGCCCGCTCCGCGGAGCACCTCGCGGAAGTCGAAGCGGCGCAGGGCGAGAAGGTAGAGCAGCACGCCCAGGCAGAACCAGGCGAGCGCGGCCCGGGCGAGCCAGTCGAGGCGGTGGACGGCGGCCAGGGCGGCGGCCAGGACGGCGAGGCCCTGGGTGGCGACGCAGACGAGGAAGACCACGCCGGGCATGCGCCGCCGCCAGTGCCGTACGACGGACAGCAGCAGCCCGGGCCACAGCAGGGCGGCCAGGACCAGCAGGGCGGCGGCCGTGTCCGGCCGGCCGAGTTGGGAGAGGCGGGTGCCGAGGACGGTGGTGGCGGCGACGGCGGTGAGGGCGGCCGGGGTGTCGGCCTCGGAGCGGAAGCGGCCGCGGTCGCCGGCGAGCCGGGCGGCGAAGTCGGCGGCCAGGACGAGCCACAGCAGGGCGGAGACGGCGAGGGCGGCGAGGGAGAGGAGGTGGCGGCCGGTCAGTTCCAGTCCGACGGACAGGATCCCGGCGGCCATGACGGCGCCGCCCGCGGCGGGCGGGAGTGCGGCCCACCAGCCCTGCGGAAGGCTCCGGCTGCGCATGGCCTCACATTACGCCGCGGGTCCGGAACTGGACGCTGATGCGGGGGCCGACGGCGCGCGCCGTCTTGGGGACGGCGTGTTCCATGGTGCGCTGGCAGGAGCCGCCCATCACCACGAGGTCGCCGTGGCCCAGCGGGAGGCGCAGCAGGGTGGGGCCGCCGTCGCGGGGGCGCAGGACGAGGTCGCGGGGGTCGCCGACCGAGAGGATCGCGACGAGGGTGTCCTCGGTGGCGGAGCGGCCGTTGCGGTCGCCGTGCCAGGCGACGCTGTCGCGGCCGTCGCGGTAGAGGCAGAGCCCGGCGGTGACGAAGGGTTCGCCGAGTTCGGGGGCGTAGTGCCGGCCGAGGGTGTCGCGGGCCTCGGTGAGCACGGGGTGCGGGAGGGGGTCGCCTGGGCCGTAGAAGGCGAGCAGCCGGGGCACCTCCACCTCGCGTTCGTACATCTGGCGCCGCTCGGCGCGCCAGGGGACCTCGGCCGCGAGCCGTTCGAACAGCGCGTCGGCGCCGGTCAGCCATCCGGGGAGCCGGTCGACCCAGGCCCCGGCACCCAGTCTCGTGCGCTCCAGCCCGGTGAGGGGGCCGAGGCGGATCTCGTCGGTCTGGTCGAAGAGGGAGCCCTGGAGTGCGTGCATGGTTCCAGCCTACTCCTCCGCTCGAACGCCTGCTCGATTCCGGTGGCCCGTGAAACCCTCCCCCGGGGATCTGGCGGGACGGGCCCCGGGGCGCGATCATGGGCGGGTGCCGGGCCGCGTGCCGGGCGCGCGTCGCCGCCGCCGCGGCTCCCCCGTCCAGGAGGTACGTGTGTCCGTCGCGTCGAGTTGTGCGTCCGGAAGCGCCGAGGTGCCGCTCCTGGAGGAGACGATCGGGGACAACCTCGACCGCACCGTGCGGAGCTTCCCCGGCCGCGACGCCCTCGTCGATGTGGCCGCCGGCCGCCGGTGGACCTACCGGGAGCTGGCCGCGGACGTGGACGCCGTCGCGCTCGGGCTGCTGGACCTCGGGATCGAGCGGGGGGACCGGGTCGGGATCTGGTCGCCCAACCGCGCCGAGTGGACGCTCGTGCAGTACGCCACGGCCAAGATCGGGGCCATCCTGGTCACGGTGAACCCGGCGTACCGCTCGCACGAGCTGGAGTACGTGCTGAACCAGTCCGGGATCCGGCTGCTGGTGGCGGCGGAGCGCTTCAAGAGCTCGGACTACGCGGGGATGGTCGAGGAGGTCCGGCCGCGCTGCCCCGACCTGGAGTTCACGGTCCTGTTCGACGGGCCGGGCTGGGACGGGCTGCTGGAGCGCGGCCGGCGGGGCGATCCGGCGGTGCTGGCACGGGCGCAGGCCGCCCTGCACCCGGACGACCCGATCAACATCCAGTACACGTCGGGGACCACGGGCTTCCCCAAGGGGGCCACCCTCTCGCACCGCAACATCCTCAACAACGGGTTCTTCGTCGGCGAGCTCTGCGGCTACACCGAGGCGGACCGGGTGTGCGTGCCGGTGCCCTTCTACCACTGCTTCGGCATGGTCATGGGGGCGCTGGCCTGCACGAGCCACGGCGCGGCGATGGTGGTCCCCGCGCCGGCCTTCGACCCTGCGGCCACGCTGGCGGCGGTCGAGGCGGAGGCGTGCACCTCCCTGTACGGGGTGCCCACCATGTTCATCGCCGAGCTGGCCTCGCCCGGCTTCGACGGGTACGACCTGTCGAGCCTGCGGACGGGGATCATGGCGGGCTCGCCGTGCCCGGTGGAGGTGATGAACGAGGTCATCGAGCGGATGGGGATGACCGAGGTGTCCATCTGCTACGGCATGACGGAGACCTCGCCGGTGTCCACGCAGACCCGCGCGGACGACTCGGTCGAGCGTCGGGTCTCCACCGTCGGCCGGGTGGGCCCGCACCTGGAGGTCAAGGTGGTGGACCCGCGGACCGGCCGGACGGTCCCGCGCGGCACGCCGGGCGAGCTGTGCACCCGGGGGTATTCGGTGATGATCGGCTACTGGGGGGAGCCGGACAAGACCGCCGAGGCCGTCGACCGGGAGGGCTGGATGCACACCGGCGACCTCGCGGTGATGGACGCGGACGGGTACCTGAGCATCACCGGCCGGATCAAGGACATGGTGATCCGGGGCGGCGAGAACCTCTACCCGCGCGAGATCGAGGAGTTCCTCCACGGCCACCCCGACATCCTGGACGTCCAGGTCATCGGCGTCCCCGACGCCAAGTACGGGGAGGAGCTGATGGCCTGGGTGCGGATGCGCGAGGGGGCCGAGCCGCTGACCGCCGAGGCCGTGCGCGCGTACTGCGCGGGCCGGCTCGCCCATGTCAAGATCCCGCGGTACGTGCACGTGGTGGACGAGTTCCCCATGACCGTCACGGGCAAGATCCGCAAGGTCGAGATGCGCGCCGAGGCGATCCGCCTGCTGGAAGGGTCCTGACCCGCCTCAGACACGGCCGGCGCGGTACTCCTCCCAGGTCCACAGGAGCTGGCGGCGGGCCATGACGCCGACCGCGTGGCGGCGGTAGCGCGCGGTGCCGCGGACGTCGTCGATGGGGTTGCAGGAGGCGGCCGCGAGGTCGCCGAACTGCTTGACCGCCGAGGGTCCGAGGGCTCCTCGGGAGTCCCAGAGGCCCTCCTCCGCGAGCACCGCCTCCAGGAACTCCTCGGCGGCGCGGGCCCGGACGGGTGTCGGGGCGGCCGAGCCGATGCCCGTGCGGACCGAGCGGGTGCGCGGGTGCAGGGCGAGGGCGAAGGCGCACACGGCGATGACCATGGCGTTGCGGGTGCCGACCTTGGAGAACTGCTGCGGGCCGTCGGCGACGGGCACGCGGATCGCCTTGATCAGCTCGTCGGGGGCGAGGGCGTTGCGTTTGACGCCGGTGTAGAAGGAGTCGACCGGGATCAGCCGGGAGCCGCGGACGGACTCGGCCTCCACCTCGGCGCCGGCCGCGAGCAGCGCGGGGTGGGCGTCCCCGGCGGGCGAGGCGCAGCCCAGGTTGCCGCCGACGCTGCCGCGGTTGCGGATCTGCGGGGAGGCGACGGTGCGCGAGGCCAGCGCGAGGCCGGGCAGGGGGGTGCGAAGGTCCTCGATGATCCGGGTGTAGGGGACGGAGGCGCCCAGGCACACCGCCTCCCCCTCGGTCCGCCAGGTGTGGAGGACGGCGATCCGGTTGAGGTCCAGGAGGTACTCGGGCCTGCGGTGGTCGAAGTTGATCTCGACCATCACGTCGGTGCCGCCGGCGATGGGCACGGCGGACGGGTGCTCCGCCTTCGCCGCGAGCGCCTCCCGCCAGTCCGCGGGGCGCAGGAATTCCATGTCCGCCTCTCAATCCTCGTGCGACTTCGCGTCATCCTCGGGCGGCTTCGCGTCCCCGGCGGCCGCCCGGCCGAGCCGGGCGAGGACGAGGACGGTGTCGTCGGTCGTCCCGTGGGGCAGCAGGGCCGCCAGGATGCGGTCGGCCTCCCGCTCCAGGGGTCCCGCGGCCCGGGCCAGTTCGGCGCGCAGGGCGTCGAGGCCCGCGTCGATGTCCTGGCCGCGCGCCTCGACCAGGCCGTCGGTGTACAGGGCCAGGACGGCTCCGTCGGGGAGGTCGGCGCGGGCGGAGCGAAAGGGGACGCCGCCGACCCCGAGGGGGACGCCGAGGACGTGGTCGAGGGTCTCCACGGTGCCGTCGGGGTGGCGCACCAGGGGCGGGGGGTGGCCGGCGTTGGCGATGCGGGCGCGGCCGGTGCGGGGGTCGTAGACGGCGTAGAGGCAGGTGGCCAGTTCGATGCCGGCGTCCCGGGCGGCGGCGTCGAGTTCGGTGAGCAGGCCCTCGGGGTCGGGGCTGTGGCCGGCCAGCGCGCGGGCGGTGATGCGCAGCCGGCCCATGGAGGCGGCGGCCGGGACCCCGTGGCCCATGACGTCGCCGACGACGAGGGCGACCCGCCCGTCGGGCAGCGCGATGACGTCGTACCAGTCGCCGCCGACCTCGGTGGCGCGGCTGCCGGGCAGGTAGCGGTGGGCGACGCTGACGTGCGCGGTGACGTCCGGGGCGGTGGGCAGCAGGGCGCGCTGGAGGGTGAGGGAGATCTCCTGGACCCGGCTGTAGAGGCGGGCGTTGTCCAGGCAGAGCGCGGCGCGGGAGGCGAGTTCGCCGGCCAGCGCGAGGTCCTGCCCGGTGAAGGCGGGGCGGCCGGCCGACCGGCCGAACACCGTGAACCCCTGGACGTGGCCGCGGGCGATGAGCGGGGCGATGACGATGCTGCCGAGTCCGCTGTCGAGGAGCTGCCGGGCGCGCTCGGGGTCGCCGACGGTCCGGGCCGCGAACTCCTCGTCGACGGTGACGCGGAGCGGGCGGCCGGTGCTCAGCATCCGGTGGATGCTGGAGCCGGGCGGGTACGTCACCCGGTCCAGGGCGGACAGCAGCGCGGGGGCGGGGGGCGGCAGGACGGTGCCGGCGGCGATCCGGCGGGTGATCAGGGGAAGGTCCGGGTCGAAGGCCTCGGAGGGGTACATCCACTCGACCATCTCCACGACGGAGCCGTCGCAGAACTCCGGCATGGCGGCGTCGACGAGCTCGCGGGCGGTGGTGTCCACGTCCAGGGTGGTGCCGATGCGGGCACTGGCCCGGTCCAGCAGGGCCAGGCGCCGCCGGGCGGCGGTCGCCTCCAGCCGGGCCCGCTCGCGGTCGGTGACGTCGATCAGCAGGCCGCCGACCCCGGGCCGGCTGCCGGCCGCGCCGCTGAGGGGGAAGAGGCTGACGGAGCGCACCTGGTCCACGTCGGGCCGGCCGGGCGTGCGCATCCCCACGAGGACGCCGACCAGGGGGCGCCCCTCGTCGGCGACGGCGCGCAGCATCCGGCGGAACTCCCCGCCGTCGGCGGTGCGCATGATCTCGGCGGTGTCGCGGCCGAGGTGGTCGCGGACGGGGATCCCGTCCATGTCGGCCAGGGCCTGGTTGAGGTGGACGTAGCGGAGGTCCTCGTCGAGCATGACCAGGCCGATGGGGCAGGTCTCGAACAGGGCGTCGAGGAAGGCGAGGTTCGTCTTCACCCGGTCCAGCTCGTCACCCCTGCTGGCCAGGGCCATGACCACCGTGCCGTCGGCGGCGCCGGTGACGGGGAAGGCCCGGAACCCGCAGTCGAAGACGGTTCCGTCGCGGTGCAGGGCGGGCAGCCGGCCCCGCCAGTAGCCGAGCGTCAGGGCCCGTTCCACCAGCCGCTCGGCCGGCCCCGGACCCCCGGGGGACGCGGGGAAGAGGGCGGCGGCGGGCCGGGAGAGGGCGGTGGCGGCCGGGTGGCCGAAGAGGTCCTGCGCCCCCGGGCCCCAGTAGCGGACCCCGCCGGCCGTGTCGAGGCCGAGGACGGCGACGGGCACGTGCTCCAGCAGCGAGCCCGGCTCGGACCGGATCGGCCCGGGCGCCCACGCGTCCTCCGGCTGGTCCGACGGCACGAGCGGCCTCCTCTGCCCGGGGCACGCCCGCCCGCGTGGCGGGAGCCGGGCCCCCCTTCATTCTGCGCGCCCCCGCCCCGCCCGGCCCCCGGGACGCGCGGACCCCGGCCCCGGCAGGTGCCGGGACCGGGGCAGGAGACGCTGAGGCGGGGGTCAGTTCTTCGTGAGGGGGGTGTTCGCCGTGGGGGTGCCGTCGGAGCCGGAGAGGATGACCGCGTGGCGGACGCCGTCCGGGCCGAGGACCACGGCCTGCCAGGCGCTGCCGCCGCCGTCCTGGGGGATCACGCGCAGGGACTCGACCTTGCCGCCGGGGACGGCGGCGGCCGCCTTCTGCGCCGCCTGGTCGATCGGCAGCGCGGGCAGCGGGGCGCGGGCCGCCGGGGCCTTCTTCGCGAACTCCCCGCGCGCCCCGGCGGCCCCGTCCCGGACCTTCGGGTTCTTCGGGTGGGGGCGCTCGCCCTCGGGGCCGCGCCCGCCGTGCCCGCCGTGGCCGCCGTGGCCGCCCTCGTGGTCGGGCGCGGACCAGCCCGTGCGGCCGTCCTTCCCGCCCGCCTCGGGGTGGCCGTGGTGGTGGGCGCCGACCGCCACGGCCGCGGCCCCGCCACCGACGATCACCACGGCCGCCGCTCCGGCCACCGCCCAGCGCGCGCCGGCGCCGCGGGGCACCACGCGGCCCAGGCGGCCCTTGCGCCCGGCCGGGGCGTCGACGGCGGCGTCACCGGCGCCGGCCTGCGGCTCGGGGGTGTGCTCGGGCTGCGGGAAAGACTCTGACATGGCGGGACTCCTCGGAAAACCACCGGGCACCGCACCCGGCTCGTCGCAGAGCCTGCCGAGGCGATGCTGAAGCCCACCTGAAGCCTGCTGAAGACCTCTTCAGCAAAGCCCGGGCCGGGCCTGAGACCCTGGTCGGCATGCGCGTACTGGTGGTGGAGGACGAACGGCGGCTGGCCGCCGCCCTGCAGCGGGGCCTGCAGTCCGAGGGGTTCTCGGTGGACGTGGCCCACGACGGCCCGGAGGGGCTGTGGATGGCCTGCGAACACGACTACGACCTGATCGTGCTCGACATCATGCTGCCCGGCCTCAACGGCTACCGGGTCTGCGCCCGGCTGCGCGCCGCCGGCAACGAGTCCGGGATCCTGATGCTCACCGCCAAGGACGGGGAGTACGACGAGGCCGAGGCCCTGGACACCGGCGCCGACGACTTCCTCTCCAAGCCCTTCTCCTACCTCGTCCTGGTCGCGCGGCTGCGCGCGCTGGGCCGGCGCACGGGCCGCCGCGGCCCGCAGACGCTCCGCCTCGGCGACCTCCTGCTGGACCCGGCCCGGCACCTGTGCTCGCGCGGGGAGACGGAGATACGGCTGACCGCGCGGGAGTTCGCGGTCCTGGAGTACCTGGCGCGGCGGCCCGGCGAGGTGGTGCCCAAGCGGGAGATCCTGGAGCAGGTCTGGGACAGCGCCTTCGACGGGGACCCGAACGTGGTCGAGGTGCACGTCAGCGCGGTGCGCCGGAAGATCGACGCCCCGTTCGGCCGGTCCGCCCTGGAAACGGTGCGCGGCGTCGGGTACCGGCTGGCGGCCGACGGTGGCTGAGGTCCCCGCGGCGCGGCGCCGCCCGAGCGTCCTGACGCCGCTGCTGCGCCGGTGCCGGTCCCTGCCGCGCCGGTGCCGGTCGCCGCTGCGCCGCCTGTGGCCCACCACCGTCCGCGCCCGGGCCACCGCCGGCGCCGTCGTCGTGGTGGCCGCCGCCCTGGCCCTGGCCTCCGTCGCGCTGCTCGGACTGCTCCGCTCCGGCATGCTGCGCAACGCCGAGCGCGACGCGGAGGAGCAGGCGGCGGCCGTCGCGCAGCTCGCCGCCGGTGGCCGCCTCGACCGGATGCGGGCGCCCCTGCACGGCGCCGACTTCGTCCAGGTGGTCAACGCCCGCGGCCGGGTGCTGCGGGCGACCCCGAACCTGGCCGGTCTGCCCGCCCTCGGGCCCGCCGGGTCCGGGCGCCCCGGCACGGCCTTCCACACCTGGCGGATCCGCCCGCTGGGCGGCGAGCACCGCCAGCGGGTCGTGCAGGTCACCACCCAGACCCCCGACGGCCTGGTGACCGTGTACGTCGGCACCTCGCTGCGTGACGTGGACGCCGCCGACGACACCACCACCGCCGCGCTCGTCGTCGGCGGGCCCCTGCTGCTGGCGCTCGTGGCCCTGGTCACCTGGCGGGTCACCGGCCGCGCGCTCGGGCCCGTGGAGGCGATCCGCGCGGAGGTCGCCGAGATCAGCGACCGCGACCTGCACCGCCGGGTCCCGGTGCCGCCGACCGGCGACGAGGTGGCCCGGCTGGCACGGACGATGAACAGCACCCTCGACCGCCTGGAGTCCTCCGGGATCCGCCAGCGCCAGTTCATCGCCGACGCCTCGCACGAACTGCGCAGCCCGCTGACCGTGCTGCGCACCCAGCTGGAGGTGGCCCTGGCGGTCCGCGACCCCGAGCTGTGGCCGGAGCTGATCAGCGGGGCGCTGGAGGACACCGACCGGCTGGAGCACCTCTGCTCCGACCTCCTCCTGCTCGCCCGCATCGACGCGGCCCAGCCGGCGCACTCCGTCCGGCTGGACCTGGGCGACCTGGTGCGGGGCGCGGTGGACGCGCGCCTCGGCGACCGGGTCCCGGTCCGCGTCGACGCCGAGGCGGGGGTGGTGGTGGAGGGCAGCGAGCTGTGGCTGACCCGGGTGGTCACCAACCTGCTGGACAACGCCCAGCGGTTCGCCGCCGGGCGGGTGGAGGTCGCCCTGCGCGCCTCGGGGCCGCCGGCGGCGCGGACGGCCGTCCTGGAGGTCCGCGACGACGGGCCCGGCATCCCGCCCGCCGACCGGGAGCGGATCTTCGAGCGGTTCACCCGCCTCGACGACGCCCGCAGCCGGGACCACGGGGGTGCCGGACTCGGCCTGGCCATCGCCCGTGACCTGGCCACCCACCACGGCGGTACCCTCACGGCCGGGGAATCCCCCGCCGGCGGCGCCCGCCTGGTCCTGCGGCTCCCCGTCCCCGCGCCGACGGCCGGGACGGCCTGAGGAAGCGCGCGAGCGGCAGGCGGCCGGGCCCGGCCGGCCATGAAGGTACTGCGACGCCACCCGGGGCTGCGCGGGATGCGGCGCGTCACCCGGGGCCCGGTGGCCGTGCTCACCCGCGCCCCGGAACCGGTCCCCGACTTCCGGCTGTACGCGAACGCGCCCGGGTCCTGGACACCGAGGCCCCGCGCCACCCCCGCGTCGAGGACGTCGCGGCGGCCCTTGGCGGCTCGGGGTCGGTCCTGACGGTGCCGGTCCCGCCGGACCGCACGGAAGGGCTCGACGAGGCCCGCCACGGCGAGCGCTTCGGCGAGCTCCGCCGCGTCCCGGACTCCGGCGCGCACGCGCGGAGCTCGTACGAGGGCTCCCTCCTCCTGGTCCGCGCCACCCCCGGCCCGGCTGACGCCGCCCCGCCCGGCCGCCCCGGGGCGCGCGGGGCGGCGTCCTGACGGGATCCTGACGCCCCGGGCCCGGGTCCCTACGGATCGCTGACGGCCCCGGGGCCGGACCTGCCGTTGAATGGAACCCGGACACGGCCCGCCGGATCCCGGCGGGCGGACGGCTGGGGAGGGGCGACGGTGCGGCGACGCGTGGTGGCGGGTGTGAGCGGGAGTCCCGGAAGCCTGACGGCCCTGCACCGGGCCGCCGCCGAGGCCCGGTCGCGCGGTGCGCGGCTGTGGGCGGTGCTGGCCTGGCAGGCCCCGGGCGGAGGCCTGGGCGGCCGCGCCTCCGGCGCCTGCTCCGCCGACCGCGCCTGCCGGGCCGCGGCGGTCGAGCGGCTGCGCGAGGCCCTGGACGCGGCCTTCGGCCCGGACGGTCCGGGCGTCCCGCTGGCCGGGCAGGCGGTACGGGGCCTGCCCGGGGCCGCACTGGTCGATGCCGTCCGGGACGAGGAGGACCTGCTGGTGGTCGGCGCCGGTCCGCGCGGCCGGCTGCTGGGCGCCCTGCGGCCGTCGGTGGCCCGCTACGTGGTCACCCACGCGCCGTGCCCCGTCCTGACGGTGCCGCCGAGCCCCCTCGAGGCCGAGCTGGAGGCCGTCCGGCGGCGCAACGCCCGGCGCGTCCCGCTGGACGTGCGGGAGCTGGGGCCCTGACGGGGCGCGGGCCCGGTCGGCGATTGTCCGGTTCGCGTCCCGTCATCACGCGGGGGACACGCTAGGATCACGCCGTGGTCACAGCCCGGTCGCCCCGCACGCCGCGGACCCGCCCGTCCGCGGGCCTGTCGCAGCTGCTCGGCCTGACCCTGCTGCTCCTTGGCCTGGTCTGCGCCCACGGCACGGGGGGCTCCCACCCGACGAGCGACCACTCCACCCCCCGCCCGGCCACCGCCCTCTCCGCCCAGCCCACCGCCGCACACCTGAACCCCGCCCCCGCGGCCGCGGCCCACGCCCCGGGCCGCGCTGTCGCAGCGGGCCCGGCCGCCACCGCGCACGCGACCTTCGCCGCCGGCGACATCGCACCCCCCTACGCCGCGGCCCTCGGCCGCCTCGTGGCACGCCCCGGCACCGCGCCCCCGGCGGCCGGCGCCGGGGCGGCTGCCGTCGGGCGGCACGATCCCGCGCACCCGGTGCACGAGTGCGCACCCCTGACCCCCCGGGCGGGCTCGGCCGTCGGTGCGCCGCCCGCCCCGGCGGCCCCCCTCGGGGACCGCGCCCCCGCGGGCGGGCCCGGGAGCCGCGGCGCGGCCCGGCCGGCCGGGCCCTCGGACGACGCCGACCCGCCGGCCGCGAGAGGCTCCGCCGTCCTGCGGGTATAGGCCCGGGATCCACGCCGCCGGCGCCCCCGGACGCACATCCGCGCCCGGGAGGCGTCCCCCGCGATCCCCCGCCGCCCCGCCCCCGTCCCCGCTCGCGCTCGCGCCGGGCCGAGGGGCGCCCGCCACACGGAGGAACTGTGGCCGCCCACCCCCACGTACGCCCGTTTCATCCCGGTACGCCCCGCTCCGCCCTGCTGCTCCTCACCCTGCTCGGCGCGCTCGTGCTCGCGGCCCTCTCCTGCTCCTCCGCCACGCATGCGCCCGTCGCGGACGGCTCGTCCGCCGCCGGAGCCGCGCTCCAGTCCCGGCCCACGAGGACTGAAGGACACCCGCACCCCGACCCGGCCCACGGCTTCGGCTGCTCCCCCTCCGACCCGGCCCCGGCCACCCGGTCCGACACCCCCCTGCCCGCCCCGGCGGCCCGGCCCCAGGCGGCGCCGGGGCCCGCCGCGGCCGCAGGCCCGGCCGCACCGCCCGGCTCCGGCGGACCCTCCCGGGTCCGCTCGGGACGTTCCACTCTGACCATCGTCTGTCGATGGCGGCTCTAGGCCGCTCCCGTAAGCCCGTTCGCAAAGGCTGACGTATGCCCCACGGGCGAACACCGCCCTGCCCCGGCACGGCATTCCCGAGAGCGACCACCGACGCACCACCAAACGAGAGCGGAACCATGCATTCTTCGGCCACCGACGTCACCCCTCCCGCCCGCACGACCCTCTCCCGACTGGTCGGCAACACCCCGCTGCTGCGCGTCTGCGAGCCCCTGTCCCCGGCGGGCCGCGGGTTCTGGGCGAAGCTGGAGGGCTTCAACCCCGGCGGCATCAAGGACCGCCCCGGCCTGCACATGGTCGAACGCGCCCGCGCCCGGGGCGACCTGGCACCCGGGGCCCGGATCATCGAGTCCACCAGCGGCACCCTGGGCCTGGGCCTCGCCCTGGCCGGGATGGTCCACGGACACCCCGTCACCCTGGTCACCGACCCCGGCCTGGAACCCTCCATGACCCGGCTGCTGACCGCGTACGGCGCGCGGGTCGACGTCGTCCCCGAGTCCCACCCGACCGGCGGCTGGCAGCAGGCGCGCCGGGACCGGGTCGCCGAACTGCTCGGGCAGCACCCCGGCTCCTGGTGCCCGGACCAGTACAACAATCCGGACAACACCACCGCCTACACCCCGCTCGCCCTCGAACTGGCCACCGAGCTTGGCCACATCGACGTCCTGGTGTGCAGCGTCGGCACCGGGGGCCACTCGGCGGGCGTCTCGCGCGTCCTGCGCGGGTTCTACCCGGAGCTCAAGGTGGTGGGCGTGGACACCGTCGGCTCGACCATCTTCGGCCAGCCCGCCCGCACCCGCCTGATGCGCGGCCTGGGCTCCAGCATCTACCCCCGCAACGTCGCCTACGAGCAGTTCTCCGAGGTGCACTGGGTCGCCCCCGGCGAGGCCGTGTGGGCCTGCCGCGAGCTGGCCTCCTCCCACTACGCCACCGGCGGCTGGAGCGTCGGCGCGGTCGCCCTGGTCGCCGGGTGGCTGGCCCGCACGCTGCCCGAGGGGACCCGCATCGCGGCCGTCTTCCCCGACGGCCCCCAGCGCTACCTCGGCACCGTGTACGACGACGACTACTGCGCGGCCCACGGCCTGCTCGACGCCCCGCCCGCGCCGGAACCCGACACGATCGGGCGGCTGGACGAGAAGGAGGTCACCCGCTGGACCCGCTGCGCCACCGTGGTCGACCCGCTCACCCTGTCCCGGACGGAGGTGCCCGCCTGATGAAGGGCACCCTCGCGCAGGTCCGGACGTACGAGCGCAGCGTCCGGCTGCTGATGGTGAACCAGTTCACCATCAACCTCGGCTTCTACATGCTCATGCCCTATCTGGCCACCCATCTGGCGGGACCGCTCGGGCTGGCGGGCTGGACGGTCGGGCTGATCCTCGGCGTCCGCAACTTCAGCCAGCAGGGCATGTTCCTCATCGGCGGCACCCTCGCCGACCGTTTCGGCTACAAGCCGATGATCGTCGCGGGGCTGGCGCTGCGCATCGCCGGCTTCGCCACCCTCGGCCTGGTGGACTCCGTGCCCGCCCTCCTCGCCGCCTCCGCCGCGACGGGCCTGGCCGGAGCCCTGTTCAACCCGGCCAGCCGCGCCTACCTGGCGGCCGACGCGGGCGAGCGCCGGGTCGAGGCCTTCGCCCTGTTCAACGTCTTCTACCAGGCGGGGATCCTGCTGGGCCCGCTGGTGGGCATGGTGCTGACCGGAGTCGACTTCCGGGTCACCTGCCTGGTGGCGGCCGGGATCTTCGCGGTGCTGAGCCTCGTACAGATCCGGGCCCTGCCGCAGCGGCGCGGCGACGACGGCGCGCGGCGCGCGCCGGGGCCCCGGGAGGGGGTGCTGGCGCAGTGGCGCGGAATCCTGCGCAACCGCCCGTTCCTGCTGTTCTCGGTCGCCATGATCGGCTCGTACGTGATGAACTTCCAGGTGTACATGGCGCTTCCGCTGGAGGTCCGCCGCATCGGCGGGGAGGGCCGCTTCGGCACGGCGGCGGTGGCGGTGCTGTTCGCCGTCTCCGGACTGGGCACGATCCTCTTCCAGACCCGGGTCACCGCCTGGTGCAAGGCCAGGATGGAGCCGGGCCGGGCGCTGGCCTGGGGGCTGTTCGCCATGGGGGCGGCCTTCCTGCCGCTGCTGGCCGCCACGGCGCTGCCGGTGCCGGGGTCGGTGACGGGGGTCCGGCTGCTGGCGGCGGTGCCGCCGGCGCTGTCGGCACTGCTGCTGGCGGTGGGGACGATGATCGCCTACCCCTTCGAGATGGACACCATCGTCCGCCTCTCCGGGGACCGCCTGGTCGCCACGCACTACGGGCTGTACAACACCGTCTGCGGGGTGGGCATCGCGCTGGGCAACCTGCTCACCGGGGCAGCGCTGGACGCCGCCCGCGCCGCGGGGATGTCGGCGCTGCCGTGGCTGGCGCTGTTCGCCCTCGGGCTGGGCTGCACGGCCGCCCTGTACGGGCTGCACCGGACGGGCCGTCTGGCCCCGCCCGCGCGCGAGGCGGCCGCCCGGGAGACCGTGGCCGCCTGAGACCCGCCCGCGCCCCGGCCGCCCCCGGCCGGGGCGCGGGCGGCAACACGACTGCCAAATCCCTGTAACACCACGGTCGTTGTACGGTACACACCCCCTGCGTAGCGTCGTCGGCATGCCCGAACTCCACCTCGCCGTCGCCCTGGACGGCGCCGGCTGGCACCCGGCGGCCTGGCGCGAGCCGGGTGCCCGCCCGGCGGAACTCTTCACGGCCCGCTACTGGGCCGACGTGGTCACCGAAGCCGAGGCGGGGCTGCTCGACTTCGTCACCTTCGAGGACGCCCTGGCCCTCCAGTCGTCCTCGCCCACCGAGCCCGACGACCGTACCGACCAGGTGCGCGGGCGGCTGGACGCGGTGCTCACCGCCGCCCGCGTCGCCCCGCTGACCCGGCACATCGGGCTGGTCCCGAGCGTGACGGCCACCCACACCGAGCCCTTCCACGTCTCGAAGGCGATCGCCACCCTCGACTACGTCAGCCGGGGCCGGGCGGGTCTGCGCGTCCAGACCTCGTCGCTGCCGCACGAGGCCGCGCACTTCGGGAGGCGGAACTTCCCGGTGCCCGTCGGCGAGGCGGCCGGGGAGGCGGCCGACCACGTGGAGGTGGTCCGCGCGCTGTGGGACAGCTGGGAGGACGACGCCGAGATCCGCGACGTGGCCACGGGCCGGTTCGTCGACCGGGACAAGCTCCACGCCATCGGCTTCGAAGGACGGCACTTCAGCGTCCGGGGCCCCTCGATCACCCCGCGCCCGCCGCAGGGGCAGCCCCTCGTCACGGCCTCGGCCGGCACGGTGGCTCCCGGGCCGGGTGACGTGGACCTCGTGTACGTCACCCCGCGCGACCCCGAGGAGGCGCGCGCCGCGGCGGCCGCCGCCGGCCCGCGGCACGTCTTCGGGGACCTCACCGTCTTCCTGGACGCCGACGGGGCGGCGGCGGCCGACCGCCGCGAGCGCCTCGACGCACTGGCCGGGCTCCCGGCCCCGGCCGACGCGGCCGTGTTCACGGGAACGCCCGACGAACTCTCCGGCCTGCTCCTGGAATGGCGGGAGGCGGGCCTCACCGGCTTCCGGCTGCGGCCGGCCGTCCTCGCCCACGACCTCCCGCTGATCACCCGCGCCCTGGTCCCCGCACTCCAGCGGCGGGGCGCCTTCCGGACCGCGTACGGGGCCGCCTCGCTGCGCGGGCTGCTGGGTCTGGAACGCCCCGCGAACCGGTACGCCGCCGCGGCCCCGGCCTGAGCGCCGGTCCGGCGGCCGGACCGGCCGTCCCGAACCGGAAGCACCTGAAAGGACACGGAAGGACACGATGAGCACCCAGCCGCTCAAGCGGATCCACCTCGCCGCCCACTTCCCCGGGGTGAACAACACCACCGTGTGGAGCGACCCGGCGGCCGGCAGCCACATCGAGTTCGACTCCTTCGTGCGCTTCGCGAAGACCGCGGAACGCGCGAAGTTCGACTTCCTCTTCCTCGCGGAGGGGCTGCGCCTGCGCGAACGGGGCGGCAGGATCCACGACCTGGACGTGGTGGGGCGGCCCGACACCTTCACCGTGCTGGCCGCGCTGGCCGCCGTCACCGAGCGGATCGGCCTGACCGGCACCATCAGCTCCACCTTCAACGAGCCCTACGAGGTGGCCCGCCAGTTCGCCACCCTCGACCACCTGTCGGCGGGCCGCGCGGCCTGGAACGTGGTGACCTCCTGGGACGCCTTCACCGGCGAGAACTTCCGGCGCGGCGGCTTCCTGCCCCGCGAGGACCGCTACACCCGTGCCCGGGAGTTCCTGGACACCGCCGGCGAGCTGTTCGACTCCTGGGACGACGACGCCATCGCCGCCGACCCCGTATCGGGCGACTTCCTGCGCGACGCGCGGGCCGGGGCCTTCGTCCACCGGGGCCGGCACTTCGACATCGAGGGCCGGTTCAACGTGCCGCGCGGCCCCCAGGGCCGGCCGGTCGTCTTCCAGGCGGGCGACTCCGACGAGGGGCGCGAGTTCGCCGCCGCCCGCGCCGACGCGATCTTCAGCCGGTACGGGACCCTGGAGGAGGGCCGCGCGTTCCACGCCGACGTCAAGGGGCGCCTCGCCCGCTACGGCCGCCGCCCCGACCAGCTGCTGATCCTGCCCGCCGCCACCTTCGTCCTCGGCGACACCGACGCCGAGGCCCGCGAACTCGCCCACGAGGTACGCCTCCTCCAGGTCAGCGGGCCCACCGCGATCGCCCACCTGGAGCAGGTCTGGAACCGTGACCTGTCCGGCTACGACCCCGACGGGCCGCTGCCCGACGTCGACCCCGTGCCCGGCGAGAACACGGTGGCCCAGGGGCGGGCGAGCGTACGGATGTACCGCGATCCGCTCGCCACCGCCCGGCAGTGGCGGGAACTCGCCGAGGCCAAGGGCCTGTCCATCCGCGAGCTCGTCATCGAGACCACCGGCCGGCAGACCTTCGTCGGCTCCCCCGCCACCGTGGCCGCCTCGATCGACGCGCTGGTGCAGGCGGACGCCGCCGACGGCTTCATCCTGGTCCCCCACCTGACCCCGGACGGCCTGGAGGGCTTCGCCGACACCGTCGTCCCGCTGCTCCAGGAACGCGGCGTCTTCCGCACCGAGTACGAGGGCACCACCCTGCGCGAGCACCTCGGGCTCGCCGTACCCGCAGCCGGCACGCCGTGAGGCCCCCGGCCGCCCGCAGCCCCCCGGGGGCCGGCCCCCGCTCCGGTCCCCCGTCACCCGGCCCGCAAGGAGACCCCGTCATGTCCCGCACGCCCCTCGGGGTCCTCGACCTCGTCCCGATCCCCTCCGGCTCCACCGCCGCCGACGCCCTGCGCCAGAGCATCGACCTGGCCCGGCAGACCGAGCGCGCCGGGTACGCCCGCTACTGGTTCGCCGAGCACCACCTCAACCCGGGCGTGGCCGGGAGCTCCCCGGCGGTGCTGCTGGCGCTGACCGCCTCGGCCACCTCCTCGATCCGGATCGGCTCGGGCGCCGTCCAGCTCGGCCACCGCACCGCGCTGTCCACCGTGGAGGAGTTCGGCCTGCTCGACGCCCTCCACCCGGGCCGCCTCGACCTGGGCCTGGGCCGTTCCGGGGGCGTCCCGGCGCCGCGTCCGGCCGGCCCCGCCCCCTTCGAGGGGTACACCCCGAACGGTCTGCGGATCCCGCGGCGGTTCTCGTTCGCCGCGCTGCTCGGCCACCCCCGCGTGGCCCTCCAGCAGAAGCTGCTGAACCTGCCGGGTGCCCGCCCGCAGGACTACGCGGAGCAGGTCGAGGACGTCCTCGCGCTGCTGGGCGGCGAGTACCGCTCCGCCGAGGGCGTCGCCGCGCGGGCCGTCCCCGGCGAGGGGGCGGACGTGGAGGTGTGGGTCCTGGGCAGCGGCGGCGGCCCGAGCGCGGAGACCGCCGGGCGCAACGGGCTGCGTTTCGCGGCCAACTACCACGTCACCCCGGCGACCGTACTGGAGGCCGCGGAGGCCTACCGGGCCGCGTTCAAGCCGTCGGCCGGACTGGAACGCCCGTACCTCAGCGTCTCCGCCGACGTGGTCGTGGCCCCGGACGACGACGCGGCCCGGGAGCTGGCCGCCGGGTACGCGCCCTGGGTGCACTCCATCCGCACCGGGGAGGGCGCGATCCCCTTCCCTTCCCCGGACGAGGCCCGCGCCCTGACGGCGGGGTGGTCGGAGGCCGACCACGCGCTGGTCGCCGACCGGGTGGAGACGCAGTTCACCGGCTCGCCGCGGACGGTGGCGGACCATCTGGAACGGCTCCGGGACGCCACCGGGGCCGACGAGCTGCTGATCACCACGATCACGCACGACCCCGCGGACCGGATCCGCTCCTACCGACTCCTGGCGGAGGAATGGAGCCGTCGTTGACGCCGTGGCCGGCTCCGGGGCGGCCATCGGGGCCCGGGCCGGATCTCCGCCTCGGCACACGGAGTACTACTCTGTGCGACGTGACGAAGCAGAAGGGCACCGGTGTGAACGTCGACGCGATGATCGAGGACCTCCGCACGCTCGTCGAGGTCGAGTCCCCCTCGCGCGACGTGGAGGCCCTCGCGGCGTCGGCGAAAGCCGTGGCCGGGATCATCGAGCACCGGCTGGGCGGCCACGCGGTCCTCGTCGACAGCGAGGCCGGTCCACACGTCCACTGGTCGGGCGGGGGCGAGCCGAAGGTGCTGCTCCTCGGCCACCACGACACGGTGTTCCCGCTGGGGACCCTGGAGCGCCGCCCCTTCACGGTCCGGGACGGCCGGGTCTGCGGCCCCGGGGTGTTCGACATGCTGGGCGGCATCGTGCAGGCGGTGCACGGGCTGGCGACGCTGGCCGACCGGTCCGGCGTGGAGGTCCTGATCACCGCGGACGAGGAGGTCGGCTCCCGTTCCTCGCGGGCCCTGCTGGAGGAGCGCGCCCTGGCCTGCGGCGCCGTCCTGGTGCTGGAGGGCGCGGCGGACGGCGGCGGCCTGAAGACCGGGCGCAAGGGCTGCGGCGCCTTCCGGGTGTCCATCGCCGGCCGGGCCTCGCACGCGGGCCTGGAGCCGGCGGCCGGGGTCAACGCCCTGGTCGAGGCGGCCCACCAGGTCCTGGACATCGAGGCGCTGGGCCGGCCCGAGGCCGGTACCACCGTCACGCCGACGGTGGCGGCCGCGGGCACCCTGGAGAACGTCGTCCCCGCGGAGGCCACCGTCGTGGTCGACGTGCGGGTGGAGACGTCCGCGGAACGGGAGCGCGTGGAGTCCGCGTTCGCGGCGCTGTCCCCGCACCTGCCCGGGGCGCGGATCACGGTGGCGGGGTCCATCACCCGGCCCCCGATGCCCGAGTCGGCGGCGGCCGGCCTCTTCGCAGTGGCACAGCGGCTGCTGCCCGGCATCGAGGCGCGGGCGGTGGGCGGCGGCAGCGACGGCAACTTCACGGCCGCGCTGGGGGTGCCGACGCTGGACGGCCTCGGGGCCGTCGGCGGCGGCGCCCACGCGGACCACGAGTACGTGGTGGTCGACGCGATGGCCGAGCGGGCGCGGCTGGTCGCGGGCCTGGTGGCCACGCTGCAGAAGGCCTGAACGCACCGCGGGCCTGAACGCACCGAAGGCCTGAACGCACCGCGGACGCCGGGCCCGTCGCGGACGGGCCCGGCGTTCGCGTTCCCGCGGGTCAGACGCGGTCGGCGGCGATCAGGACGTACTGGAACGAGCCGTCGCGGTAGGACTCGATGAACGCCTCCTCGATCCCGGTGACGAGGGAGGACGTGGCCCGCAGCTCCCAGTAGGGCAGGGTGTCCGGGGTCAGGTCGATCACGGCCTGCGGGACGAGGCGGTTGTCGGCCATGGCGCGCAGGTACTCGCGGCGGGAGTGGATGTTGCACTCGAAGTGGGCGTTGATCTGCGAGACCCACTTGGAGGGCTGACCGTAACGCGGGTTCCAGCAGCCGGTGATGGTGACGTAGCGGCCGCCGACCGCCAGGATGCGGGAGTGCTCGGCCATCAGGTCGTGCAGGTCGACGTACATGCTGGACTCGTTGTTCCAGGAGCCGGCGGCCTGTCCGGTCT
Source organism: Streptomyces sp. NPDC032091 (assembly GCF_055580265.1). Lineage (NCBI taxonomy): Bacteria > Bacillati > Actinomycetota > Actinomycetes > Kitasatosporales > Streptomycetaceae > Streptomyces > Streptomyces sp. NPDC032091. The sequence goes on along the minus strand of NZ_JBVILR010000016.1, from coordinate 70,526 downwards.
CGAAGGGCATGTCGAGCATGTTGCAGACCCGGGAGTGAACCGATTCCTCGATGCCCAGTTCGCGTGCGCGGTTGTTCCCGAAGTCGGCCTGCTTGGCGGAGAGCGTCACGCCCTCGACCTTGCAGCCGAAGCGCTGGTGGGCCATGACCATCGAGCCGCCGCGGCCGCAGCCGGCGTCCACGAGCGTGTCGTCGCGGCCGATGGCGCCCAGGTGGTCGAGGAGGAGTTCGGCCTGGGCCGACTCCAGCCGGTGCAGTTCGGCGACCAGCTTCTTCTCGTACGCGCTGTCCGCGCTGTCCCCGAGGGCGGCGTGGTCGACGGCGCCGATGCCGTAGTGGTGGTGGTAAAGGCCGTCCACGTCGCCCAGGCGCAGGTTGACGGGCCTGGCCTCCTCGTTCCAGTAGCGGGCGATGTCGCCCTGGTAGGGGGTCACGGGAGCGGGGATGAACGGGGTGGTGCTGACGGTGCTGGTCATGGAATAAGTCCCCTCGTTTACCAGAAATCGGGCAGGGTGTATCGGTAGGTGTTGGACGCGTGCCAGTAGTGGTTGCCGTCGACCCACGCGGCCACGCCCTTGAGGAAGCGGGCGACGCGCGGGTCGGGGCAGGCCGCGGCGAGCGCGGCGGACTCGGCCTCGAACTCGTGCATGAGGTCGTTGTGCACCTCGACCGCCTTGAGGTAGGCCTCCTTGTCGGAGAGACCTTCCTTCTCGGCGATGACCACCGGCAGGTTCAGGTGCTTGCCGGGGCTCCTGAGTTCCTTCATGTAGGAGTAGAGGTCGTTGGAGAGGGTGGTGGCGTTGCCGGCGAGGGCGATCACGCGCTGCATGGCGGGCAGCGCGTGGAGCTCCGCCGGGAGTTCGTAGCCCCCGACGGAGTCGGTGATCGTGGGGCAGGGGCGGAAGTTGTTGAACTGGCGCATCGCCAGGTACTCCCACACCTCCGGGACGTACTCGGTCTCGTCCCAGGAGGCCTCCGCGAGGTACCCCATGTGCAGCCGGGCCATGTCGTGGCGGAACCGGTCGGCTTGGGACGGGGTCGCCGAGCGGGCGAAGTAGTCCATGGCCGACGCGTAGCAGCGGCGGGCGGCGTCCGAGGTGAGCGACCGCGCCCAGGCCGGCTGGTACTCGTTCGTCGTGTGGACCGGGTCGAGGGCGGTGTGCGCCAGGAGCAGCCGGCCGCCGACGTCGGGGGTGGTGGCGCCGTCCTCGCAGTAGGCGTCGTCGACGACGTTCTCGGCGACCATCAGCCGGGCGGCCAGCATCAGGTGGTCGAGGGTGGGGGCGTCCGGATGGCAGGCGACCATGTAGCGGCTCACGGAGAAGCCGTCGAACTGGTCCTCCCATTCCGGCGGGAACGCCTGGACCTCGTCCACCGCCCAGCTCTTGATGCGCCGGCTGAGCTCCTCCACCCGGACGGGGTCCGGCTCGGGCACCGGGTGGTGGTAGAGGCCCGGGATCGGCCGCATCTCCGCCGGGGCCGCGGGCCGCGGGCCCTCGGGGATCCCGGCCGGGGGCTGCGCGGGCCGGGCCCAGTGCAGGGCCTCCGTGCCCAGGCCGGCGGGGCCGCGCAGGATCCGCTCCAGGGCGGCCGGCGTGTGCGCGGCCGCGGCGGGCGCCGGCGGGTGCGCGGCCGGGGCCGCGGGGGCGGGGGCGGTTCCGAAGGGCAGCACCGGCCGGGAGGGCAGGGCCCGTGCGAGGACGGCGGCCGCCGCGGCGCCGTCGGCGCGGACGGGTGCGAGGGCGTCGGCGAGGGCCGGGGCCCCGAAGCGGGCCGCCGGTGCGGGCGGGCCCGGCTGCAGGGGGGAAGGCCCGGGATCGGGCATCCGTGGCTCCTTGGTGAGGTGGTGGGGCCGGCCCGGCTCCCGGGCGCGCTGGGTCGGCCCCGGGAGGGTACGGGCCGTCGTGGCCTGGGGCGTCAGTCGCGCCGGCGGGCGATCTGGACGTTCTCCAGTACGCCGAGCGCGTCCGGCACGAGGATGGCGGCGGAGTAGTAGGTGGAGACCAGGTAGGAGATGATCGACCGCTCGTCGATGCCCATGAAGCGCACCGACAGGCCCGGCTCGTACTCCTCGGGCAGGCCGGTCTGGCGCAGGCCGATGACGCCCTGGTTGTCCTCGCCGGGGCGCATGGCCAGGATGGAGCTGGTGTTCTCCTTGGTGATCGGGATCTTGTTGCAGGGGAGGATCGGGACCCCGCGCCAGGCCGGGACCTGCTGCCCGCCGAGGTCGACGTGGTCCGGGTACAGGCCGCGCGCGTTGAACTCGCGCCCGATCGCCGCGATTGTCTTCGGGTGGGCGAAGAGGAAGCGGGTGCCGCGGCGGCGGCAGAGCAGCTCGTCGAGGTCGTCCGGGGTGGGCGGTCCGGAGTGGGTCTGGATCCGCTGCTTGAAGTCCGCGTTGTGGAGCAGGCCGAACTCGCGGTTGTTGATCAGCTCGTGCTCCTGGCGCTCGCGCAGCGCCTCGATGGTGAGCCTGAGCTGTTCCTCGGTCTGGTTGTGCGGCCCGTTGTAGAGGTCGGCGACCCGGGTGTGGACCCGCAGGACGGTCTGCGCGACGGACAGTTCGTACTCGCGCGGGTTGAGCTCGTAGTCGACGAAGGCGCCGGGCAGTTCGGCCTCGCCGGTGTGGCCGGCCGACATGGCGATCTCGGCCTCGCCGTGGCGGTTCTGCCGCTGGAGCGGGAGGGAGCTGAACCTGCGGATGTGCTCCTGGAGGTGGGGCGCCTGTGCCAGGACGGCGGCGAACTCCGCGCGGGAGAGCGTGAGCAGGGTGCCGGGGGTGTCGGCGGTGGCGGTGTAGTCCCAGGTGGCGTCGGCGTCGAGGAGGGCGTTCTCGCCGAAGCGCTCGCCGTCGGCGAGGACGGCGACGGCGACCTCGTCGCCGTACTTGCCGACGGAGGTCTGGCTGATGCGGCCGTGGGCGATGAGGTGGATCTGGTCGGCGGGGGCGCCGCGCTCGACGAGGACCTCGCCGGCCCGGAAGTCGCGCTGGACGCAGCGGTCCGCGAGGGCGGTGAGCACCTGGACGTCGTCGAAGCCGCGCAGCAGGGCGAGTTCGCCGAGCTCCTGCGGGATGACGCGGACGCTGGCTCCGTCCTGGACGAAGTCGATGCTGCCGTCGCCGACGGTGTAGCTGAGGCGGCGGTTGACCCGGTAGGTGCCGCCCTTGGTCTCCACCCAGGGGAGCGAGCGCAGCAGCCACCGGGAGGTGATCTCCTGCATCTGCGGGGCGGACTTGGTGGTGGTGGCAAGGTTGCGCGCTGCGGCGGTGCTGAGGCTCCGCTGCTGGGGCGGTTCCTGCAGCTCTGCTTCGGGGCTGGTGTCAATGGTCATCGGACGAGCTCTCCTTCGTACAAACTGGAAAAAGAGGATGAATATTCGGGAATCCGTCCAGATCCTGAGGAACAGTAACGGCCCGTTCCGCCGGTCGACCCTGAAACGCCATGGTCATTACCTCGATGCAGTGATCTTTCCGAGCGGGATGTTTACGGCGCCTACCAGCGGTTTTCGGCCGCGCGCACAAAAAAACCCCTCCCGTCGCGGTGGTCGCGCGGCGGGAGGGGCCCGTGGGTGCCCGTCAGGGCCGTCCGTCAGGTGCGGTACGCGAAGTACCTGGCGTTCGGGTAAGAGGCCAGGATGCTCGCGAGCGACTTCCGGTACGTGTTGGTGGAGTGGTACGTCAGGTAAGGCATTCCGGCCCTGCTGCGGTACGTCACCATCATGGAGTGGTCCTTGGACCCGTCCCGGTTGAAGTCCGCCTGCAGGATGTCGCCGACGTCCAGCTGGTAGACGTTGGCCAGGTTGGCGGCCCGCTGGTTGGAGAGCGTGAACCAGGCCCACTCGTTGGCTCCGACCCACGAGTCCGACTGGCGGGCGCCGTCGTACCACCAGTTGCGGTAGTCCGTCGAGGTGCCGGGTACCGGCTTCCATCCACCCGCGTTCAGCGCCTGGCTGATGAAGTTGGTGCAGTCGCCGCCGTTGCCGCTGAACTTGCGGTACGCCGGGTTGTAGTTGCTCCAGTACTTCTCCGCGTACTGCGCCATGGCGGTGTAGTTGTACGCGCCACCGGTCAGCGTCTTGGGCTTGGCCGTGGACGGGTAGGTGGTGGACGCGGGCGTGCCGTCCGGGTACTGGTTGCCGTCGTCCGTGACGACGGCCGCCTTGGCGGCGACGGGCTCGTTGACCGCGACGGGGCCGTTCTCCTGGGACTTGATCGTCTGGAGCTCCCAGTCACCGCCCTTCCTGCTGGTGAGGTTGAGCTCGTAGCGCGTCTTGAAGTCCGTCGTGGCCGGCTCGTCCCCGTGCACCTTCTTGTAGGTGAGGGTGGTCTGCTCGGTGACCTGGACGGTCGCCTTGCCCCCGGTCACCGTGGCGCGCTCGACCGTCACCTTGGTGTCGGCGCCGCTGTAGACCTCGCCCAGCTGCGCCAGCCGGGTCTTGCGGTCGCGCAGCGACTGGATCGCCGCGTCCTGGTCCTTCTTCAGCCCGTCGGACAGCCGGGCCTTCTTCTTGCCCCCCTGGCCGTGGCCGTGGCGCACGGTCTGGCCTTCCACCAGCGCCTGGGTGCGCTGCGAGAGCACGTCGTCCGCGAGGCGGGCGAAGGTCTCGGTGGTGGCCTGGTCGGCCTCTGCCGGCCCGGAGACGGCGTTCGCCGAGTAGGCGAAGAAGCCCCCGGACGCCACGGCCACGGTCAGGGCCGCGATGGCGGCGGGCCTGAACCTCTTAGGTATCACTGTTTTCCCCTTGTCACCCGGTCCACACGGACCGGGAGGACGGAATTTTCGCACAACCAGGCGACTGATTCGGCGCGTTCCGCTTTGTCACCGGATGCCCGGTCGGACCCGCTCGTGCGTGCAGCCGTCCGACTCCGCTTCGTCACCGGGGAGGACCTCCCGGCCCCGGGGGCCGCCGGGCGTGGGCACCTCGGACGGCTCACAGCAAATGCATCTAGGGTGTCCGGGAAAGCACGGAAGAGGGAGCATCCGCAGTGGCCAGGCAGGATACGGGCGGAAGAGGCCGGTCTCGGGGCAGACGCGCGTCCTCGGACGCCGACGAAGCGGCCTCCCCGGGCCGCCGCGGCGGTTCGGGGTCGCGCCGCCGCCGGCGCGCGGGAGCGGGCCGGCTGCGGGAACTCGCGCCGGGTCTGGCGCGGGCCCTCGCGCCCGCGGCCGCCCGCGCGCGCCCGCTGCTGCGCCGGATGCGGCCGGCCTACCCCCGCCCCGGCCACGGCGGGTGGCGGCGCTGGATACCCTCCTGGCGCCAGTGGCTGGGCGCCTGCCTGTACCTGTTCACGGGCCTCGTCGCCTTCGTCGGCATCGCGTATGCCACAACGGACATACCCGACGACCTCAACTCCTTCGCCACACAACAGGACAACGTCTACTACTGGGCCGACGGCTCCACCATGGCCCGCACCGGCTGGGTCAGCCGGCAGGAGATGCCCCTGGACAAGGTGCCCCCCAAAGTCCAGGGAGCCGTGCTCGCGGCGGAGAACTCCAGCTTCTACACGGACCCCGGGGTCTCCCCCTCCGGCGTCCTGCGCGCCGTGCGCGCCGCGCTGACGGGCGGCGAGACCCAGGGCGGGTCCACCATCACCCAGCAGTACGTGAAGAACGCCTACCTCAACCAGGACCGCACCCTGTCCCGGAAGTTCACCGAGATCCTGCTGGCCCTGAAGCTGGACAACCAGACGGGCAAGGACCAGATCCTCCAGGACTACCTCAACACCAGCTGGTTCGGGCGCGGCACCTACGGCATCCAGCGCGCCTCCCAGGCGTACTACGGCAAGGACGTCTCGAAGCTCAACGCCAGCGAGGGCGCCTTCCTGGCCTCCCTCCTCAAGGGCGCCGGGCTGTACGACCCCGCGCTGGGCGAGGAGAACCACAAGCGGGCCGTGGAGCGCTGGAGCTGGATCCTGGACCGCATGGTGGACACCGGCCGGCTCACGCCCGCGGAGCGGGCCACGTACACGAAGTTCCCCGAGCCCTCGGGCCCGGGCACGGCCGGTACGCCCGGTGCCCAGAACGGCTACCTGGTGGAGATGGCCAAGGCCTACGCGGTCAAGGCCGGGCACATCAAGGACTCCGACTTCGACCTCGGCGGCTACCAGATCTACACGACCTTCGACCAGTCGCGCATGGCGGCGCTGACGGACGCCGTGCAGAAGGCCCAGAAGGATTTCGACCCGGACAAGCGGCCCGGCACCGACACCCACGCCAAGATCGGCGCGGCCAGCGTCGCCCCGGACGGGCGGCTGCTCGCCGTCTACGGCGGCCCCGACTACCTCAAGCAGGGCTTCAACCAGGCGAACGCGACCACGATCCCGGTCGGGACCGCGTTCACCCCGCTCGTCTACGCCGTCGCGCTGGAGGAGGGGGTGGTCCGCACGCGCGGCAAGGACCGTACCCCCGTCTCCCCCTCGACGGTCTACGACGGAAACGACCAGGTGACCGTGCAGACGCCCGAGGGCCCGTACTGGGACCGCAGCGGCAAGGTGGTCAAGGGCCACAACGACGGGAACAAGAGCTGGGGGCAGGTGACCCTGCGGCAGGCCGTCGCGAACTCGGTGAACACCCCCATGCTCCAGCTCGGGCTCGACGTCGGGCTCGACCGGGTGGAGACGTTCGCGGAGCGCGCCGGCCTGCTGCCGTCGAGCCTCGGGACCCGGATCCCGACGTTCTCCCTCGGGGAGAACTCCAAGCCCAGCGCCCTGCGCATGGCCGGCGCCTACGCGGACTTCGCGGCCGACGGCATGCACACCGACCCGTACTCGGTGCGCTCGGCCACCCGCAACGGCGCCGCGGTCCCGCTGGACGCGCCGAAGCCGGTGCGGGCGATGTCGGCGAAGACGGCCCGCTCCGTGACGGAGTCCCTGCGGGACGCGGTCACCGACGGGTCGGCGAAGACGGCGGCCAAGGCGCACCCCGGGGCGGCGGGCAAGACCGGGACCACCGCCGCGAACACGGCGGGCTGGTTCGTGGCGAACACCGAGAAGGAGACGACCGCGGTGGTCGTCTACCGGATGGCGCTGACCGACCTGATCGCGCTGCCGCTGACCGGGCTGGGCGGCGACGCGCCCGGGACGCCGGGCAGCGAGCGGGCCGTGCGGGTGTGGACGGACTACATCAGGGCGGTGAAGTAGAGGGGGGCGGGGCCGGGGCGTCCTCGCCGCGGCCCCGCCCCCGTCCCGCTACTTGACCAGGGTGTTCCAGTCGGGCGCCTGCGCGGGGTCGAGCATCCGCAGCTGGGCGAGGACCTTGGGGTCCTGGGCGTCGAGCCAGTCCGACAGTTCCTTGAAGGACACGCAGCGGACGTCCTGGCGCGGGCAGACGTCCCGCATGACGTCCTCGACGGCCTGCATGTAGATGCCGCCGTTCCAGTCCTCGAAGTGGTTGCCGATGAACATGGGCGCCCGGCTGCCGTTGTAGACGCGGTTGAAGCCGTTCATGTACGAGCCGCGGGTCTGCGCCTCCCAGCCCGGGTACTTCGCCGGGTCGCCCTTGGTGCTGTCGCCGGACTGGTTGTAGAGGAAGTTGAAGTCCATGGAGAGGACCTGGAGCTCCTTGCCCTGCAGGGGCACGAGCTGGAGCGGGAAATTCCAGATGCCGTTCATCTTGGACGGCCACAGCTGGAAGTCGCCCGAGGAGCTCGCGTCGTAGCGCCAGCCGTACGGCTTGATCGCGGTCAGGAGGTTCTTCTGGCCCTCCAGGCAGGGGGCGCGGCCGCCGACGACCTCGCGGTCGGGGTCGAAGGGCAGGGGCGCTTCCTGGGTGAAGCCCGTGTTCGTCTTCCAGTTCTTGACGAACGCGTACGTCTGGTCGATCTCGCTCTTCCACTCGTCGGGGCTCCAGTCGCCGCCGCCCTTGGGGCCGCAGAAGTGCCCGTTGAAGTGGGACCCGATCTCGTTGCCGTCGGTCCAGGCGCCGCGCAGCTGGCCCAGCGTGGACTTCACGTGCGGAACGGTCGGGTAGGAGATGGCGGCCGCGCCCTGCGGGTGCTGCGGCGGCTTGTAGAGCGCCTTCTTGTCGTCGGGCAGCAGGTAGATGCCCGTGAGGAAGAAGGTCATGTGGGCCTTGTTCTCCTTGGCCACCTGACGGAAGTGCGAGAAGAGGTGGTCGTCGCCTTCCAGGGCGCCGTCCCAGGAGAAGACCACGAACTGCGGCGGCTTCTCACCGGGCTTGAGCTTCTCGGGCTTCAGCTGGTTCGGCTGGGGCCCGGTGTATGAGGTGGAGCCGTCGCCCAGCACCTTGACCTTGCCGTCCCAGGGCTGCTCCGCCCCCTTGGCGGCGGCGGCCGCCTCGGCCGCGCTCTCCGTGGCGGCCAGCTTCGCCTCGCCCTGGGCGGGGGCGCCGCCCAGGGTGAGGGCGTACGCGGTGGCCGCCGCTCCGCCGAGGGCGACGACGGCTATGCCGACACCCAGGCGCTTGCGGCTGCGGGCCTTGCGCCGGAGTTTGCGGGCACTGCGGGACTCCGCCCGGGTGCCCGGCGCGGTGTCGGTGTCGGCCATGCCTGTCGTCCCCCCTGATCACCGCAGCCGGGCCGCCGCGCGTGGATGGTTCGTACGAATATAGAACTTGTCGGCACTCTTCCCGCACGCCGGACCCCCCTCGTCCGTCGCTTCACAGCCATCTCACAGCACGTGCGGGAAGATCGGCGCATGCGCATTCTCTCCTTCCCGGAAGCTTCCACTCCACTCCCGTTGCGGGTACAGGTCCGGGAGCTCCAGGAGCAGGCGTGGCCTTCCCCGCCGGGGGCGTGCGCCGTCCCGCCCGGGGAGCCCGTGCACGATCCGGCGCTGCGGCCGGTGTCGATGCTGCTCGTCGCGGACGGGAGGGTGCTGGCCGCGCTGGACGTGCTGTCCAAGGAGATCGCGCACGCGGGCCTGCGCCATGTCGCGGGCGGCCTGAGCACGGTGGTCACGCGCCGGGACAGCCGCGGCCTCGGGCACGGCCGGCGCCTGGTGGCCGCCGCCCGGGAGGCGATGGCCGAGCGGGGGCTCGACCTGGGCCTGTTCACCTGCGACCGGCCGCTGGGGGCCTTCTACGAGAGTGCGGGCTGGCGGGTCCTGCCCGGCGCGGTGCTGGTCGGCGGCACGCCGGACGCCCCCTTCCCCAGCGACGGCCCCGGCTTCGACAAGGTCACGATGGCCGACTTCTTCACCCCGCGGGGGCGGCGCGCCGAGGCGGCGTTCCGCCACAGCCGGATCGGCCTGTTCCCGGGGGAGGTCGACCGGCTGTGGTGAGCCGCCCGGACGGCCGGGTCACCGGTCGGCGGGGACGGACAGCACGAAGCCGCTGCGCGGGCGGGTGGGGATGCGGCCGAGCGGGATCCGCAGGTCCTGCTCCGGGACGTCGGCGTCGAGCCCGGCCAGCGCCGGGGCCAGCGCGGTCAGCAGCCCCACCGTGATGTCCTCGCCGGGGCAGCGGTGCCCGGTGCGCGCGTCGCCGCCGCCCTGCGGGATCAGCTCGGCCGGGCCGGGCTCGCGTCCCAGGAAGCGGAGCGGGTCGAAGCGGTGGGGGTCGGGCCAGAGCCGGGGGTCGCGGTGGTGGCCGTGGACGTCGAGCAGGACGAGCGCGCCCTCGGGCACCGGCTCCGCGCCGAAGCGCAGGTCGCGCGCCGCGAGGCCGCCGACGAAGGGGACGAAGGGGTAGAAGCGGCGGACCTCGTGGGCGAAGGCCCTGGCGTACGGCCCGCCGCCCGCGTGCAGCTCGGCCCGCAGCCGGGGCGTGCGGTGCAGCGCGTGCGCGGCGAACACGGTGAACCAGGCGACGGCGACGGTCGGCCGGAGGACGTTGAGCAGTTCCACGGCCGCCGTGTGCGGGTCGAGCGGCCGGCCGTCGGAGTCCCGGTGGCCGGCCACCGCCTCCAGGACACCCGGGCCGCCACGGGACAGGCCGCCGGAGGACGGGCCGCCTGAGGACGGGCCGCCGGCGGCGCGCACGGCCTCGACGGCCCCGGCGAGGGCCGCCTCCTGCCGGGCCCTGGCCCGGCGCGCCCTCCAGTGCCGCGGCCCCGCCGTCGCGAACCCGTCGACCATGGCCGTGCAGTCCTCGGCGAGCCGGCGCGCGTCCTCCCCGGCGACGGGCACCCCGGCCCACTCGCACACGGCCCCGGCGAGGACGGCCGCCGCCTCGTCGAAGAGCACCACCTCGCGGCCGCGCCAGTCCTCGGCGGCGCGCAGCCAGTGCTTCCCGGCGAGGGCGACGAGGGAGTCCACCGCGCCGTCCGCCATCAGCAGGGAGACGAACAGGGACTTGCGGCCCCGGTGGCGGGCGCCGTCCAGGGTGTGGACCGCGCCGCGGCCGAAGAGGGTGTCCAGTACGGGTCCGGGGAGGGCGCCGTGGCGCAGGACGTGGTGCTCGTCGTAGAAGAACTCGACGGCTTCGGGCCCGTGGAGCAGCAGGGCGGGCCGTCCCATCAGCCGGGTGCGGACGGCCGGGCCGCCTCCGTGGCGGCGGCGCAGCCCGGGCGCCCAGCGGTAGCCGCGGGCGAGCAGGGGCAGGGTGCTGTCGACGAGGGGGAAGGAAGAGGACATGTCGGGCGTCTACCCTGCCGGGGCGCGTTCACCGCGCCCGTTCCCGGGTAGGCGCCGGGGGTGGCTTACGTGACCGCCGGCAAGGAGTTCTCCCGCGACAGCCGGTACCTGACCACGCGGATCACCGCCGACGGGAGGGACGGCTTCCGGGTGGAGCCCGGGCGCTACCGACTCGTCGTCAGCCGGGCCTGCCCGTGGGCGAGCCGGGCGATCATCGTCCGGCGGCTCCTCGGACTGGAGGAGGCCCTCCCCATGGCGGTGGCCTCGCCGGTCCACGACGAGCGCAGCTGGAACTTCGGCCTCGACCCGGGCGGACGCGACCCCGTGCTCGGCATCGAGCGGCTCCGGGAGGCCTACTTCGCCCGCGACCCCGGCTACGACCGGGGGATCACCGTGCCGGCCGTCGTGGACGTGCCGACGGGGCGGGTGGTGACCAACGACTTCCCGCAGCTCACGATCGACCTGTCGCTCCAGTGGACGGCCCACCACCGGGCGGGCGCCCCGTCGCTCTACCCGTGGCGGCTGCGCCCGCAGATCGACTCCGTGAACGAGGTGGTCTACCGGGACGTGAACAACGGGGTCTACCGGGCCGGGTTCGCCGGCTCGCAGGAGGCGTACGCGGAGGCCTACCGGCGGCTGTTCGACCGGCTCGACTGGCTGTCCGAGCGGCTGGCGGCGTCCCGCTACCTCGTCGGGGACCACATCACGGAGGCGGACGTGCGGCTGTTCACCACGCTCGTGCGCTTCGACGCCGTCTACCACGGCCACTTCAAGTGCAACCGGTGCAAGCTGAGCGAGATGCCGGTGCTGTGGGCGTACGCGCGCGACCTGTTCCAGACGCCCGGCTTCGGCGACACCGTCGACTTCGACCACATCAAACGGCACTACCACCTGGTGCACACGGACATCAACCCCACCGGCATCGTGCCGGCCGGCCCCGACCCGTCGGGCTGGCTCGCACCGCACGGCCGCGACGCCCTCGGCGGCCGCCCGTTCGGGGACGGCACCGCCCCCGGGCCCGTGCCGCCGGGCGAGGCGGTGCCGGCCGCCCACACGCCGCTCGGCTGAGCGGAGCGGTGGGCCGAGGGACCGGCGGCGGGCGGTTTGTCCACCCGGGAGGTGGGCAGCCGCGTCCTACGGGCGACGTATTCACCCGGGACGGAGGACCGAGATGTCGACAAGCACACTCATAGCCATTGTGGTGGCCGCCGTGGTCGTGGTGCTCGCCATCACCGTGACCCTCGCGGTGCTCACCCGGCGGCGCCACCTGCGCCACCGTTTCGGGCCGGAGTACGAGCGCACGGTCCGGGAGAAGGGCGGAGTGCTGGCGGCCGAGCGCGATCTGCACGCCCGCGAGGTCCGGCACGACAAGCTCGACATCCGGGAACTCCCTCCGCAGCGGCGGCGCGAGTTCGCCGACCGGTGGAGCGAGGTCCAGGTGCACTTCGTGGACCAGCCGGCGGGCTCGGTCGACGAGGCCGACGACCTGGTGACGAAGCTGATGAAGGAGCGCGGCTACCCCACCGACGGGTACCACGGCGCCGTCCGCGACCTGTCCGTCGAGCACGGGCGGACGCTGGAGCACTACCGGGCCGCGCACGACATCAGGGCGCGCAGCACGGACGGCCGGGCGACGACGGAGGAACTGCGCGCGGCGATGGTGCACTACCGCGCCCTGTTCGACGAACTGCTGACGGATCAGAGGAGCCGGTGACATGGGCACCCACGACGACATACGGCGGGACGGAAGCCCCCTGAGCACGGAGGACCTCGCGGGACCCGGCGCCGCCGGCGGACCGGACGCGGGGCCTCCGACCTACCCGGGCGAGGCGACCGGGGAGTCCTTGTCCGGCGGGTCCGCCGCCGGGCGGGACGAGGCGGACCGTGACGGCCTGGACGACCCCGACGGCCTGGGCGGCCGGACGGACAACGGCTCGGTGGACGACGAGCCGATGGACCGGCGGGACGAGGAGTCCCTCGACGGGTCGGCCGGATCGGCGGCCGGAGCCGGAGCGGACGGCAGCGGGACCGCGGCCGGGAGCGGCGACGGTCAGCCGCTGCTCGACACCGGGGACACGGAGCGCTTCCGGACCGCCTGGGCCGAGATCCAGGGGCGTTTCGTCGACGATCCGCGTGAGGCGGTCACCTCGGCGGACACACTGGTGGCCGAGGTGATGCAGAGCCTGGCGGGCACCTTCGCCTCGCACAAGCAGGACCTGGAGGGGCAGTGGCAGCGCGGTGACGACGTGGCGACGGAGGACCTGCGCCAGGCGCTCCAGCACTACCGCTCGTTCTTCAACCGCCTGCTGAACGCCTGAGCGTCCCGCCCCCTGCGAGGTGCCGCCGGCCCCGGGCCGGCGGCACCTCCGCGCGGCTACACCCCCGGGATCTGCCGGGCCCTGAAGGCCGCCCGTACGGCGGCCGCCGCGTCCGCGCCGTACATGCGCTGCGCGGTGGCGACGGTGGTGAGCGCCGCGTCCTGGAAACTCGTGTCCGGGCGGAAGCCGAACTGGGCGTTCACGATGATCCGGCCGGCCGTGCGGGCGCCGAGCGCCTGCCGGATGTCGAACAGCGCCCGGGACCAGATCTCCCCGTCCGCGTGGACCTCGCCGACGCGGTCGGCGTAGACCTTGTTCCCGTCGACGCGGCGCAGGCAGTGCGGGGCCGCGCTGTAGTCGACGGAGTCCCAGTCGGCGACGCAGGCCAGGTCGGTCCGGCGGGGCCAGCCGTACGCCTCGTCCGCGTACGCGCCGACGGAGACGGCCAGGTAGTCGCCGAAGGCCTCGCCGATCGCGCCGGCCTCCGGGGAGGTGCCGAAGCCGGGCACCTGGGCGTTGTGCACGGCGTGCCCGTACTCGTGGACGATGACCTCGGCGTCCTCGGCGTCGTCCACGCCGCCCTTGCCGAAGCGGATCTCGGCCTTCTTGTCGGAGAAGAAGGAGTTGTCCGCGCCCCACTGGTTGATCCGGACGGGCTGCGCGCGGTCGTTGGCGCCGGGCAGTTCGCTGCCGAAGCCCAGGCTCTGCAGGTACTCCTGCGCCTGGTTCACCCAGAAGTACGCCATCACCTGTTCGAACCGGTCGTCATTGCGGCTGTACGTGGCCGCGTCCGCGACGCTCGCCGCGCCGCCGGTCTCCGACCGTACGGTGGCCCACTTGCCCGACAGGGTGCCGCTCGCGTCGAGGTTGCGCAGCGCGGCCAGGGTGTAGGCGGACGCGGGAACCGCGGCGTTGCCGTCCTTGCCGTCGGTCAGCGACTGGTCGCCGGACGACTGGACGGGGTTGACCATGAAGATCCGGCCCTGGGGCAGGGCGGGGCCGGCCGGAGCGGTGCCGGCGGACCGGGCGGAAACCGGGCCGGCGAGGGCGAACGTCGCCACGGTGGCGGCGGCCGCGGCGATGAGGCCGCGGGATATGCGGCGAGCCATACAGATCCTCCTGGGACGGGGGGGGTGGGAGGTGTGTGCGTGGTGCGGCCGTGATCCTTGCGCACGCGACCCCCTTTTGACCAGGCCCGGGACGCCGCGGGGGGCGGTCCGCCGGAATTCTTCCGGTCCGCCCCCGGACCGCGGGTGCGGGGACGGCCGCACACCTGCGGGAACGAGTACCGGCGCGGCCGCCGGGTAGCCGCCGACCATGGACGACGGACAGCGGGACGCACGGCGGGTGGACCGGATCGCCGAGCCCTGGGGCAGCCGCACGCCGTACGGCCGGCACCAGGCGTGGCCGGCCCGGCAGGACGCGTACCTGGCCGAGGGGGTGGAGCCGCAGGAGGTCGAGCGGTGGGTACAGACCGCCTCGATCCTGCACTCGGACGGCGACGCCATGGACATCGCCGTCCGCGGCGGCGCCATGGTCGGTGTGCGCGGACGGGTCGTGGACCGCGTCAACCGCGGCCGGCTCGGCCCGAAGGACGCCTTCGGCTGGCAGGCCAACGCCTCCCCCGACCGCCTCACCACCCCGCTGGTCCGCCGCGACGGGCGGCTGACACCCACCGACTGGGACACGGCGATGGACCTCGTCGTCTCCCGCTCCCGGGACCTGCTCTCCGGGCACGGACCGGGCTCGATCGGCTTCTACACCTCCGGCCAGCTGTTCCTGGAGGAGTACTACACCCTCGCCGTCCTGGCCCGCGGCGGCATCGGCACCCACCACCTGGACGGCAACACCCGGCTGTGCACGGCCACGGCGGCCCAGGCGCTCAAGGAGACCTTCGGCTGCGACGGCCAGCCCGGCAGCTACGACGACATCGACCACGCCGACGTCATCGCCCTCTTCGGCCACAACATCGCCGAGACCCAGCCCGTGCAGTGGATGCGGATCCTGGACCGGCTCGACGGGTCCGACCCGCCGCGGCTGCTCTGCGTGGACCCGCGCCCCACCCGGGTCGCGCGCCGGGCCGCCGTGCACCTCGCGCCCCGCGCCGGCACCAACGTGGCCCTGCTCAACGCCCTCCTGCACGAGGTCATCCGCAGGGGGCACACCGACCGCGACTGGATCGACGCGCACACCGTCGGCTTCGAGGAGCTGGAGAAGGCCGTCGCCCCGTGCGGTCCGCAGTGGGCGGCCGACATCTGCGACGTCCGCGCCGCGGACATCATGGAGGCGGCCGAACTGCTGGGCACCGCGGACCGGCTGCTGTCGACGGTGCTCCAGGGCGTCTACCAGTCGCACCAGGCGACGGCCGCGGCCGTGCAGGTCAACAACCTGCACCTGGTCCGCGGCATGCTGGGCCGGCCGGGCGCCGGGGTCCTCCAGATGAACGGGCAGCCCACGGCGCAGAACACCCGTGAGTGCGGCGCCGACGGCGACCTGCCGGGATTCCGCAACTGGGAGAACGAGGAGCACGTCGCCGACCTGGCGAAGGTCTGGAACGTCGAGCCCTCCGCCATCCCCCACTACGCGCCACCCACCCACGCCCTGCAGATGTTCCGCTACGCCGAACAGGGTTCGCTGCGGATGCTGTGGATCAGCGGCACCAACCCGGCGGTCTCCCTGCCCGAACTCGCCCGCGTCCGTTCGGTTCTGTCGCAGCGGCGGCTGTTCACCGTCGTGCAGGACCTGTTCCTGACGGAGACGGCGCAGCTCGCCGACGTCGTGCTGCCGGCCGCGACCTGGGGCGAGAAGACCGGCACCTTCACCAACGCCGACCGCACCGTGCACCTGTCCGACCGGGCCGTCGAACCGCCCGGCGGAGCCCGTCCGGACCTCGACATCTTCCTCGACTACGCGCGGCGCATGGACTTCCGGGACAAGGACGGCGCCCCCCTGGTCTCCTGGCACGACCCGGAGTCCGCGTTCGAGGCGTGGAAGCGGTGCGGCGCCGGGCGCCCCTGCGACTACACCGGGCTGTCCTACGCGAAACTGCGCGGCGGCAGCGGCATCCAGTGGCCGTGCACCGCGTCGGCCCCCGAGGGCACGGACCGGCTCTACTCGGCCGGCATCGACTGGGCGCACCCCGACGTCTGCGAGTCCTACGGCAAGGACCTGGTCACCGGCGCCGCGGTGTCGGTGGTCGAGTACCGTGCGCTCAACCCGGACGGCAAGGCGGTGATCAAGGCCGCCGAGTACCTTCCGCCGCACGAGACGACCGACGCGGACCATCCGTTCCAGCTGACCACCGGCCGCACCCTCTACCACTTCCACACCCGTACGAAGACCGGCCGGACCCCTCAGCTCGACGCCGCGGCGCCGGACGTGTGGGTGGAGATGTCCGTGGCCGACGCCGACGCCCGGGGTCTGGGCGAGGGGGACCTGGTGGAGGTCTCCAACGCCCGCGGCTCCCTGCGCGGCCGCCTGCGGATCACGGACATCCGTCCGGGCCTGCTGTTCGTGCCCTTCCATTACGGCTACTGGGACACGCCCGCGGGCTCCGGCCCCGACGGCGCCGTCCCCGGCCGGGCGGCGAACGAGACCACGGTCACCGACTGGGACCCGGTGTCCAAGCAGCCCCTGTTCAAAGACCGCCGCCGCCGCGGTGCACCTCGTGGAGAAGGGCGACGGCCGCCCCTCCCCCGCCCCCACCACCACCGCGTCGGCCCCCGCGACGGCCGGCGCGGTGCCCCCCACGAGGGGCGGCCCGACGGCCCGGGTGCTGGAGCTGCCGCAGCCGGACGGCGGCAGCGGCGGCGCCCACGACTCCTCCGGCTCCGACGGCTCCACGGGAGGTGCCCGGTGAAAGGCATCGACGGCATCACGCTGACCCTCCGCGCGCTGCACCACGGCGAGCGCAGGCTCGCCCACGACCTGGAGGTCGTCGCCGAACGCCACCGCACGGACCACGAGGTCCACCACGTCGCGAAGGACCTCGTCCGCTGGTCCGAGGAGCACTGCCGGCGCCTGGCGGAGACCGGCCGGCACTACGGCCTGGACCTGGACGAGCCCGCCGGGCCGCAGGCCTCCGCCCTGATGTCGGCCCTGCGGGAGAAGTCGGCCGAGGCCCTGGGCCACCGGCCGGAGGCCGGCCTGCTGCTCCTGCGGGACCTGCGCGCGCTCCACCTGGCCGCGACCGGCAACTCCCTGTACTGGGAGATGCTCGCCCAGGCCGCCCGGGCGGCGGGCGAGACCCGGCTGCTGGAGCTGGCCTCGGCCTGCCACCCGCAGACGCTGCGCCAGATGCGCTGGACCAACACCATGATCAAGAACCTGGCGCCCCAGATCCTGACGAGCGTGTGAACGCCGGGAAGCCCGGCCCCGGGGGAGGTGAGGGGGGCCGGGCGGGACCGCGGGGGTCGTGGACCGGGGGGAAGATCACGACGCGCCCCGCGGGCCCGTGGGGCGTCTGCCCCGTCGGCGCGGCCCGAACCCCCGTCAGCCCATCACGTGGCAGGTGCCGCCGCGGACCATGTCGAGGTGCTCGGCGACCACCGGGCGCGCCTTCTTCGCGGCCGCCACCACCTGGGCGTCCTTCCCATGGGCGATCTCGTCGTCGATCGTCTTCAGGGTGGCCTGGTGGGCGTCCGACTGGGCCTTGAGCCACGCCGTGTCATAGGCGGACGAGCCGGCCTTGTCCTGGATCTCCTTGAGCTGTTCCTGCTGGGCTTCGGTGGGCTTGGCGGGGAGCGTGAGGTCCATCTTCTCCGCGAGCGCCGTCAGGTCGGCGTCCAGCTTGGTGTGGTCCTTGACCAGGGTGCGGCCCACGTCCTTGACGCAGGTCTGCCGGGCGTTCATCGCCGTGTCCGTGCCCGCGGCTATCTCGGCCAGGTTGCCCTGGTGGACGGTGACGACGAACTTCTGGTCGTCGTTCCCCGCCTGCCCGGCCGCGAGGGCCGAGGGGGTGAACGTGCCCATGGCGACGGTGACCACCGCCGCCGCGATGACGAAGCGTGAAGGGCGCATGCCGGCCTCCTGGGGGAAACGGCCGGTGCCGGGTCGGCCGCCGGCCGGTTTCCCGGCGTCTACCCCGGCCGGCCCGCCCAAACGGGGCCGGCCCGGGCACGTGGGGGTCAGCGGCCGAGGGCCTCCTTCAGCTCGGCCTTGTCCATGTGGGAACGGCCCTTGATGTTGCGCTGCTTGGCCTCGTTGTAGAGCTGCTCCTTGGTCGGTCCCTGGGAGCCGCTGTGCGACCGCTGGCCGCCGCGCTTGGACGAGGACATGTCCTCGGTGGAGGACCGGCTGGCCGTCTTCGACTCGCCGGAGCGGGCACGCTCCTTGTTCACCGTGCGGGCGGCGATCTCCTCGGCCCGCTTCGTGGACTCGCCGCGGTCGAGCGCCGAGTCCTTGATGTGCTCGTACTGCCGTTCCCGCTTGGGGGAGGAGCCACGGGGCATGGCGTTCTCCTTTCGGTTCCTCGGGGGGACGGGCCGGCCCCTGCCGGCCGTGCCCCGCGCCTACCCGCTGGACACGCGCTCATGGGCCTGCGGCGGTCACCCTTTCGCCCGGCATGGGCGGCCGGATCCGGGGAAGACGCGCGCGTCCGAGAGGAGGCAGCGATGTCTGCGAAGGGAAGCAGTCGACCGGACGCGACCGTCCGCCGGGCCGACGCGGAGCCGGCGGGCCCGTGGCAGGACTTCGACGAGGTCATGGAGCGGTTGCTCGACCTGTTCGACACCGGCCGTCCCGCCGCGCGCGGGGGCAGCGGTGAGAGCGCTCCGGAGAGGAAGCGACGGCGATGAGCGAGAACGAAGCCCGGGGGGACGAGGTGTACCAGCCCGCGCAGGAGGCGGAACCCGGCGAATCACAGCCCGACATGGAGAACGCCCTCGGCGAACCGGATCTGGACCAGACCCTGGACACCGGCTACTCGCCGCCCGGCCGGCCCCTCGCGGCCACCCGGTACGGCACCACCGCCGGGGAGCGGCACGCCGGGGAGACCCTCGACCAGCGGCTCGCCCAGGAGGAGCCCGAGCCGGACGGCGCGGACGCGGCCCTCGGTTCGGAGGCCGCTCCGGGGGAGGACCTGGACGGGGCCGGCGGGGGCGGCGGTGAGGGCGACGACATGAGCGGCGATCCCCACGGCGACGCCTCGACGGCGGGCCGGGACCGGGCCGGGCGGATGGCCCCGGCCGAGGAGGGGCCGCCGGTACGGCACATCTCGGTCGTGGCCCGGGACGCCGGGATCAACGGCGGGGCCGCCTCCGCGGAGGAGGCCGCCATGCACGTGGTCGAGGAGCGGCCGGACGAGGAGACGTAGACGCCCGGCGCGGAGCGGCCCCGGGGACGCGTGCGTTCCCGGGGCCGACCCCTGCCCGCGCGTGAGGCCGGGTGGGCGGGGTAGCCGCCGGGCATGACCCGTTCGGGCCCGCAGAAGGGCATGGCGACCATAGGAACCCTCGACGAGCTGGTGGGCCTGCTGGCCGCCCAGGGCGGCGGGCTGTACGTGCGCTGGTCGATGGGGCCGGTCGCGGACCTGGCGTCGCCGTGGAGCCGCGACGACCTGACGGGCGCCCCGCTGCCCGGTCTGTCGGCGAACCCGCTGGACATCGAGCCGTGGTGGGGGGACCGGCCGCTGCGGACCTGGGTGGCGCGCCGGCTGTACGACTACTCGCACCTGCCGCGCGTCAAGGACCGCCGGGTCCGCCCGTGGGTGCTGCGCGGCAGTGAGGCGGGGCGGGGGCCCGACAACGAGCCGCTCGTCCACCAGGTGGAGCCGCTCGGCTGGATCGACGCCCGCGTCATCGACGAGGCCGACGCCGAGGTCGGGCGGCAGGTGGGGCGGTGGGGGCCGCTGGACCGCGACGGTGCCGGCGGCGCCCCCTCCCGTCCCCGTCCCTGAGACGTGCCCCTGGGGCCTCCTGTTGCGACGTCCCCGCCGCCGGGAGGCCCTTGGAGCGGTGTGCCGCTCCAAGGGCCTCCCGGGCGGGCCGTCCGCGTCAGGCGGGGAAACGTTCCCACACCCGGTGCTTCTCCAGGGCCCCGGCCAGTGCGTCCAGCACCGACTCGCCCGAGTCGCCGACGATGACGCCGGGCTCGTCCGCCCCGATGCCGGCGGCCTCCAGGGCCCGCTCGCCGCCGTTCCAGCCGGCGATGGCCTTGCCGTGCCGGTAGGCCTCGGTGACCAGGAGCAGCACGCGGGGGTCGAGCTCCGGGGTGCCGGGGGTGCCGGCCTTGGCGTCGCGGGCGCCGTCGGCGTCGGCGGCGGGGCTCGGCGCGCCGGCGAGGACGACGGCGTCGTACTCCACCGAACGGGCCGTGGCGAAGGTGCGCTGGACGCCCACGGGCCCGCCGTCGCCGTCGAGGGCGCCCCCGGTCGGGGCGATGACGAGCGGGAGCATGCCCTGCGCGCGGGCGGCCCGCTGCACGGCGCGCACCTCCCGCGGGTCGCCGTCCGGGTCGGCGACGATGCCGATGACCCGGCCTTCGACCGGCCAGGCCCGTCCCAGCTGGGAGAGGGCGGGGCTGGGTTCGACGTCGGCGAGCGGGACGGTGGGTTCGGCGGCGGGCAGGCCGAGTCCGGCGGCGACCTCGGCGCACAGCTCGGGGTCGATGTTGGCGAGGACGCCCACCATCCGTTCCTTCACAGCCGGTTCGTAGCACTTGCCCAGTTCGAAGGTGTACGCGGCGATGATGTGCTCGCGCTCGGGCGGGCTCATGCTCAGCCAGAACAGGCGCGCCTGGCTGAAGTGGTCGGAGAAGGAGGCGGCGGCCTCGCGGCTCTTGTCCGCGGCGGGGACGTGCACCGGTGCCTCGATGTACGCGGCCGCGTCAGCGCCGGCCAGGAAGGGGCAGCCGCCGTCCAGGCTGTTGGGCCGGTACGGGGCGACGCCCGTGTGCACGGCGGTCTGGTGCATGCCGTCGCGCAGCATGTCGTTGACCGGGGCGTGCGGGCGGTTGATCGGGATCTGGGCGAAGTTGGGGCCGCCGAGACGGCTGATCTGCGTGTCCAGGTAGGAGAAGAGCCGCCCGGCGAGCAGCGGGTCGTCGGTGATGTCGATGCCCGGCACCAGGTGCCCGGGGTGGAAGGCGACCTGCTCGGTCTCGGCGAAGAAGTTCTTGGTGTTGGCGTTCAGGGTCAGCCGGCCGACGGGCTGCACGGGGCAGCGTTCCTCCGGCACGATCTTCGTGGGGTCGAGGAGGTCGATGCCCTCGAAGGTCTGCTCGGGGGTGTCGGGGAAGACCTGGACGCCCAGTTCCCACTCGGGGAAGGCGCCGGACTCGATCGCGTCGAAGAGGTCGCGGCGGTGGAAGTCCGGGTCCATGCCGCCGATCATCTGGGCTTCCTCCCAGGTCAGGGAGTGCACGCCCAGCTTCGGCTTCCAGTGGAACTTGGCCAGTGCCGTCTCCCCCGCCTCGTTGACGAGCCGGAAGGTGTGGACGCCGAAGCCCTCCATCATCCGGTAGGAGCGGGGGATGCCCCGGTCGGACATGTTCCACAGGGTGTGGTGGGTGGCCTCGGTGTGCAGGGAGACGAAGTCCCAGAAGGTGTCGTGCGCGCTCTGGGCCTGCGGTATCTCGCGGTCCGGGTGCGGTTTGGCGGCGTGGATGACGTCGGGGAACTTGATCGCGTCCTGGATGAAGAACACCGGGATGTTGTTGCCCACCAGGTCGAAGGTGCCCTCCTCGGTGTAGAACTTCACGGCGAAGCCCCGGGTGTCGCGCACGGTGTCGGCGGAGCCGCGGGAGCCGAGGACGGTGGAGAACCGGACGAAGACGGGCGTCTCGACGTCCCGGCCGAGGAAGGCCGCCTTGCACACCTCGCCGGCCGCGCCGTAGCCGCGGAAGACGCCGTGGGCGCCCGCGCCGCGCGCGTGCACGACGCGCTCCGGGATCCGTTCGTGGTCGAAGTGCGTGATCTTCTCGCGCAGGTGGTGGTCCTGGAGGAGGACGGGCCCGCGGGGGCCGGCCTTCAGGGAGTGGTCGCTCTCCGGGAGCCGGGTGCCCTGCGCGGTCGTCAGGAAGGGTCCGCTCTGGGCCTCGCGGGCCGGCTGGTTCCCGGTGGCCTGCCCGGTGGGGCTGACGGTCTCCGGGCCCTCCTGGTCGGCCTTGGGCGGCAGCGGCGGATGGGGCCGGGCGGGTTCGGCGACGCCGGGTGCGGCGGCTCCCGGGCGGCCCGGCACCTCGGGCGCGGTGCCCCGGTCGGCGGTCTGGTCGGGCTCGTACGTCTCGGACATGCTCTCTCCCGGAGGTTCGAGGGACTGCTGGGGTACGGGGCCGGGCCGCCGGGGCCGGCGGCGGCTGCCTCGCAGCGGCGCCTACCCGGGCGCGTCCGGCCGAACCGGGAGCTCGTGCAGGAAGCGGGCGAGGGCACGGACCCCGATCCGCAGGGCGTCGGTGTCGGTCCGTTCGTCGGGGCCGTGCCAGCGGTCGGTGGGCAGCCCGGTGCCGAAGAACAGCACCGGCGCGCCGCAGGCCCGGGCCAGCTGCGCCGCGGGCGCCGCCCCGCCGTTGCCGATGTGCCGGGGCGGGGCGCCGTAGGCGTGGCCGACGCCGCGGTCGAGGGCCGCCAGGGCGGGGTGGCCGGGGGGTGTCCGGTAGGGGTCGGAGGTGGTCGGGGGGATGTCCAGCCGGTAGTGGTAGCCGGGCCGGCGGTGCGCGGCCAGCCAGGCCCGCAGTTGTCCGGCGACCCGGTCGGCGCGCTGGTCGGGGACGAGCCGGACGAGGAGTTCCGCGGTGGCCTCCGCCGGGAGGAGGCCGAGCGCCGGCCGGCCGGCGGGGCCCGCGGTGAGCCGGACGACCTCGGCGGAGGGCCGGGTCCACAGGCGCTCGGCCAGGGTGTACCCGGCCTCGCCCCCGGCGCCGAAGGTCCCGGTGTCGGCCAGCCAGGCGCCCTCGTCGACGGTGAGGCCGTCCGGGGAGGCGGCTGGATCGGGCCCGGGGCCGGCCACCGCGTCGTAGAAGCCGGGGAGGGTGATCCGGCCGTGGCGGTCGTGGAGGGCGGCCACCAGCCGGCACAGTTCGGCGGCCGCGTTGGAGGAGGCGCCGGAGACGGCCCCGCTGTGGAGGTCCCGGTGGGCGCCGCGCACCGTGAGGGTGGCGGTGACGGAGCCCCGGACCGCCGTGCAGACCGCGGGCCGCCCGAGCGACCAGAGCATGGTGTCGGAGACCATGACCACGTCGGCGGCGAGTTCGCCGGCGTGGTCGGCGAGCAGGTCGGCGAGGTGCCGGGAGCCGGTCTCCTCCTCCCCCTCGATCAGGTACTTGACGGTGACCGCCGGGGCGGCGCCGGTGACGTGCGCGCGCAGCGCCCACAGGTGGGCCAGGATCTGTCCCTTGGCGTCGGAGGCGCCGCGTCCGTAGCACCGGCCGTCGAGCAGCAGGGGCCGGAACGGCGCGGTGACCGTCCACTCGGCGGGGTCCGCCGCGTGGACGTCGTGGTGGCTGTAGACGAGGAGGACGGGTGCGGCCGGGTTTGCCGCGGGCCAGCAGGCGTGGACGGCCGGCAGGCCCCGCGTCTCCCAGGTCGTGGCGTACGGGAAGCCGGTCCTGCGCAGGGCGTCCGTGAGCCAGCGGGCGGAGCGGGCCACGTCCGGCGCCCGCTCCGGGTCGGACGACACGGACGGGATCGCGACCCACTCGGCCAGCTCGTCGAGCATCGCACCCGGCAGCGGCGGGCCGGGCGGGTGCGGGCCGGGCCGGTGCGGGCCGGGCGGGTGCGGGGCCGCGGGCATGGCGGGGCTATCGGGCCGGGGCGAGGGCGGGCAGGACCTTCGTGCGGTAGTTCTCGAAGAACGGCTCCTGGTCGGGCCCGATCTGTCCGATGTAGACCTCGTCGAACCCGGCGTCGACGTAGGCGCGGACCGCCTCGATGTGGGCCTCGGGGTCGTCGCCGCAGGCGACGGCCTCGGAGACCTGTTCCCGTGTGACCAGTTCGGTCGCCTGCTCGAAATGGGCCGGGGTGGGCAGGATCTGGGCCAGCTCGCCCGGGAGGAACTGGCTGGGCCAGAGGCGGTGGACGGTGTCGACGGCCCGGTCGCGGTCCTCGTCCCAGCAGACCTTCACCCCGCCGACCACCGGCTTCCCGGCGCCGCCGGCCTGCCGGAAGGCGTCGATCAGCTCCTTTTCGGGGCTCATGAGGACGTAGCCGTCGCCGATCCGCCCGGCGAGCTCGGCGGCGTTCGGCCCGAAGCCGGAGACGTGGACCGGCGGCGGGGTGTCCGGCACGGTGTACAGGCGGGCGTTCTCGACGGTGTAGTGGGCGCCCCGGTGGCTGACGAGCTCGCCGGTGAAGAGCCTGCGCATGATCGCGACGGCCTCCTCCAGCATGGCGGCCCGGTCGGCGAACGGCGGCCAGCGGTCGCCGTGGACGTGTTCGTTGAGGGCCTCGCCGGTGCCGACGCCGAGGGTGAAGCGGCCGTCGAGCAGGACGCCGGAGGTGGCGGCGGCCTGGGCGGTGACGGCGGGGTGCACGCGGACGGTGGGGCAGGTGACCAGGGTGGTGACGGGCAGGGTGACGGTCTGTGACAGTGCGCCGATCACCGACCACACCAGGGGGCTGTTGCCCTGGGCGTCGTTCCACGGGTGGAAGTGGTCGGAGATCGCCAGCCGGGTGAATCCGGCCTCCTCGGCCCGGCGGGCCTGGTCGAGCAGTTGCGCGGGGGTGAACTCCTCACACGCCAGGAAGTAGCCGAACTCGGTCATGGACAGCACCTTTCGTCGGTCGGTCGGACGGCCGCGGGGCGGCCCCGGTCCGGGGGCGGCTCCGCCGGGTCCTGATGCCGCGTCTGCCCGCGCCGCGCCGCCGAACACCGGGCGGGGCGCTCCGCCGGGGAAGTGGGGGTGGCGGGGCATGGCCGCCCGAATTGCGGGGACACGCCGGACATGACTGCCGAATCCCCCGACCCCGACCCCCGCAACACCACCGGTCTGGAACCCGGCGGCTCGGTGCCGCCCGGTGAGACCCCTCCCGCCGAGGCGAGCACCGCCTCGGGAGCCGGACCCCACCGCCCGCTCAAGCGGGGCTGGTCCAAGGGGCCGCTCGTGGCCATCGTGCTGCTGGCGGTCCTCGTGGCGCTGTTCTTCCTGGCGTACGGGATCGTGATCGCCCTCTGAGCCACCGCCCGGCCGCCCGTACGGCGGCCGGGCCACAGACCGAGGCGCCGCCCTCCGGGCCCCGCCGGCCGGCCCGGTCCCGCACGCCCGCACCCGCTTCCCCGAGGCGGCCGGGGCGAGAAACGCCCAGACGGCTCAGCGCGCGACCGAGGGGGGGCGCCACGTCCCCCCTGGGCGGCCCGCCGCGCGCCCTCTTGCCGGTCTACCGCCGGGGCTGGACGCGGCGCGTCGGCGGGGCGCCGGTACGTGACGTCCCCGGTGCTCCGCCGACGCGGCGCGGTGCGCGATGCCGGGCGGCGCGGGTCGGGCGAGATCGGGAGGACCTCGGGGGGGCCGCTCAGTCCTCGCCCCGGACGACGTTCGGCTCGAAGCCGGCGTCCTCGTACGGGTCCGCAGGCTCCGGGCAGCGGTCGCTCCGGAGCAGCGCCGGACGGCACGTCCGGATGCGTTCCTCGGGCTCGATGCTGCGACTGGTCGGCTGGGGGTCCGCCTGCGTCTTCACGGCCGACACCTCCCTGGTGTCCTCGTCCGATGTGCTGCGCAGGCGCCTACCCGTCCCGCTCCCGGCCATGCGGCCGGCAGCGGCGACGGCCCCGCCCCCTCCCCCATCTCCCGCCGGGCGCAAGCGAGTCGAGAGGGAGGAAGTGCCGCGCGGCCCCCCGCATGGACCCGTGCGGCCCGGGCAGGCGCTGCCCGACGTCGCGCCGCCCCGCCCGCAGCCGCGCGCGGGCGGCGTGCGCGGTACGTGAGGCGGTGCCTGCCATGCGGAGACGACCGACCCTCCGGCGCCCCTGCGGCTCCCTCCGGGAAAGGGCGATCACCCACACACCGGGGCGGCTGCCGTGACGACGGCCCGCGGCCCGTGGGCCTTCGCACCGCGGACCGCCGTCGTGACCGGCTCCGACTCCGGGATCGGCCGTGCCGTCGCGGCCGCCCTCGCCCGCGACCTCGGCCTGGACGTGGGCATCACCTGGCACCGCGACGAGGCGGGTGCACAGGAGACCGCGGCGGAGGTGGCCCGCTGCGGGCGCGGCGCCGCCGTGGCACGGATGGACCTGACGCGGCTGCCGTCCGCCGCGGCCGTCGTGGACGAGCTCGCGACGCGGCTGGGCGGCCTCGACGTGCTGGTCAACTGCGCCGGGACCGGTGTGTCCGCCCCCTTCCTGGACCTCGACGTGGACACCGTGCGCCGGGTGCTGGACGTGGACCTCGTCGGACCGCTGCTGTGCGGTCAGCGGGCGGCCCGGCGGATGATCGCGCAGGGCCGCGGCGGCCGGATCGTGAACATCACCTCGGTGCACGAGCACCAGCCGCGGGTGGGCACCGCCCCGTACTGCGCCGCCAAGGGAGGACTCGGTCTGCTCACGCAGGTGATGGCCCTGGAGCTCGCCGCGTACGGGATCACGGTGAACGCGGTGGCCCCGGGTGAGATCGCCACGCCCATGACCGGGCAGGAGGACGCCGACGTCCACGCGGCCGTACGGCCGGGGATCCCCCTCGGGCGGCCCGGCGACGCCCGGGAGGTGGCGGCGGTCGTCGCCTTCCTCAGCGGCCCCGGCGCGTCCTACGTCACCGGCGCCTCGTGGTCCGTGGACGGCGGCATGCTCCGAATGGGGCCCATGGCCGGCTCGCACCTGGACAGCGACGCCTGGCGCCGGCCCTGAACCGCCGCGCGCCCGCCGCGGCCCGCTTCGTTCCCCGGACAGCGCCCCCGCCACCAGCGGCTTTCGCGGGTCCGGGGACGGCAGAACGAAACATCACCAGCCACCGAGTCGATGGGTCTCGTATCCCAACTCCCCTCTTCCGCACAGGACATGAGAGCCGCGTGGAGCGCCTGCCGTTCCCTCCGCCTCACTCCGATGCCGTCCCCGCCGTGCCGGACCGCGCCATCGCGGGCAGGGTGGGGAGCGGCCCGCGCCGCCCCTCCCCGGGCGCTCCGAGGACGCACCGCGGCCGCCGACGGCGGCCCCGGGCTCCCCCGCTGCTCCACCCCAGGAGATCCTCATGGCCCCCTCTTCGCCGGACCGCCGCTGGAAGCACGCCGTCGTCACCGGCGGCGCCGGATTCGTGGGATCGCACCTGTGCGCGGCCCTTCTCGCCGCCGGTACCGAGGTCACCTGCGTCGACGACTTCAGCACCGGGCTGCCGGACAACGTCGCCGGGCTGCTGGACCATCCCGGCTTCACCCTGTGCCGGGCCGACGCCGGCCGGCCGTTCACCGTGGAGCGGCCGCCGGACCTCGTCCTGCACCTCGCCTGCCCCGCGTCGCCCGCCGACTACCTGCGGCTGCCGCTCCACACCCTGGAGGCCGGCAGCCTGGGCACCGGCAACGCCCTGGAACTGGCCCGGCGCAGCGGCGCGCGCTTCCTGCTCACCTCCACCTCGGAGGTGTACGGCGACCCGCGCGAGCACCCGCAGAGCGAGCAGTACTGGGGCAACGTCAACCCGGTCGGGCCGCGCAGCGTGTACGACGAGTCGAAGCGGTTCGCCGAGGCGCTGACCACCGCGCACGCCGGGGTGCACGGCACCGACACCTGCATCGTCCGGCTGTTCAACACCTACGGCCCGCGGATGCGCGGCTACGACGGGCGGGCGGTGCCGACCTTCGTGCGGCAGGCGCTGGACGGCATACCGCTGACGGTCACCGGCGACGGGCGCCAGACCCGCTCCCTGTGCTACGTCGACGACACGGTGGCCGGCATCCTCGCGGCGGCCGCGCACGGCCTGCGCGGGCCGGTCAACCTGGGCAATCCGGAGGAGATCAGCATGACGGACCTGGCCCGCCGGATCATCGAACTCACCGGCTCCGCCTCGGAGATCCGCTACGTGGACCGTCCGGTCGACGATCCGGCGGTGCGCTGCCCGGACATCACCCTGGCCCGCGGCAAGCTGCAGTGGGAACCCGAGGTGGACATGACGGAGGGCCTGCGCCGCACCATCGGCTGGTTCCGTTCGCAGGCCGCCCGCCACGCAACGGAGGTCGGGTGACCATGCGCGTCCTGGGAATCAACGCGCTCTTCCACGACCCCGCGGCCGCGCTCCTCGTCGACGGGCGGACGGTCGCCGCGGCGGAGGAGGAACGGTTCAGCAGACGTAAGCACGGCAAGCGGCCGGTGCCGTTCTCCGCCTGGGAACTGCCGGTCGAGGCGGCCCGCTGGTGCCTGCGCAAGGCAGGGCTGCGACCGGGGGACCTGGACGCCGTCGCCTACTCCTACGATCCCGGACTCGCCCTGCCCGCCGAGGAGATGGGCCTGGACGACCCGTGGGACCACCTGCGCCAGACCTACGCCCGGCAGGCGCCGGACTTCCTGGCCGCGGCCCTGCCCGGCCTCGACCCGGCCCGGGTGCGGTTCGTCCCGCACCACATGGCCCACGCCGCGTCGAGCGCCTTCGCCGCCGACGCCGCGGACCGCAGTTCGGTGCTGGTCCTCGACGGGCGCGGCGAGCGGGCCTCCCACCTGGCCGCCCGCCGCCGGGGCTCCGTACTGGAGCCGCTGTTCGCCCAGGACCTGCCGCACTCGCTCGGCCTGCTCTACGAGGAGCTCACCGCACACCTCGGGTTCCTGCGCTCCTGCGACGAGTTCAAGGTGATGGCGCTGGCCTCGCACGGCACCCCGCGCATGCTGCCCGAGCTGCGCCGCCACGTCTTCCCCACGGGTGACGGGGGCTTCCGGGCCACCGGGGTGGAGTGGGCGGACCACTGTCCGCCCCGGGCCCCCGACGAGCCGTGGACGCAGGCGCACGCCGACACGGCGGCCGCCGCCCAGGCCGTACTGGAGGAGACCCTGCTGGACCTGGCGCGGTGGCTGCACGGCCGGACCGGGGACGAGGTCCTCACCCTGGCCGGCGGGGTCGCCCTCAACTGCGTGGCCAACGCGCGGCTCTCCCGCGAGGGCCCCTTCTCCCGGGTGTGGGTCCAGCCGGCCGCCGGGGACGCCGGCACCGCGCTGGGCGGCGCCCTGCTGCTGGCGGCGGGCGCGGGCGACGAGGTGGCCCCGATGGACGGCGCCGACCTCGGCCGGGAGTGGTCCGACGCCGAACTGGCCGGCTGGCTGAAGTCCGCCGGTGTACCGTTCGACCGGCCCGCCGACATCGCCGACACCGTGGCCGGCGCCCTCGCCGACAACGCCGTCGTCGCCTGGTTCCAGGGGCGCTCGGAGTACGGGCCGCGGGCGCTGGGGCACCGGTCGCTGCTGGCCCACCCCGGGCACGCAGGAAACCTGGAGCGGCTCAACGACGTCAAGGGCCGGGAGCAGTTCCGGCCGGTCGCCCCCATGGTGCTCGCCGACCGGGCCGCGGAGATCTTCGACGGGCCGCTGCCGAGCCCGTACATGCTGTTCGTGCACGACGTGCGGCCGGGCTGGGCCGAGCGGCTCCCCGCGGTGGTGCACGTCGACGGCACGGCCCGCATCCAGACCGTGGACGCGGCCCGGGAACCGCTGGTGGCCCGGATGCTGCGGGCCTTCGAGCAGCGGACCGGGCTGCCGGTGGTGGTCAACACCAGCCTGAACACCGCCGGGCGGCCGATGGTCGACGACCCCCGCGACGCGCTGGAGTGCTTCGGCTCCACCCCGGTGGACCTGCTGGCGATCGGCCCGTTCGCGGTCCGCCGCGGCCGGATGTTCGCGACGCCGTCCGAGGGGTGGTCCGGATGAACGGCCCTGCCCCGGAAGCCCGTTACGCCGTCGTGGTGCCCACCGTCGGCCGGCCGCAGCTGCGGGCCTGCCTGGAGGCGCTGGCGGCCGCCCGGGGGCCGGGGCCGGTCCGGGTGGTGATCGTGCACGACCGGCCCGGACCGGGCGGCTCGCCGCCGCTGGAGGTCCCGGCCGCGCTGGAGGCCCGTACGGTGGTGCTCGCCGGCGCCGCCCGCGGCCCCGCCTCCGCCCGCAACACCGGGTGGCGGGCCGCCGGGGCGGTGCCGTGGGTGGTGTTCCTGGACGACGACGTGGTGCCGGGGCCGGCGTGGGGCGAGGAACTGGCGCGCGACCTCGCGGCCGCCGGGCCCGCCACCGCGGCGGTCAGTGCCCGTATCGAGGTACCGCTGCCGGACGGCCGGCGCCCCACCGACTGGGAGCGCTGCACGGCCGGGCTGGCCGGCGCACGCTGGATCACGGCCGACATGGCGGTGCGGACCAGGGCGCTGCGGGCGGCCGGCGGGTTCGACGAGAGGTTCCGGCGGGCCTTCCGCGAGGACGCCGACCTGGCTCTGCGGCTGCTCGCGGGCGGCTGGACGCTGGCCGAGGGGACGCGCCGCACCCGCCACCCGGTGCGCCCCGCGGACCGCTGGGTCTCCGTCCGCGTCCAGGCCGGCAACGCCGACGACGCCCTCATGCGCCGGCTGCACGGCCCCCGCTGGCGGTCGCGGGCCGGCGCCCGCCTCGGCCGGCGGCCCGCGCACCTCGCGGTGACCGCCGCGGGAGCCGCTGCGGCCGCCTGTGCGCTGCTGGGCCGCCGCGGCGCGGCCGGCTGGTGCGCGGCGGCCTGGCTGGCCGGGACGGCGGAGTTCACCGCCGCCCGCGTCCTGCCGGGACCCCGCGACCGCTCCGAGCTCCTCACGATGGCCCTGACCAGCCTCCTCATCCCCCCGGCGGCCACCTGGCACTGGCTCCGCGGCACAGCGGCCCATCGCCGCGTCCCTCCCACTCCCCCGGCCGCCCCGCCCCCGACCGCCCCGGTCGGGGCCACGCCCCGTGCCAACCCGTCGGCCGCCGACGCGGGCCCGGCCCCCGACGCCGGCCCGACGGCGCCGTCGGGCCCTGCCGGCGCGGCCGGGGGTGCCCCGGAGGGCGGCTCGTGGTTCCCGGCAGGCCCGGCGGGGGCCCCGGAGCCGGGTGGTGCGGCGTGACGGGCCCGGGCGCCCGGCGGGCCGTCGCGGGCGGCGGCGGTGGGCCTCGTGGTGACGGGCCCTGGCTGTGGTCCGGGGCGGAGGGCCGGGGCCACGGACCCGGGTCCGCGCGATGGCGCGGGCTGCCGCAGGCGGTGCTGTTCGACCGGGACGGGACGCTGGTCGTGGACGTCCCCTACAACGGCGACCCCGCACGGGTCGAGGCCATGCCCACCGCGCGGCGGGCCCTGCGCCTGCTGCGGGCGAGCGGGGTCGCCGTCGGCGTGGTCAGCAACCAGTCGGGGGTGGGCCGCGGACTGCTGACGCGACGTCAAGTGGAGGCGGTGGCCGCCCGGGTGGACTCCCTCCTCGGCCCCTTCGCCCTGTGGGCCGTGTGCCCGCACCGGCCGGAGGACGGCTGCGGCTGCCGCAAGCCCGCCCCCGGACTCGTCCTGGCCGCCTGCGCGGCCCTCGGCGCAGCCCCCCGGCACACGGTGGTCATCGGCGACATCGGCGCCGACCTGTCGGCCGCCCGGAGCGCGGGAGCGACCGGCGTGCTGGTGCCCACCGCCGCGACCCGCCCGGAGGAGGTCCGGGAGGCCGCCGGGCACACGGCCCGCGACCTGCTGGCCGCCGTGCGCCTGGCCCTGGCGCCCCGCCGCCCGGGAGGTGAGCCGTGGTGACCCGCGCCCCCCGCACCCTGGTGACCCGCCTCGACAGCGCCGGCGACGTCCTGCTCGCCGGGCCCGCCGTCCGGGCGGTCGCGGCCGGGTCCTCGTACACGGCCCTGCTGTGCGGACCGCAGGGCGCCCCGGCCGCCGCACTGCTGCCGAGCGTGGACCGCGTCCTGGTCCACGAGGCCGCCTGGGTGGGCCTGGACCCGCCGCGGACCTCGCGCGAGGAGTGCGACCTGCTGCTCGACGCCCTGGCCGGCGACCGTTTCGACCGGGCGCTCGTCCTCGTCTCGTACCACCAGAGCCCGCTGCCCGCCGCCCTGCTGCTGGCGATGGCCGGCATTCCGGAGGTCGCGGCCGACTGCGTCGACTACCCCGGCTCCCTGCTGTCGCTGCGCCACCGGCGGCGGGCCGGACGCCACGAGGCCCAGGCCGCCCTGGACCTGGCCCGGGACTTCGGCTTCCCGCTGCCGCCCGGGGACGACGGCGGGCTGCGGATCACGGCGCCCCCGGACACCACCGGGCTCACCGGCCCCGGCCCCTACCTCGTGGTGCACCCCGGCGCGGCGGTCCCGGCCCGGGCGTGGAGCCCCCGACGGGCCGCCGGGGCCGTCGCCGCACTGCACCGGGCCGGTCACCGCGTGGTGGTCACCGGCGCGGCCGACGAGCGTCCGCTCACCGCCGAGGTGGCGGGACGGCACGCCCTCGACCTCGGCGGCGGCACCCGCGACCTCGGCGAACTCGCGGGGGTGCTGGCCGCGGCCCGGGCCGTCGTCACCGGCAACACCGGCCCGGCCCACCTGGCCTGCGCCGTCGGGACGCCCGTGGCCTGCCTGTTCGCCCCGGTCGTCCCGCCCGAGCGCTGGCGCCCGTACGGGGTCCCGCACGTGCTGCTGGGCGACCAGGACGCCGCCTGCGCCGGGACCCGGGCCCGGGTGTGCCCCGTGGCCGGGCACCCCTGTCTGGACTCGGTCCGCGACGAGGACGTGCTCGCCGCGGTGGACACGCTCCTGGCCGGCCCCGCCGGCCCGGGCACGGCCGACGAAGGAGCGGCACCGTGAACATCCTGCTGTGGCACGTGCACGGCTCCTGGACCACCGCGTTCGTCCAGGGCCCGCACACCTACCTCGTTCCCGTCACCCCCGACCGCGGCCCGGACGGCCTCGGCCGCGCCCGCACCTTCGACTGGCCCGCCACTGTCCGGGAGGTGACCCCGCGGGAGCTGGCGTCCGCACCCGTCGACGTGGTGGTGCTCCAGCGCCCCCACGAATGGCGGCTGGCCGAGCAGTGGCTCGGCGGCCGCCGGCCGGGCCGCGACCTGCCCGCGGTCTACCTGGAGCACAACACCCCGGCCGGGGAGGTGCCCCGCAGCCGGCACCCCGTCGCCGACCGCGACGACGTCACCCTCGTCCACGTCACCCACTTCAACCGACTGTTCTGGGACAGCGGCAGCACCCGCGCCGAGGTGATCGAGCATGGGATCGTCGACCCCGGGCACCGCTACACCGGCCGGCTCCCCCGGGCCGCCGTCGTCGTCAACGACCCCGTCCGGCGGGGCCGGTTCACCGGCACCGACCTGCTGCCGGCCCTCGCCGAGGCGGCCCCGCTGGACGTGTTCGGCATGCGCACCGACGCCCTCGCCGCGCACCTGGGCCTGAGCGCCGACCGCTGCCGGGCCCAGGACCTGCCCCAGGCCCGGCTGCTGGCGGCGCTGGCCGAGCGGCGCCTGTACCTGCACCCGGTCCGCTGGACCTCCCTCGGGCTGTCCCTGCTGGAGGCCATGCACCTGGGCATGCCGGTGGTGGCCCTGGCCACCACCGAGGCCGTGGAGGCCGTACCGCCCGGCGCGGGAACCCTGTCCACCCGGCCCGAGGAGCTGGCCCGGGCCGCCCGCCACTACATCGACGAACCGGAGGCCGCCCGCGAGGACGGCATCCGGGCCCGCCGTGCCGCGCTGGGCCGGTACGGCCTCCCGCGCTTCCTGTCCGACTGGGAGCGCCTGCTGACGGAGGTGCGTTCATGACTTCGACCATCCGCTCCCAGGGCCCCCGGCCGTTGTCGGTCGCCCTGGTCTCCGAGCACGCGAGCCCGCTGGCCTCCCTGGGCACGGTCGACGCGGGCGGCCAGAACGTGCACGTGGCGTGTCTCGCCGGGGCCCTGGCGGACCGCGGCCACCAGGTGGAGGTCTACACCCGGCGCGACGCGCGGGAGCTGCCCGACGTCGTCGAGCTCCGGCCGGGGGTACGGGTCCACCACGTGCCGGCCGGTCCGCCGGAACACGTGGCCAAGGACGACCTGCTGCCCCACATGGGCGCGTTCGGCACCTGGCTGCTGGGCGAGTGGCGGGAGCGCCCGCCCGATGTGGTGCATTCGCACTTCTGGATGTCGGGGGTCGCCTCGCTGGTAGCCGTACGGGACCTGAAGCTGCCGTTCCTGCACACCTATCACGCCCTGGGCACGGTCAAGCGCCGCCACCAGGGGTCCTGCGACACCAGTCCGCCGCAGCGGATCGCCTACGAGCGCGACATCGGGCTGCGGTGCGACCGGGTGCTGGCCACCTGCCGGGACGAGGTGGACGAACTGGTGCACATGGGGGTCCCGGCCGGCCGGGCCGACGTGGTGCCCTGCGGCGTCGATCCGGAGCGCTTCCGCCCGGACGGGCCCCGGGCCGGGCGCAGCCCCCGCTACCGGCACCGGCTGGTGCAGCTGGGCCGCCTGGTGCCCCGCAAGGGGACGGCCGTGTCCATCGCGGCGCTGGCCCTGATCCCGGACGCCGAGCTGGTCGTCGTCGGCGGGCCGCCGGCCGGCCGGCTCGACGAGGACCCGGAGGCGCGGCGCCTGTGCGGGCTGGCGCGGGAGGCGGGGGTCGCGGACCGCGTCCGCTTCCTCGGCGGGCTCACCGGCGACGAGGTCCCGGCCGTGCTGCGCAGCGCCGACGTGGTGCTCTGCCCCGCGGACTACGAGCCGTTCGGCATCGTGCCCCTGGAGGCGATGGCCTGCGGCCGGCCCGTGGTGGCCAGCGCCGTGGGCGGGCAACTGGACACGGTCGTCCCCGGGGAGACGGGTCTGCTGGTCCCGCCCGGCGACCCCGCAGCCCTGGCCGGCGCCGTGGCGGAGCTGCTGGCCCAACCGGCGGTCCGCGAGGCCTACGGGGCCGCCGCCCGCACCCGGGCGCTGGCCCTCTACGGCTGGGACCGGGTGGCGGGCGCGACGGAACGCTCGTACCGCTCGGTGGGCTCCGCCCGCCGCTCCCCCGCCACCGCGCGGACCGGCCCGGCCCGCACCGCGGCCGCGTGAACCCGTAGCGCTTCCGGAAGGAGGTGGGGGCCGGCGCCCGGCGACGGCCCGACACCATGAACCCCTACACCCACCAGTCCTCCGTACGTCCCGCCGCCCCCTCGGCGACGGGCGTCCGGGACCACTGCTCCGCCCTGCTGGCCGCCCTGGACGGCATGTGCCACGACGGCGCGGACCTGCTGGAGCGCTGGGGCGCGGCGCTGGCCCGCGTCCTGGGCGACGGCGGACGCCTGCTGGCCGCCGGCAACGGGGGCAGCGCGGCCCAGGCCCAGCACCTGACGGCCGAACTCGTCGGCCGGTACCGCAGGGAGCGCCCGCCGTTCTCCGCGATCGCGCTGCACGCCGAGACGTCCAGCCTCACGGCGATCGGCAACGACTACGGCTACGAGCAGGTCTTCGCCCGGCAGGTCGCGGCCCACGGCCGGCCGGGCGACGTCCTGGTGCTGCTGTCGACATCCGGGAGCAGCGGCAACCTGCTGTCGGCGGCGGCAGCGGCCCGGAGCTGCGGCATGCGGGTGTGGGCGCTGACCGGCCGCGTTCCGAACCCGCTGGCGCAGGCCGCCGACGAGGCGCTGTGCGTGGACGCCGCCACCACGGCCACGGTGCAGGAGGCCCATCTGGTCGCCGTGCACCTGCTCTGCGAGGCGTTCGACGCCGCGCTGGAGGGGACATCGGCGGAGGCGGCCCGCGCCGTCCGGCGGGTGCGCGTCGTGGACGGGACGAAGCCGTGAGGACGCCGGGGCCGCTGGTCGTGGTGGGGGACGTGCTGCTCGACCGGGACATCACCGGGATCGCCGACCGCCTGGCACCCGACGCCCCCGCCCCGGTGGTCGACGTCACCGGGGACAGCTTCCGGCCCGGCGGGGCCGGCCTCGCCGCCGTCCTCGCGGCCCGGTCCGGGCGCGAGGTGGTCCTGGTGACGGCGCTCGGCCGGGACGCGGCGAGCCGCCGGGTCCGCCGGGCGCTGCGGGGCCGGGTCACGCTGGTGGAGCTGCCGCTCGACGGTTCGCTGCCGGTCAAGACCCGGGTGCTGGCCGGGGGACGCCCGCTGGTGCGCATCGACCGGGGCGGAGGCCGGCCGGGTGCGCCCACGCCGGAGTGCGCCCGGGCGCTGGCGGCCGCGCGCACGGTGCTGGTCGCCGACTACGGCCGGGGTGCGGCCGACGCGCTCCGCCCGCTGCTGGAGGGGACCGCGCGACGGGGCGCCGTGGTGTGGGACCCGCATCCGCGGGGCGGTCCGCCGGTGCCGGGTGCCCGTCTGGTCACCCCGAACGCGGCCGAGGCGCGGACGCTGTGCCCCGGGGAGGACGGCGCGGGCTCGCTGGGCGCGTACGCGCGGCGCGGCGCGCTGCTGGCCGCCCGTTGGCGGGCGGCCTCGGTGGTGGTCACGCTCGGCGAACGCGGGGCCCTGCTGACCCGGCCGTACGCGGAGGCGCCGCTGCTGGTGCCGGCGCCGTTCCGGGCGTCCGGGGACACGTGCGGGGCCGGGGACTGCTTCGCGGCGCACGCGGCCGCCGCGCTCGCGGACGGGGCGCTGCCGGAGGAGGCCGTCCGGCACGCGGTGACGGCGGCCACTGCTTTCGTGGCGGCCGGCGGCGCCTCGGGGACGTCGGTGGGGGGCGGTTCCGGTGCGGTGCCCGCCCGTGCGGGGGCGGCGGCGGCCGGGCTCGGGGAGGCCCTGGCGCTGGCGGGGGAGGTCCGCTCGCGCGGCGGCACGGTGGTGGCCACGGGCGGCTGCTTCGACCTGCTGCACGCCGGTCACGTGGGGCTGCTGGAGAGCGCCCGGCGGATCGGCGACTGTCTGATCGTGTGCGTGAACTCGGACGCCTCCGTGGCAGGCCTCAAGGGGCCGGGCCGGCCGCTCACCCCGCTGGCCGACCGGATGCGGGTGCTCGGGGCGCTCGGCAGCGTGGACGCGGTGGTGGCCTTCGAGGAACGGACTCCGGCCGCGCTGCTGGCCGTGCTGCGGCCCGACGTGTGGGTCAAGGGCGGCGACTACGCGGTGGACGACCTCCCGGAGGCGGCCGAGGTGCGCGCGTGGGGCGGTCAGGCCGTCGTCCTCCCCTACCTCGCCGGACGCTCCACGACGACCCTGGCGCACCGAGCCGCGCTGACCTCACCCGGCCCAGCCGCCCCACCCACCCCACCCGCTCCGACGGCCCCGACGGCCCCCGACATCCCATGACCCCCGCCACCCCAGACCCCGCCACCGGCCTCCCGGGCGCCCCGGCCCGCCCCGAACCGCCCGCCCCGGGCGGAGGGCGGGACGGGGCGGTTCGCCGGGGCACCCGGGCGCGGGGTGGTGCGGGGCGGCCGACGGTGGCGGTGCTGCGGGCGCTGGGGCTCGGGGACCTGCTGACCGCCGTTCCGGCGCTGCGGGCCCTGCGGGCGGCGCTGCCGGGCCACGAGCTGGTGCTCGCGGCCCCGGAGCGGCTCGCCGACGCGGTCCGCGCCCTCGGTGTCGTCGACCGGCTCCTGCCGGCGCAGGCCCCGGGGCGCGGGGTGCCCGGGACCCTGGCCTGGCCGGGGCCGCCGCCCGACCTGGCCGTGGACCTGCACGGCTGCGGGCCGCCGACCCGGCTGCTGCTGGCGGGGCTGCGGCCGCGCCGGCTGTACGTGTTCGCGCCGCCCGGCGAGCCGGGGTGGCCGGGGCCCCGGTGGCGGGCCGACGAGCACGAGCGCGACCGCTGGTGCCGGCTGCTGCGCTGGTACGGGCTGCACGCCGACCCCGACGACCTGTGTCTGGCGCCGCCCGCCGAACCCTCACCGGTCCCGGGGGCCGTGGTGCTGCACCCCGGAGCGGATGCGGCGGCCCGGCGCTGGCCGGCCGAGCGGTTCGCCGCGGTGGGCCGGGCCCTGGCCCGCGACGGGCACCGCGTGGCGGTCGTCGCCGGGCGGGGCGAGGGGCCGCTGGCGAGACGGGTGGCCGAGTACGCCGGGCTCGGTGCGGAGGCGGTACTGGGCGGCGAGCGCGACCTGCCCTTCGCGCGGCTGGCGGCCGTCGTCGCGCACGCCCGGTGCGTGGTGGCGGGCGACAGCGGGGTGGCCCATCTGGCCTCTGCGCTGCGGACGCCGTCGGTGGTGCTGTTCGGGCCGGTGGCACCCCGCCTGTGGGGCCCGCCGGCGCGGGGCCCGCACCGCGTCCTGTGGCATCCCGGACCGGCGGACGACCCGCTGCGGCCCGGCGACGCCCACGGCCGGGTCCCGGACGCCCGGCTGCTGCGCATCCCGGTGGCGGAGGTCCTGGCGACGCTGCGCGCCCTCCCCGAACCGGTCCCCCGCGCCTGAACCGCCCACCCGGGTCCGGCTCCCGCCGGCGGCCCGGGCCGGGTCAGGCGGTCCGGGTCCGGGCGGTCCGGGTCAGGCCGGGGCGGGGGCCGCCGTCAGCGGCGGGGCGGAAAGGCGGGCGGGGGTGCCCCGGCGGGTGAGCCAGCCGCCGGTGATCGCCGCGGCGATCACCAGTCCGCCGGCCACCAGGGCCGCCCGTACGCCCAACAGCTCCATCAGCAGCCCCAGCAACGGCGGCGCGGCCAGCCCCCACCCGGTGCGGACCGTCGACCAGGCGCCGAGCACCCGCCCCCGCATCCGGGCCGGCGGGTCGGTCTGGAGCAGGGTGGACTGGGCGGTGTCGCCCACCGATTCGGCCACCGCCATCGGCAGGACGAGCACGAGGAGCAGCGCCGTCGACGGAACGAACCCGGCGAGCACCTGGAGCAGTGCCCCGGCGGCGGTGAGCAGGGCGACCAGGCGTACGCGCGGCCGCCGGAGCCTGGCCCCGAGGACGGCGCCGACGATCCCGCCCGCCGCCAGCGTCGTGGACACCCAGGAGAACGTGGCGGCGTCCCCGGCGAGCGGGCCGGTCACCAGCACGACCAGGGTCAGCGAGTAGTTCCGTCCGAACAGGGCGCTGACGGCGTTCATGGCGGCGAGGGCGACCAGCCGGGGCCGCCCGAGGAAGTACCGCAGTCCGGCCGCCACCCCGGGCGCCTCCTGCGGCTCCTCCCGCTCCACCGGGACCGCCGCGGCCGGCGGCCGTGACTCCGGGGCGGGCCGGAGGAAGGGGATCACGCCGGCCACGAAGAGGAACGACAGCCCGTTGACGGCGTAGGCGGCGGCCGTGCCGAAGGCGGCCACCGTCACCCCGGCCAGCGCGGCGCCCACGAGGCGTCCGGCACTGTGCACGAGTGAGCCGACGCCGATGGCCGAGGGCACGTCCCGGGCGGGGACGAGGCCGTTGCCGAGCAGCGAGCACGCCGGGCCGTCCACGGTGGCCACCACACCGGTGACGAGGGCCAGGGCCATGAGCGCGGGCAGGTCCAGCCGGCCCAGGGCCACGAGGAGGCAGGTCGCGAACGCCACCGCGGCCAGCAGGGCCTGGCAGACGGCGGCGGTGGCCTTGTGGGACCACCGGTCGACGGCGGCCCCTCCGGCCAGTCCCAGCAGCAGGCCGGGGGCGGCCTGGAGGGAGACGGACAGTCCGGTGACGGCGGCCGAGCCGGTGATCTGGAGCACCAGCAGGTTCTGGACCGTCAGCTGGGTCCAGGTGCCGACGTTGGAGACGAAGTTGGCGGCGGCCCACCACCGCATGCCGCGGTGGCGCAGGGCCCGCCAGGGCGAGCGGTCGGAGGGGGTGCGGGCGGGGGCGGCGGCGGGGGCGGCCGGCGTGACAGAAGGCAAGGCGGTACCGGGGAGCGGCGTAGGGGCAGGGCGGGGGTGCGGCGGAGCGGGGCGGCGCGGCCGCGGGAAGGGGGCGCGGGCCCGGACCCGGACACGGCCTGCGCCCAGGCGAGGCCGGCGGGGCCGGATCGTCCCGGTTGGCCATGCTGGCAGACCCCTCCGGCCCACCGGGCGTGACCGGGGTCACGCGGGACTCCACGACCCCCGAACACGCCCGGCCGGGCGCCCCGTTGAACTTCCCGTGTGCTTGCTCACACGACTCTCGCACGGCCCTCGCACGACCCTCGCACGACCCCGGGGCGGCCGCCCGCCCGCACCCGGGTGGCCCACCCCGGCGTGCCGCCCGGGGCCCGGCGCCGCACAGTGGAAGCGCAGACACGGCCGACGCGCGCCCGCGCCCGCTCGGCGCCCCGGTGACCGGCGACGGAAGGCTCGTGATCGTGATGGACGACTCCCCCCGGCTCGATCTGCGCGGCAGGCGGGCCCTGGTGACCGGCGGAGCGCGCGGTCTCGGCGCGGCGGTGTGCCGCCGGCTCGCCGCGGCCGGGGCGGAGGTCCTGGTGGCCGACGTGCGGCGGGACCTGGCGGAGGGGCTCTGTGAAGACCTCGGGGCGCGGGGCGCGCAAGCCCGGTACGTGGACATGGACGTGCGGCGGCCCGAGCGGGTCGCGGAGGTGTTCCACGGGCTGGACGGCGCGGGCGGGGCCCTCCACGTCCTGGTGAACTGCGCCGCGGTGGACGTGTCGAAGTCGGCGGCGCAGCTGACCGCGGACGAGGTGACCCGGGTGGTGACGACCAACCTGCTGGGCCCGATGTACCTGTGCCTGGAGGCCTACCGCCGCATGGTGGCCGGGGGCGGGGGCCACATCGTGAACATCCTCTCCACCGCGGCGAACCGCACCTGGACGGAGGCGGGCCCCTACTCGGCGAGCAAGTCCGGGCTGCGCGCGTTCACGCACACCCTGTTCAAGGAGGCGCAGCGCGACTGCCTGGGCATCGGGATCACGGGGGTGATCGCGGGCGGCATGGAGACCGCCTTCATCATGGACCGGTTCCCCGACACCGACGTCTCGCTCCTGCAGAGCCCCGACATCGTGGCCGACACCGTGATGTACGCGCTCTCCGTGCCGGTGGGCAGCGCGGTGCCCGAAGTGGTGGTGGTCCCGCGCCGGGAGACCTCCTGGCCCTAGTCGTTCTCCCGGAAGTCCGTGGTGTGGCCGATCACGTCGCGGGCGATCTCGGTGGCGGTGCGGCCTTCGCGGAAGGCCCGGGCGCGCAGCAGCGCGAGCGCCTCGTCGGCGCCCAGCCGCAGCTGGGACATGATCATTCCGGCTGCCTGGTAGACCTCGGTCCGGTGGTTCTCGGCGTCGTGGAGCCAGGCCGCGACCCCCTCCACGGGGGTGGGCCCGTGGTCGAAGGTGACGAGCAGGACCGTCACGGCGTCCGCGGTGAGCATGGCCGCGCGCAGGTCGGCGGCCTTGAGCATGCCGGGGGTGTCGCGGTAGAGGTCCATGGTGCCGAGGAGCACCGTGGAGGTGCCCAGCGGCAGCGAGAACACCGACCGGGCCCCCGCCGCGACGGCCTGCGGGGCGAAGAGCGGCCAGCGGTGCGCGTCCGGGCCGCCGGCCAGGTCGGGGGCCAGCACCGGGGCGAAGACCTCGGCGGCCCGCACTCCCGGTCCCTCCCCGAGGGTGAACTGGAGCTCCACGAGCCGTTGCGCGATCCCGTCGCTCGCGCAGAGCGGGCTGCCGCCCCCGCCTTCACCGCCGTCGCCGCCGAGGGACATGGCGAGTCCGCTCACGGGCAGCAGGCCGAGGACGGCCTCGCAGAGCCGGGCGGGCAGGT
Source organism: Streptomyces sp. NPDC032091 (assembly GCF_055580265.1). Taxonomy (NCBI): domain Bacteria; kingdom Bacillati; phylum Actinomycetota; class Actinomycetes; order Kitasatosporales; family Streptomycetaceae; genus Streptomyces; species Streptomyces sp. NPDC032091. The sequence goes on along the minus strand of NZ_JBVILR010000016.1, from coordinate 29,250 downwards.
GCTCGGCGGGTACGCCGTCCAGCCTGCGCACCAGGGCGCGCACGACGGCGCCGGGCCCGCCGGTGGGCGCACGGCTCCCCGGGTCGCCGTGGGCCCGGGGGTCGCCCTGCCCTGACCGGTCCAGGGGCACGGCCCTCACCTCCCGGCCTTCAGCGCCCGGCTCCGCCCGGGCCGGGCCCGGCGGGCGGCGACCCCGGGGGCGGCGCTTCGGCGGGGTGGCGGAACCGCCCGCCCGGCACGATCGCGTACCGGTTGCGCCGCCGGTCGACGGCCCGGTCCCGCAGCCGACGCTCCCTGGCCGGTTCCATACCCCCACTATGCCCTGTATCGCCATGAAAGGATCACTTGGCGTTGGTTACGGTAAATCTTGACGTACGCGGAACATCTGGCGAAAATCCGGTCAGATCTACCCTTCGGGCCTTATGGAGATTCCATGAGCACCTCCACCGACCCCGAGGTCCCCCGCGACGGGCAGCGGCCCGACGACGGGCCGATGGCCGTGACCGTCCGGCGCGAGGGCCCGGACAGCGCCGCCGTCCGGATCACCGGCGAGGTCGACGCCGACCGCGCCGACGAGCTCCGCCTGGCGCTGCTGGCCGCTCTCGACGCCTGCCCCGGAGGCATCAGCCTCGATGTCGCCGGGGTGCGCTTCCGCGACTGCTCGGGGCTGAACGCGCTGATCGACCTCGAACGCGAGGCCGCCCGACGGCACCGGCCCCTGAGGCTCACCGCCGCCGCGCCCGCCGTCCGCCGCCTGCTGGACGTGGCCGGCCCGCCCGCCCCCGGCGCGGACCCCGCCGGTGCGGCCCCCCGGGCCCGGGTGCACGGCACGGCGACGCCGGGTCCGGAGCGGGGCCGGGGCCAGGGCTTCGAGGTGAGCCGGGCCCGGCTGGAGGTGCCGGACGCCGACGACGGGCTCTGGGTGGTGTTCCTGGAGGGCACCGTGGAAGCGCACGACCGCTCGGCGTTGCGCTACGCACTGGACGGCGCCGATCCGGGTACTCCCGCGTACGTGATCGAGCTCGGGGGCCTCGCGCTGATGACGCCGACGGCCGCCGCCGTACTGACCGAGCTGGGCCGCACCCTGTCCGCCCGTGGCCGGCGCCTGCTGCTCGTGGGACCCCACCGGCTGACCGACCCCGTCGTGCAGCTCAACCGCACCTCCGGCTTCGTGGAGTTGCACGCGCACCTGGAGCGCGCCCTGGCCTCCGCATCCGGTCCCGGCCGCCGCGCGCCCGACCGCTCCCCCGGGCCCGGGGCCGACCCGGCCGGGGAACTGCCCGCCTGAAGGGGGACGCCGTCCCGCCACGGGACACCCGGGCGGGCGGTCAGGCCGGGTGTCCGGCCTCGACGTCCCGTACGTCCCCGAACCGCAGCGGCCGGGCGGCGGACCCCTCGGCGGATCCCTTGGCGGGCACGCCGCCGTCCTCGACCGGTGCGAGCAGGAAGCCCTCGTGGTCGCCCCCGGCGACGACGGCCTCGATCCGCCCGGTGAACCAGGCCGCCACCCCCGCCAGGACCGGACTGCCCTCCCGCCCGGGCCGCCAGCCGATGCCGGCGAACTTGTCCGTGCGGTCCCCGGTCCGTCCGCCGAAGAGCCGGGCGAGGGCCTCCTGGTGCCGGCCCAGTACGTGCACGGTGAGGTAGCGGGCGCGGCGCGCCACCCCGTACGTGTGGTTCTCGACCGACAGCCACACGACGAAGCGCGGCGGATCGATCGAGCACTGCGAGGCGAACCCGACGAGGCATCCGGCCCGCAGCCCGTCGGCGGCCGCCGTGACCACGTACATCGGGCCGTCCTGCACGACGGCGAAGTCACCGAGGTCCGGTTCCGGCATGGAGGCTCTCCCTGAGCTCTGGCCTGTACTGGGTCCCCCGCCCGCCCCTGCCCCGTCCCCCGCCCCGCCATGCGCGCGCCACCCGGGTTCCGGGGCCCGAGCCGGAGGGGTGGCGGAGGGCGGACATGGCTCCGGGCGCCCCGGGTAGACGCGGCCCCATGGACACGCACCGTAGGACACCAGGTCCGGGCCCGCTGCTGTCGGCGGTCGAGCGGCTCGAACAGGCCCCGCAGACCGACGCCGTGATCGACGCGCTCCGCAAGGCCGTCCGGGCCCTGCCGCTGGGTCCGGCACGCGACCTGCTCCACGGCCGCCCGCTGGGGCACCCCGCCCACCCGCTGCTCGTCCAGGTACCGATCGGGACCTGGCTCTCGGCCGCCGTGCTGGACCTCCTCCCGGGGCAGCGCCGCGGCGCTGCCCTGCTGGTCGGCGTCGGACTGGCCGGCGCGGCGCCGGCGGCCGCGGCCGGCTGGGCGGACTGGGCGGAGCTCCCGCCCGAGCAGGCCCGTACCGGCCTCGTGCACGCCCTGGCCAACACCGCCGGGGTCGCCCTCTACACCGCCTCCCTCGTCGCCCGCGGCCGCGGCCGGGACCTGCGCGGCCGGGCCCTGGCCATGGCCGGGCTCGCCACGGTGGGCGCGGCCGGCGCCCTCGGCGGCCACCTGGCCTACCGGCAGGCGGCCGGCGCCAACCACGCCGAACAGGTCGGGCACCAGGTCCGCGACGGGTGGCACGACCTGGGCGCGGCGGCCGCCTTCCCCGTCGGCCGGGCCGCGCTCGCCCGCGTCGACGGGGTGGACGTCCTGGTCGTACGCGAGGAGGACGGCACCGTCCGCGCCCTGGCCGACCGCTGCTCCCACATGGGCGGCCCGCTGTCGGAAGGGGAGATCGAGGACGGCTGCGTCCGCTGCCCCTGGCACGGCAGCCTGTTCCGGCTGGCGGACGGCTGGAACGTCGAGGGGCCGGCCACGGCCCCGCAGCCGGCCTTCGAGACCCGCGAGGTCGCGGGCCGCGTCGAGGCCCGGCTGATCCGCGGCCGCCGGCCGCACCGCCGCGGGCGGGCACCGGCGACGGCCTGACGACGAGCGGAGGCCCGCGCATGGAGAGCGCAGTGACCCGGGGCCGCCCGCGAACGGCGGGGTGAGCCAGGTGCCGGCCGACCGGACGGGTGAGGTACTGGCCTGGGTGCTGGACCGCTCGCACGAGGCCTCGGCCCGCCAGATACCGGCCCTGATCGACGGGGCCGCACGGCGGCTGGGCCTGACCGGGGCGCACCTGTACCTGGCCGACCTCCAGCAGGCGCGGCTCATGGCCCTGCCCCAGCTCGCCGCCGACCGCCCGGCCACCGGGGAGGCCGAACGGGCCGACGCGCTGGCCGGGGCCCTGGACATCGACGCCTCGCTGGCCGGTCTGGCCTACCGGGCCCAGCACGTCCAGCTGTCGCGCGACGGCACCATCGCCTGGGTGCCGATGGTCGACGGGATCGAGCGCATCGGGGTCCTGCGGGCGACCGGCTCGGAGCTCGACGAGGAGGACCTGGACGTGTGCCGGACGCTGGCGGCCCTGGCCACTTTGATCGTCGTCTCCAAGTCCACCCACAACGACCTCCTCGTCGTCAGGACCCGCAGCCGGCCCATGACGCTCCAGGCGGAACTGCTGTGGGCGTTCCTGCCGCCCCGCACGATCGGCACCAGCCAGGCCACGTCCACCGCCGTCCTCGAACCGGCGTACGACATCGGCGGCGACGCCTTCGACCACAACTTCAGCGACGGACTGCTCCACCTGACGCTGCTGGACGCCATGGGGCACGACCTGGCGGCGGGCGGCGCCAGCGCTGCGGGCCTGGCCGCGTGCCGCTCCACCCGCCGCGCCGGCGGCACCCTGCCGGACATCGCCGTCACCATCGAGCGGACCCTCCACCAGTGGGTCCCGGACCGGCTGATGACCGGGATCCTGGCCCAACTGGACACCCATCGGGGCGAGTTCGCCTGGATCAACTGCGGCCACCCGCCGCCCCTGCTGATCCGCGACGGACACGTCGTACCGGCGGCCCTGGAACGCCCGCCCCAGCTGCCCCTCGGCCTCGGCTTCCACACCGCGACCCCGCCCCCGCTGCACCGGGCCCGCCTCCAGCCCCGCGACCGGGTCCTCCTCTACAGCGACGGCGTCACCGAGGCCCGCTCCGCCACCGGGGACCTGTTCGGCGAGGACCGCCTGACCGACACCGTGATCCGCTCGATGGCCTCGGGCACCACGGCCCCCGAGGCCCTCCGCCGCCTGGTCCTGGACGTCCTCACCCACCAGGACCAGCGCCTGTACGACGACGCGACGATCCTCCTGTGCGAATGGCACCCCACGGCCTGAAGAGCGGGTGCCCGTCAGGCCGTGGGAAAGGTCATACCGGAAGCGCCACGCACCGGCGGAGCAGGGGCTCCAGGCGCATCTGGCCGTCCTCCCGGTCGAACACCTGGAGGGCGTCGAGGCAGGCGACGATCCAGCGGGCCTCGTCCTCGTCCTCGATCTGGACCGCCACGGCGGTCACCGCCTCCTCCAGATCGAACGGACCGTCCTTGAACGCTTCGTCGAGGGCCCGGTAGCCCGTCGCGAGCAGCGGGTCCGCGTAGACGCCCGTCGCCTCGGCGAAAGCCCGGCCCTCCGCCCTGTCCGAGCACACGCCGGCCATCCGCCGCAGGACCTCCTCGGGGTCCCCCAGCTCGTCGAGAAGCCGGCGCGCCCGTCCGACCAGCGACGGCCATCCGCTGGTCAGTTCGTGGAGGCGGTCCAAGCGGTCCTCGGTGTGGAACATCTCGACCCGCTGGGACCACAGGCGCAGGCTGCGCCGATCGTGGCGGCGCAGCACCACCGGCGCGGCCGCCGTGGGCTCGGTGCCCGTCAGCAGGCTGCGCCAAAGGGCCAGTTGGGCGGGATCCGTGACGAGGACCACCGCACGGGTCACGCCCGGGGTGATGGGCAGCAGGGTCTCGGCCAGATCCACGGCCTCGCGGCAGGTCTCCGGTCGGGCCGGGTAGTTGGCGAAGTCGCTGATGACGACACGCCGTTCCCGGGGAAGGCCGCCGGTGAGCTCCTGCTTGTAGACGCTGGGCTTGCCGACGGGCGGCAGCTTCCAGTCGGCGATGCGTCCGGCGACGGTGCGCAGGGTGTCCCCGACGTCGGCGATGCCGGTGGCCGCGGTCCCGAGGACGACCCTCGTCTGGTTGGACCGTTCACCGAGGAGATCGTCCAGCTGGGTGATCGTGAGCGGGGCCGGCCGCTTGTCGGGCAGCTCGGGACGGTCCTCCTGCACGATGCTCTCCTGCAGTTCGCAGTCCTGATCGGCCCGCAGCAGCCGCGCGTCCACTTCGTGGGAGGTACCGATCATGCGCAGGGCGTTCGGGCCGCGCAGGTGCCACCCCTGACCGTCGTGGTTGGGCGCCAGGATGCCGAGGCCCACCATCTCGGAGAGGTAGGCACGGAAGCCCTCGGTGTCGAGCTTCTTGAAGCCGGCACGCCAGAACGTCTCGCACTCCTCCCGGAGTTCGGCGTCGCTGAGCCGCATCTCCAGTCCGTGGTGACGGGCGTGGTAGGCGAGCACGTTGGCGATCACGTCGTAGCGGTGGTCGAGGCTCAGCGTGTCCTTGAACGCCGCCGAGATGCCGTCCCTGAGACCGGTGTCGGACTCCACGACCTCGATGTCGGCCACCTCGACCGCGTACGGCGGCCCCTCGACCCCGCGTCGCGACCGCTTGCGGTGCATCAACTCGACCAGCCGGTGACCGAACATCTGGAGCAGGAACGGCTGGTAGGAGCAGTATCCGAGCACCCTGTTCACGAGGTCCATGTCCTGGAACTCGAAGCCGAGCGCCCTCATCGGCTCGACCAGCAGTTCGGCGGCGGACTGAGGAGCGAGCGGGCCGATCACCTTCGGTGTCTGCGCGAGATGGCCGAACGGGCCGTTGCTCGCGAGCTTCGAGAACCGCTGGACCGAATGCAGTCCGGCGAACACGACCTTGGCGCGGTCCTTGGTGTCGGAGCCGAGGCCCTTGAGCTTCTTGGTCTGGTCGAAGCGGGGGGCGTCGGCCTCGAAGAACTGGTCGCACTCGTCGAGCAGGATGAGCAGGCGGCGGCGCGAGTCCCCGTCGAGCCAGGCGCGGATGCCCGCCCGCACCCGCTCGGCGACCTCCAACTTCGACTTGCGGACCGGGGGTCCGCCCAGGAGCTGGGCCGCCCGGAGCTCCCGTTCGAGCACGCTCCACAGGGACCCGGGCCCCAGGGAGCTGCCCTTGCCGATGTTCTCCTGGTCGAGGTTGACGTGCACGACGTGGTGGTAGCCGGGGCGCTTCCTCTCGAATCGCTCCCCCGCGTCGCTGAGGAGCGCCGACTTGCCCAGGCCTCGGCCGCCGAAGATGACCTGGGTGCCCTGCGGGTCCAGGATGCTCACCCGCTCGGCGTCCCGGCCGTAGAACATCTCGCCGCCGATGCGGCCGCGCTTCTCCCTGATGTACGGGTTGACGCCGGAGAACGGCAGGAGGGTCTGGGTGGCCGTGCTGACCTGGCGGTTGCCCCGGGCGGCGAGGTAGGCGAGGACGGCGTCGTCCACGACCAGCAGCGGCTGCAACCGGTCCGACCCGACGGCGAGTTCCACCCGTGCCTCGCGGCCCAGCGTGCCGAAGTAGGCGACCAGCAGGCTCGCACCGCTGGTGTCCCGGGCGGCCAGGCTCATGACGACCTTCGCCGGCGGCCGGCCCCAGACCATCAGGACGCGGAGGCTGCCGCCCTGCTCCCGGATCTGGGAACCGAACGCGGGGGCCTTCGCCCGGCCATTGACCTCGACGTCCGTCACCTCGAACAGACGGTATTCGCGCCGGTGGTGGGAGCGCTCGTCCAGGGGCCTCGCGCTCTTGGCGTCGTATCCCAGGAGCCGGAGGGCGGGGAGCAGCTGGCGCCGGGCGGAGACTTCGAGCCGGTCCTTCGGCTCGGTGCCGCCCAGCTCTCGCCACGCCTCCAGGGCGTCGGACGCGAGCACTGCCTCGTCCGTGGAGAGGCTGGCGTAGTCCAGGACAGGTACGGTCCCATGCCGGCCACCGGAGCGGACGAGCTCGACCAGACCGTGGTCGATGCCCTTGGGCAGTCCGTCCGGTACGGCCGGGAAGAACTCGGTCAGGTGGGACTCCCCGCCCTCGATCTCCGGAACAGGCTCGCCGATTTCCAGGAAGTAGACGAGGTCGGCGGCGGTGGGCAGGCCGCCGGTGTCCAAGTGCCGCAGGACCTGGGCGCGTTCTTCGGCGGTGATGTCCAGTGCGTCCAGCCGGGCCCGGATCCGGTCGGCGGCCTGCCGCCGGAACGCCGGCAGATCGCTCCGTACCGTGTCGAGGGCTCGCCGGACCTCCATCAGGTCGTGCGCGTCGACAGCGTCGAGCTGGCCGCCGGCGTCGGCGAGAAGTTCCTGGAGGCGCAGGTCCTGGTCGTCGGTCACGGCCCCGTCGGCCTGCGCCCGGTGCAGCTCGGCGATGAGTTCGACGTGCTGTCCGCGCAGGTCCGCACGCCGCGCCTGCTCCCGAGCCTCGATCTCCCCGAGCTCGGGGAGGGTGGGCTCGCCCGCCGCCGTCGCCGGCAGCGTGCGGCGTCCGGCCAGCTCGACGATCCGGCGGGCGGCGGTGAACGCGTCGTTGTCGAGCCGCTCGTCGAGGGCTTCCCGCCAGCCGCGGTCGACGGCCGTGAGGAGCCGGTCGAGCGGGGGTCGCTCGGACGGGGTGTCGCAGATCTTCAGCAGCTCGGCGTCCAGCACGAGTTCGGGGGCGACCAGGCCGCCGCCGGGCCGGGTGGTCGCCGTGTCCCCGGCCAGCAGGGCGAAGAGCTCCTCCATCGAGGTGCGAGCCGCCCATGCCGCAGCGGCGGCGACGGCCGCCGAGCGCCGTGCCAGCTGCTCCAGTTCCGCGAGCACCTCCTCCTTGCCGTCCAACAGGGACTGGCGCAGGGAGGAGATCTCCTTGACGGCCCGGCTGCCATCGGACCGGTCGCCGCGACGGATGCCGTCGACTGCCAGGCACCACTCCTTGAGGAGGCCGACGGCCCGCTCGATGAGGTGCACCAGATCCTGGCGTCCGGAGCCCTGGAGCGGCTTTCCGCTGGGGGAACGGTACTTGCGGTCCATGCGGTCGATCTCGTTGTTGACCTCGGCGAGCTTCGACAGCCGTTCGGCCTGCTCCCGGACCTGCTGGATCGTGTCGCGGTCGTCGCGGACCACCGTCATGAGCAGCACTCCGAGCATGCCGTCGTCGGAGGCAAGCCACCTCTTGGCGATCTCGGTCGCCCGGGCGAACCGCAGCCTCTGCGGGGCCAGCAGGGCCCGGCACTGCTCGCGCAACTCCCGCAGCCGTGCCTCCGTACCGGATACGTCGGCGATCACGACGAGGGGGGAGGCGATCATGAGAGCACCGCTGAGTGCCCGGTCGGCGACGGCGGTCGCCACCTCCCCGAGCCGGTCCGGGAGGCGCGGGACCAGGGCCTTGAGCTGAGCCCCGGCCATGTGGTCGCCGGTGATCAGCGCCGTGCGCAGGAGGGCGGGCAGCAGGACGAGTTCGCTCCCCTCGGCGTCCGGGCCCGCGTATCCGCCGTACTGCTGGAGCAGGTCCGCCGTCAGCCTGGCTCCCCGGCTGTCGCCGGACGTGAGCAGCGCGGCCGCACCGGCGAGACGGAATGCCGCCACCTGCGGCGCGGGCAGGCCCCCCGCGGCCGCCACGTGCTGGGCGAGCCCGAAGCGCCGCTCGACGACCAGCCGGGCCAGGGCCCGCTCGGCGGCGTCCTCGCTCTCGCCTGCGTGCTCTTCGACGGTCTCCGCCGCCCGGGTGCCGGTGCGCGCGGCCGGGACCTGTGCGACGAGCACGTCATGGCGCCGGGTGTCGCCGGGAGCGGCCTCGGACGGCCGCGGGAGCACGACGGCGGTGTGCGGCTCGGCAGCGGTGTCCGGCGGAACGGCCGGCACCGGCCGGGTCCCGACGGGTGCCGGGTGGGTCTCGGTGGGTGCCGGGATCCCGGCGGGTGCCGGAACGGACCCGGCCGGCGCCGAAGCCGGGGCGACGGAGGCCGGGGAGGTGCCGGCCGATGCCAGGTGGGTCCCGGCGGATGCCGGGGCGGGCCCGGCCGGCGCCGGGGCGGCCACGGCGGGGGACGGGGTGGGTACGGGGGCGGTGTGGAGGGGGGTGGCACCCGCGGTGGCCGCGTCGGGGCCGGTGGCGGGGCGGGGCGCAACCGCCCGAGCCGAGTGGGCGGGGGACGGGCTCGCGGCCGTCGGCCCGTCCGGTTCTCCGGCGGCGTCCAGGCCGGCCGTCGCACCGCCGAGGGGCCCGGTCCCGGCAGGGGCGTCGCCGGGGGCCTCCGCCGCGAGCGGTCCGGGACGGCCGTCCACGGGCGGTGTCAACGTCAGTTCCGGGGCCATGATGACCGCCGTCGCACAGCCGGGCAGCACCTGCACGACCTGTTCCTGCAGGGCCAAAATCTCCGCCGCGGCGTCCGCCTGGCGCCCGAGGCGGATGAGCCTGGCCAGGGCCGCGAGGGCGGCACCCCGCTGCCGTTCCGGTTCCTCCCAGACGGGTGCGTCCAGCAGTCGGCGGCCCTCTTCCCGGACGGCCTCGGCGGCGGGGGCCGCGAGGCTGTCCGGCCGGCCCGTGACGGTCAGCAGCTCCCGCAGGGTCTCCCGGGTGCGGGTGTCGCACTCCCGCGCGGTCCGGTACGCGTGGGCGGCGTGCGTCATGTCCTCCAGACGGCGGGCGACCCCCTCGATCCCCGAGGCACGGAACACCTCCTCGGTGTCGTCGAAGGCCGTGCCCAGCGCGGTCAGCGGTGCCAGCTCCTCCTCCTCCTTCGGCGGACGGCCGTCCGCAATGGCCTCGGTGACGTTCCGGAGGGCTTGCCCGGCGCGGCCGAGGGCCTCCTGGAGCCGGCGGCAGGCCGACTCCGGGTCCGGCTCCCCCTCGCCTTCGGGGGCGACTCCGCCCGGGCCGAAGGAGGGGTGGGCCGCCACGATGGACCGGGCCGCGTCACCGACCGCGGCGAGTCGCGCCGCGCCGCTCCCGTCGGCCGCGGCCACGAACCAGTCCTGGTCCGCCGCCCATGCGAGGATGTGGGCGTCCGCGACGGAGGCGTTGCACCAGGCGAACACCGTCGCCCGGACCAGGGTCGCACCCCACCGGGCGACCGGGTCGGACACCGTCTCGTCGTCCCGTGCGAAAACGAAGCCGCCGATCTGCTTCATCACGGTGTGGGTCAGCGCCCTGACCCCGCAGGTGCAGCTGTGCTGCCGGCCCTCGCGCCGTAATCTCGCGAGTACGTCCTTGCAGAGGGCCGCGCCCGCCCGGCGGGGGGCCGCCATGCGGATCCCCAGGCTGCTGAGGAGGTCCTGCCGGTCCTTGTGCGACAAGGAGTTGAAGGCGAGCTCCACCATGCCGACGGTGAGACCGTTCAGGGCGACGACCGCCTGGTGCTCCAGGGCGTTGAGGGCTCCGGCCAGGTCTTCGAGGGATTCCGCCGCGGTACGGGGCGGCGACAGGGGCGGCTCCGCGATGACGCGGTAGCGGTCGTGCATACAGACGTACTCCGATTTCTCTGCTGGTTCCGTGCTCGATGTGCGAGGGCCGGTCAGTGGCCGCGCACATGCTCGGTGACGAACGTGTATCCGTAGGGCAGTTCCCAGCCGTCGGCCTTGCCGAGCCTGCGGCAGTGCTCCCGGAAGGCCGCGCGCTGGACGTCGCTGGGTGAGGACCCCGGCCGCAGGCGGCGCAGATGGCCGGGGACGAACTGCCGTCCGCGCAGCCCCGCGCCGTCCGTTTCCGTACCGCCCCACGGGCGCCTGACCCGAAACCTCGGGGGCCGGTATCCGACGAGCGCAACGGACGGTTCTCCGGCGCGTGCCGGGTAGTGCGGTTGGCCCCAGGGGTCACGGCTGCCGAGGGCCGGTTCCAGGAGGCCCTCGGCGAAGAGCTCCATGACGGCCGCGTCCAGGGCGAGGGCCTGGGACCGAGCCGGCCGGCGGCCGTAGGCGGCACGCGGCAGGACCGAGCGGTCCAGCAGGGCGTGCCCGTCCAGGGTGAGGAGTCCGCACCGGCGCACGGCGCGCATGACGAGCTGCCGCGGGCCCAGGCCTGCGGCCGTGTCGCCGTCCCGGCCGCTGCCCGGCGCGTCCTCCCGCGTGAGGACGCGGGGGTCGTAACAGTGGCCGATGACGCGGCCGTCGATCCGTACCGGTTCATCGAGCGGTGCCGTGGCGACGCGGATCAGTGTGCCACCACGGAGCCAGCGAAACTCCAGTACCAAGCCGGGGAAGAAGTCGCCGGGCCAGGTGACTCCGGTCAGCCGGCCGGTGTCCCCGCCGAGGTCGGCGGTGACGTCCTGGACCGTCCTGCTCTCCGGGAACCCCTGGGGGGCATGGTCGAGTGCGAGGCGTGGCGTACCGTCCCCGCCGGGGAGATGGCGGAGTTCCCGCGTGACGTCCGAGTGCAAGGGAAGCCAGCCGCCGATGAGGTGGCCGAGCCGGAGGGGCGATCGCCAGACGATCTCCTCGGAGTCGGCCCGCACGAGTTCGCCGCGACCAAGGGAGGCCTCGTCGGCGAGGGGCAGGTCGACGGGTTCCACCTCCGCCCGCGGCTCGGGATCCGGCTCCGGGGCGGTGGGCGCGCCAGTCGTCGACGCCCAGCCGTTGCCGGCGGGCACGAGGGGATCTCCGGGGGCGTCCGCGTCACCGGGGTGGTGGGACCGCCACACTCCGCCGCCCTCGAAGGCGTCGTCCAGTGTGATCCGGGCGCCGTTGGCGAAGCGGCCCCGGTCGCTCCCGCCCCGCACGACGTCGGCGAGCGCCAGGTTCGCCCGGCACACGGCGGCGGCGTACCCCACTCCTCTCAGCGGTTCCGCTGCGCCGGGGAAGGCGCGGAGCCGGGGCCCGACCGCCGTGTAGACGGTGACCGGCGCGGCGAGGCCGTGGCGCCGCCTGGGGGGCGTGGCAGCGTGTTCGACCGCTGCCGTGAGGGATCGCAGGTCGTCCCCGCCCAGTGGTCCGGAGGCGCGCCAGCCGTCCGCCAGGGAGGTCCGTGTCATGGCGTACTGGCCCCATGTGCGCAGCGTGTCCCCGGAATTCAGTATTCCTCGCACAGTGTCCAGGAGACCGAGGAGGCCGGCCCGCAGAGCGTCGTCGCGCGTGCTGCCGACCAGTGCGGCCAGGGAGACGGGGACGAACGGGCTGAGCAACTGCCCCCGCGCCGTGGTCAGGAGGTGGTCCGCGTACGCCGCCAGGTCGTCGCTCCGAGCGGCCTCCCGGGACGGATAGCAGACGTCGACGACGACATGGCCGTCCCCGTTGATCCACCGCCGGCGCGTGCGCAGGCGGTGCAGTTGCGCCGGCGACAGGCTCAGGGCCGGGCCGAAGGCGTGCAGGTCCGGGACCAGCAGCTCCCTCCGCCGCGGGGTCGCGTCCTGCCCCGGCCTGCCGGGCCCCTCGGCGCCCGCGGGCGCCCCCGAGACCCACGCGGGTACGTCGCCGAGCGCACCCACCTCCGGGTGCGCCCCCTCCTTGTAGACGATCTCCGCGAAGAGCGGGTCGGAGCCGGTGGCCACGCACACCATGGCCCCGACCGGGAGGACCGGAGCCCCCTCGCCGAAGGTGATCACAGGGAAGTCGTCGAGGCGCAGCGGACTTCTGCCGTAGCCGTCGCCGCCGGTGTCGTAGCCGAAGTACACGGCGTTGAAGGCGACGGCGGTGTGCAACGGCGCCGGGCGGGCCACGGCCACCGCTTCGAGGTAGCGCAGCAGCCGCTCCCGCTCCGCCTCGGGGACCGCGTCGAACCCCCTCGTCATGACGGGAGTCAGCAGGGCTCGGTCGCCGTACGGGCCGGGCACTTCCGTCGCGACCCGCGCCGATGACGGCGCGGGCGAATCGGAACGTCCACCGACCGCTGACGACACACGCGGGTCCCCACCCATGACACCTCCGCCGCACTACGGGTCACCCCGGCCCGGTCTGCGGTTATTCACGCAGCCTATGCCGACGCATGGGCTTCCGGTGGCGGTTTCCTCACTTCTCCCCGAGCGGCTCGCGGGTCGATCCGGACCCGGCGCCTCGGAAGCCGTTCCGGGGCCTCAGAAGCCGGCGGACGTTCCCGCGTCCTGGAAGCGGTCGGTGTGGCGGCGGCGGTAGGTGATCAGGCTGTGGGCCACCGCGGCGCCCTCGCCGACCGCGGCGCCGACCCGCTTGACCGAGCCGGAGCGGACGTCGCCGACGGCGAAGACGCCCGGGAGGCTGGTCTCCATCGGGAGGGCCTCGCGGCCCGCGCCCTCGGCGCCGGTGAGGACGTAGCCGCGGTCGTCGAGTTCCAGGGCGCCGTCGAGCCAGTCCGTGGAGGGGCGGCCGCCGATCAGGACGTACAGGCATTGGGCGGGGACGGTGCGTTCGGCGCCGGTGCGCTCGCGCAGCCGCAGGCCCGTGAGGGTGGTCGTGCCCAGGCATTCGGCCACCTCGGTGCCCAGCAGGACGTGCAGGTTCGGGGTCCGTTCGATGCGCTGGACCAGGTAGTTCGACATGGAGGCGCCCAGGTCGGTGCCCCGGACGAGGAGGGTGACGGAGCGGGCGTGGCGGGCGAAGTAGAGGGCGGCCTGTCCGGCGGAGTTGCCCGCGCCCACCATGTGGACGTCCTCGCCGGCGGTGGCGGGCGCGTCGGAGAGGGAAGCGCCGTAGTAGACGCCGGAGTTGAGGAGCCGGTCGGTGCCGGGGCTCACGAGGCGGTTCCATTCCACGCCCGTGGCCACCACGACGGCCGCCGCCGAGACGGATGCGGTCTCGGTGGTGCCCGCCTTGACGAACTCGACGGTGTGGTGGCCGGACTGGGCGGGGATCAGCCGGGTCGCCACCCGCGTGGGCTGCCATTCGACGCGTACGCGGCGGGCCTGCTGGAGGGCGCGCTGGGCGAGGTCGCCGCCGGTGAGTCCGACGGGGAAGCCCAGGTAGTTCTCGATGCGGGAGGTCGATCCCGCCTGGCCGCCGGGCGCGTCGTCCTCGATGACGACCACGCTCATGCCCTCCGCGGCGGCGTACACGGCCGTGGAGAGCCCGCCGGGGCCGCCGCCGATGACGGCGACGTCGTAGTGCTCGCGCTCGGCCGGCCTGATCAGGCCGAGCCGGTCGGCCAGTTCGCTGATCGGGGGGTCGACGAGTTCGGTGCCGTCGCCGAGCCTGACGGTCACCGGTGCGTCCCGCAGCTCCTCCTCGGGCACCCACCGGAAGAGGACGTCGCTGCGGCCGAGGAAATCCCGGACGGCGTAGGCGGCCGGGGAGAAGCGGTAGCCGCGGACCTCGGCCGTGGGCAGGCCGCCGCGGCGTTCGGCGTTCCAGGTGCACAGGGAGTCGTCGAGGGCGGCCCGCAGCCGTTCGGCGAGGTCCGGGCCGGCCGCCGGCGCCGTCCGCTGGACGACCGTGACGCCCGGGGCCGCGGCGGGCGGTCCGTCGGTGAGCCGCAGCCAGCGGGTGGCCGGGTGGCGTTCGGGGCAGGCGCCGGGGTCCTCGTCGGTGACCACCGCCGGGACGGCGACGTCCTGCCCGGCCAGGGCGTGCAGCACCCGCTCCGCCTCGGCCAGCGCGCCGACCTGGAGGACGCGGAAGGACGTCCGGTACCAGTGCTGCACGAGCTCGGCCGTCTCGTGGCGGCGGAGCGGATCGGGATCCGCGAGGAGGATCACAGGAAGGGTGGTCTCGGCCATGAAGGGTCTCCTGGGGTGTGTCGACGGGTGGAGGTGAACGGTCCACCCGGTCAACGAGCCGAAGATCATTGCGTGGCGCGGGACATGCCGCGCGGGACTACGGGGGAACGGGCGAACGAAGAGTCGATTGGGGAAATCGCCATGTCCTCGTGATCGCCGGGCCGTTGCCGCCGTTGACCGTGAAAGCCCTTGAAAGCCCTTGTCGGGAGGGCTCGTCGGGGTACCGCGCGGAGAAGGGGAGGCCATCTCGTGTCCGAGAACCTGGCCGATGTCATCGAGGTCGCCGGGAGCGAACTGCGCTTCCTGCGCAAGCTGCTCGGGGATGCCGGCGAGAACGCCTGGGAGCGGCTGCTCGAATGGTTCATCGACGACTGGTTCCGGCTGGACGTGCTGGGGCTGGAGAACATTCCCGCCGACGGGCCGGCGGTGCTGGTCGCCAATCACTCGGGGGCCTGGGGGCTGGACGCGTTCGTCCTGCAGAAGGCCCTGCTGAGGTCGCTCCGGCGCCCCCTGCACGTGCTCGCCGCCCCGTTCGTCTTCCGGCTGCCGGTGCTGGGCCCGTACGCCGCGCGGAAGGGCGCCGTACCGATCGACCCGCGGGCGGCCATGAAGAGGCTGGGCGACGGTGAGCTGGTCGCGGTGTTCCCGGAGGGG
Source organism: Streptomyces sp. NPDC032091 (assembly GCF_055580265.1). Classification (NCBI taxonomy): domain Bacteria; kingdom Bacillati; phylum Actinomycetota; class Actinomycetes; order Kitasatosporales; family Streptomycetaceae; genus Streptomyces; species Streptomyces sp. NPDC032091. The sequence continues at coordinate 14,020 of NZ_JBVILR010000016.1, read as the reverse complement.
GTCGCGGGACTGGAGAAACCGTTCCGCGACCGCTACCGGCTCCAGCCGTTCAGCCCGGGGTTCGCGGTGGCGGCCCTGCACACCGGGGCGCCGATCGTGCCCGTCTGCGTCATCGGGGCCGAGGAGTCCTCCCCGAAGTTCGGGGAGCTGCCGGCGCTGGCGAGGTTCCTGGACCTGCCGTACTTCCCGCTGACCTCGCCGTTCCCGTTGCCGGCGAAGTGGCTGATGACCATCGGCGAGCCGATCCTGCCGCCCGAGCGGCCCCGGGCGTTCGGGGACCGCTCGGCCGCCGCCCGGCGCCTGTGCGCGGACGTGCAGGACGCCGTGCAGGACATGGTCGAGCGGGAACGCGAACGGCGCGACTCCCTCGTGGGGTAGCGGGCGCGGCGGGCGCGGTGGCCTCGTGGCCGCCCCGCCCGCCGGGAGGAGTCCGTCTCAGTCGCCGAGGTGGCGCGCCGCCGCACGGACGTCGGAGGCCGCCCGGGTGCAGCGCTCGGCGTGCTCCAGCAGCCGTGCCCGGAAGCGCTCGCCGGTCTCGTCGCCGTTCCAGCCCGGCTCGGCGGCGCAGGCGGCGAGGGCGCGGGCGTGCCCGTCGAGGCGGTCGGCCTCGGCGCGCGCCAGGACCGCGTACGAGGCGGGGCCGGCGGCGGGCGCGGCCGGCGGGACGGCGCCGGCGGCGGGCACGGCCACCCGCAGGGTGTGCGGGGCGAGCGTGAGCGGCATGCGGTCCGGGGCGAGCGCCGGGGACAGCAGGACCGGCGCTCCGGCCGCGGTGAAGAACCGGACGATCTCCTCGGCCACGCGGACGGCGAAGGCGGTGGCGGCGCAGCCGGTCGCGGATCCGCAGAACGGCGAGGTCCCCTCGTGCCGGAGGGTGCCGTCACCGCCCGGGTCCGGGGCCGCGTCCGCCTCCGGGCAGTCCGCGGCGGCTCCGGCGTCCGGGCGGTCCCGCAGCCAGGCGGGGGCGGCCAGGATCTCGGTCCCCGCTCCGACGGCGAGTCCGTCCCACACGAAGCGGGTCCGGACCGGGTGGAGGGCTGCCTCGACCGGCGGGAAGTGGGCGAGGGCGAGCGCCACGGCCCCGGCCGGGCTCGCGGCCGCGTCGGGGACGCCCGCGGCGCCGAGGGCGAGGGCCTGGAGGGCGGTGGTGACGGCCGCCTCGGAGACCACGGCCAGGGTGTGCGCCAGCGCCGCCTCCGGCCGGCCCTCCCCCGCCGCCGTCACGCCCGGCTCCGCACGGGCGGCGGGTACGGCGGCCGTCCCCCGGGCCAGGCGCGCGGCCACGGAGGCGGGGTCCGGGTCGGCCAGGTAGGGGGCCAGCCGGCGGTGCAGCGCGGCCGCCCGGCCGTCGTACGCGGGGGTCCCCGCGGCCGCGGCCGTCCTCGGCAGCACCTCGCTGAGCAGGGTGTCGTCCGCCGCCGCCGCGCCCGCCACCACCCGGCGGGCGGCGCGCAGCAGCCCGGGCCGCCAGATCTCCCAGGGCAGCGCGTGGTCGTCGCGGGGCGTGGCGGCGACCCGCTCCAGCTCCTCGGCGAGCGGCCCGGCGAACACGGCCGCGGGCGGCGCGGCGTCCGGCGGGAGCGGGACGTGGGGGTGCAGGCCGTGCCGGCGCCCCGCCGCGTCGAGGCGTACGGCGGGGGCGAGGGCGCCGGAGGCGGCGCCCGAGGCGAGGAGCCCGGCGGTGTCGGCGGGGCCGAGCGGGACGAGGAACGTGCCGAACGGGGTGCGCAGCCGGACGGGCCGCCCGGAGCGGCTGCGGCGCAGGTGCCCCAGCACCCCGCGGGCCGCGCCCTCGCGGGTGAGGGAGTCCAGGCCGAGGGCGCGGGCGGGGGCGTCCGCCCAGGGCAGGCGGTGGGCGAGCATGGCCGCGCTGAACACCGCGTTCTCCAGCGGCCGGGCGGTGGCGGGGGTGGTCATCGGGGGGCGTTCTCCCTCGGGTCGCACGGGGGCGGGGGTACGGACGCGGGCAGGGACGGCGGCGGGGGCGCGGGGGCCGACGGGGGCGGGGGCCGACGGGGGCGGGGACGGGGGCGCGGATGCCGACGGGGGCGCGGGGGGCGCGGGTCGGGTCACCTGTCGCGCAGCATGTACGGCTGGTTGGCGGTGATCTCGCCGTCGTAGCACCGGATCAGCCCGTTGACCCGGTCCCGGTGCCGGCCCAGTTCGCCGCGCAGGCTGTCGGAGTAGGCCTGCGGGGCGTGCGAGAGCGGGTAGTCGTACGACTCGTCGAGCCAGGCCAGTTCCACCCAGTCGTCCGGGATGTCGTTGGGGGACGCCGGGCCGCGGCCGTCCAGCGTCGGGATCACGTCGTGCTTGTTGACCAGGCTGACGACCCGGGTGGTGTGGTCGGCGGGCCGCTTGCTGTCGATCGGGGAGCCCAGCGTGACCACGTGGGTGATCCGGTACTCGGAGGCCACGTCCACGTCGGCGGCCAGGTTCATCGCGGTCAGGCCGCCGAGGCTGTGGCCGATCAGCATCAGCTCCGAATCGGCCGGCACACCGGCCCGGATCAGCAGCTTCTTCACCGCCCGGGTGTAGGTGGTGTCGGTACGCAGCAGGCCGTCGAAGGCGCCGACCAGGTCCTGTGGAGTGCTGTTGCTGAGGAGGGCGAAGCTGGTTCCGGGGAGCAGCAGCACATGCCGTACGGCGCCGTCCGCGCAGGCGACGCGGCGCAGCAGGACCAGGCCGTGGTTGCCGAGGGCGCCGATGTCGTTGACGTAGCTGACGATGTCGTTGCGGGAGGTGCCGAGGACCTTGGCGAGGATCGGGTCCGGGTCGGCGCGTTCGGCCCGGCCGGGGCCGGGATTGAGGTACTTGAGGAGGGAACTGGGCAGGCCGAGGAAGGGGTCGGTGGTGGGGACGCCGCCCGCGAGGGTCACCCAGGAGAAGTCGTCGTTGACGGGGTTCTCGTCCAGCAGCCCGGTCAGTGCGAGGAGTTCCATGATCACGGGGCTGACGGTGGTGAGGGCGCGGGTGACGCCGAGCCGTTCCACGAGGGCGTGCAGGGCGCGCGCCGCCTCCAGCCGGTCGCCGGCGACGAGGGCGCCGGTGAGGCGGCGGGCGTGCGGGGAGTCGAGGTTGGGGTGGGTGACGGTGGCGGCTTCGATGCGCAGGGCGAAGGCGTCCACCGCCATGGCGACCGCGGCGGGCCGGCGGCGGGTCACGTTGCCCGCGATCCGGGCGAGTTCGCCGACGAACCCGCCGTTGGCGCCGAAGCCGAGGCCGGCCGGGCCGGTCACGGCGCGTACGCAGGACAGGGCCGTACCGAGGGCCCAGGTGGGGCGGCGCAGGGCCTGGAGGGCGAAGCGGCCGCCGGTCAGTGCGCCGGTGAGGCCGGCTCCGGCCCGCTTCGCGGCGAGGGCGGCGTCGGCGAGCAGCACGGAGGCGGCGATGAGGAGTTCGGTGTCGGTGCGGCCCGTGTGGTCTGTGCGATCGGTGCGATCGGTGCCGTCGGCACGGTCGGCGACCACGGCGCCCGCGACCGCGGTGACGGTGGCCGGGGGCGTCCCCGGCCGCGCGGGTCCGGCGCCCGGGCCGCCGCCGGGGGTTCCGGGGTCGCCCGGGGTGTTCCCCCGCTGCCCGTCGGAGAGCTGCCGGGTGGGGTTCCCGGTCGCCTGAGGCGTCACGTTCCAACCTCTCGTCGCTTGACCCGCTGTTCGCGACGCATGGTGGCACCGAAAGGGGGCGCGCTCCGCGCACCGGGAAGTCCGTACCGGCGCACGCGCCGGCCTCCGCCCGGCCGCGCGCCCCGCCGGCACTGGAATCCGGGTGTCCCCCGGCCCCGCGCGGCCCCGCGCGGGATCGGGGGAGTGACGGCGCGGCCCGCGGTTGACGCGGCCCGCGGCGTCAGGGGTTCAGCAGGGTTTGCGCCAGGTGTCCAGCTCCGGGTTCTTCATCATCGAGGACAGCTTGAGCCGGCGGGCCTCGGGGCAGAAGCCCGCGGGCGTCCCCTTGTACTCGACGTGGAAGACCGCCTTGCCCGCCTTGATGAAGGGGCTGAGCGCCTCGCACTCACCGAACTGGGCGCACTCCTCGTTGACCGCGAAGTCGAAGGCGCCTTCGAGCTGGGGGATCTGCGGCAGGTCGTTCTTGAGGCCGACGGACAGCCCGCGCGCGTGGGCGATCTCGGCGATCATGCGGTTGTACGCGAGCTGGTGCTCGCCGGTCAGCGGGAAGCCGGTGTCGTTGCCGTAGGCCTCCACCAGGTCGGGCTCCACCGCGTCGAAGCCCTTGTCCCGGCACATGTCGAAGCGCCGTTCCATCAGCGGGCGGAGCTGGTCGACGCGGCGGATGTCGAGCCAGCGTTCACCCTTCCAGCCGTTGGGCTTGCCGAACAGGGTGGTGGGGAAGGCGTCCTTGTCCGGGCGGAAGTCCTCCCAGGCGCCGACGTTGACGTAGCAGATGACCTTGCGGCCGTCCCGGTGCAGCCGGTCCACGTCGGCGGCCGAGTTCTCGAACCCGTCGATGTCGTAGACGGGGACGTCGACCGAGGGGTCGGAGCGTCCGTCGAGCTGCCACTGCCAGGCCAGTCCGGGCCGGGGTGTCCAGCGGGCCTTGCCCGGGTCGCCCGGGGCGGAGGAGGACGGGGCGGGCGGTGATCCGGGGGCGGAGGGGGAGCCCGAGGGGCCCGGACCCGGCGAGGCGGACCCCGGCCCCCGGGTCGCGGTGGGGCCGGACGGGTCGGGTGCGGCGTCGTCGTCGCCGTCGTCGTCCGCGGCGGAGCAGCCCGTCAGGACCAGCGCCGTGACGACGGTCAGCAGGCCGAGGCGGGCCGGCAGGGTGCGGCTCATCGTTCCCTCCCGGTGAGTGCGGGGGTCAACTGTTTCCAGGGGTTGGGGAGTTCGCCCGTCACCGGCCCGGACACCGCCGCGCCGCGTTCGCGCGCGGTGCGTACGGCGAGCGGGACCAGGGCCTCCGGCACCCCGTAGACGAGGTGGCAGAACCGTTCGGGGGCGTGCCGCGCCGTCCAGTCGGGCCGGGTGAAGGAGGAGACGTACGTCGACCAGTGGCCTTCGAAGGTGACGGTGAGGTCCGCGAGGCGGACGTATCCCGCGACGGGGTGGACGCCCGGGTTCAGCACCACGGGTCCGGCCCCGAGCCGGCGTAGCGAGCGGATCAGCCGGCGGGCGCCGGGCAGTTCCTCCCGGGTGGGGGCCGTGCGGTCGAGGAAGCAGCCGTCGACCGCGTACCACTCCTGGTAGCGGCACATCTCGTGGACGATCTCGACCTGGCCGCGCGCCCCGTACTGGGTGTCCACGTAGCCCAGGAGCCGGGCCCCGGCCGTCCGCAGGGCGGCGGCGGCCGCGGCGAACGCCGGGTCGGGGCGCTCGCCCGGCCCGTCGGCCGGGTTCAGCACCACCCCGTAGGTTCCGGCGGCGCCGGTGATGAGCCGGTGCCAGGCGCCGGGGTCCTCGGCGGGGTGGACGTACAGCGGCACGAGCAGGGTCATGGCGTCAGGGATCCCGCCGGGGCGGTCGCCGCCCAGAGCGCGGCGAGGGAGTCGCCGAGGGTGTGCTCGGGGTGCCAGCCCAGGGCCTCGGCGGCGGCGGTGACGTCGGAGCACTGCCAGGACACCTGGGCGGAACGGGCCGAGCCGCCGTCGTCCTCCTCGATCCGGCCGCGGAAGCCCGCCCGGTCGGCCAGGCCCCGCACCAGGTCGCGGACGGGGACGGCCCGGCCGGCGCCGATGTTGAGGACGGGCGGCAGCGGCCGGGGGGCGGTGACGGCGAGCGCCACCGCGTGGGCCACGTCCCGCACGTCGACGAAGTCGCGGTGGGCGGACAGGTCGCCCAGCCGCAGCACCGCCTCCCGGGCGGTCCCGGCTTCCCGCAGCAGGGCGGCGATCCGCCCCGGCAGCCCGCTCGGCGGGGCGCCGGGCCCCACCGGGTTGCCCACCCGCAGGACGACGCCGTCCAGCCCGGAGGCGGTGACGGCGACGGTGCCGGCCAGCTTCGTCGCCCCGTACGGGCCGACCGGGCGGGTGGCGGCCGACTCGGCGGCCCGGGTGCCGGGTTCGCCGGGCCCGTACTCGGCCGCCGAGCCCAGGTGCACCAGGCGTGCCGCGGGCGCCGCCGCCCGCAGTGCGGCGCACAGGGCGGCGGGGCCGCGGGCGTTGACCTCGGCGAGCGTCACGGCGTCGCCGCCGGTCGCGCCCGCGCAGTTGACCACCGCGTCGGGCGCCGCGGCGGCCAGGACCTCCGCCAGCCGCTGCGGCCGGTCGGCCGCGAGGTCGATGCCGAAGTCGGCGCCGGGCGCGCGTCCGCCGTCGAACACCCGCGCGCCAGGGAGGGCGCGCAGGCGGTCGGCGACATGGGCGCCCAGGTAGCCGGTCCGGCCCAGGACGAGAATGCGCATGAGGTGCTCAGGCTCCCTTGAGCAGCAAGGACTTGCGGCTGGTGAACTCGGCGTTGGCCCGGTCGTAGTCGTCGGGGCGCCCGATGTCGAGCCAGTAGCCGTCGAAGGCATAGGAGTGGGGCGGGTTCTGACTGCCCAGCAGGTCGAGGACGAGTTCGTCGAATCCGAGGGGCAGTCCGGGCGTGTAGTGGTCGAGGGTGGAGCGGCTCAGACCGTACACGCCCATGGAGACGTGGTAGTCCATGCTGGGCTTCTCGGTGAAGCCGACGACGCGGCTGGCGTCGGTGGTCAGCACCCCGAAGTCGATGCGCACCTTGCGCGGGTAGGTGGCGATGGTCAGCGGCGCGCCGGAGGCCTCGTGCCGGCGCAGCACGTCGGCGTAGTCGAGGTCGGTGAGCACGTCGCCGTTCATCACGAGGAAGTGTTCGGGGAGCCGGTCGCGCAGGTTGAGCAGGGGGCCCATGGTGCCGAGCGGGCTCTCCTCGGTGGCGTAGTCCACGCTCATGCCCCACTGGGAGCCGTCGCCGACGTAGGCCCGGATGATCTCGCCGAGGTGTCCGATGGCGATGGTGCACCGGGTGAATCCGGCCGTGGACAGCTGGCGCAGCACGATCTCCAGGATCGCGTGCTGGTCGCCGATGGGCACGAGCGGCTTGGGCAGGGCCGTGGTGTAGGGCCGGAGCCGGACGCCCTTGCCGCCCGCCAGGATCACTGCGTACATGGGTCTCCTCCTAGGGTTGGGTGGGGGGAGGTTGAGTGCCGTGGGGTAGTGGAGATCGTCGGCGGGCCGCCCGACGGTCGGTTGTGCGAGACGTGTCGGATGCGCGAGACCTGTCAGATGTTGTAGATGCCGGTCTTGTAGCGGGCCAGGTTCCCGGGGTCGCGGAAGAACTCGACGGTCTGCGCGAGGCCTTCCTCCAGCGTGTGCCGCGGCCGCCAGCCGGTGGCGGCGGTGAGCCGGCTCGCGTCGGCGACCAGCCGCATCACCTCGGAGGCGGGCGGCCGCAGCCGCTCCCCGTCCTCGCGGACCTCGATGGGGACGTCCATGACCTTGCCGATGAGGGTGACCAGGTCCGCGACGGAGATCTCGCTGCCGGTACCGGAGTTGAAGGTGCGGCCCACGACGGTGGCGGCGGGTGCGGTGCCGGCCGCCAGGAAGGCCTGGGCGGTGTCCTTGACGAAGCTGAAGTCGCGGGTGGGCCGCAGGTCGCCGAGGGTGATGACGCGTTCCCCGGCCGCGACCTGGCCGATGACGGTGGGGATGACGGCGCGCATCGACTGGCGCGGTCCGTAGGTGTTGAACGGGCGCAGCGTCACCACCGGGGTCTCGAAGCTGGCGTGGTAGCTGTCGGCGAGCCGGTCGCCGCCGGCCTTGGAAGCGGCGTACGGGGACTGGGTGTTGATCGGGTGGTCCTCGGTGATCGGCACCGTCTGCGCGGTGCCGTACGTCTCGCTGGTGGAGGTGTGCACGAGGCGGGGGGTGCCCAGGGCGCGGACGGCCTCCAGCACGTTGAGGGTGCCGGTCACGTTGGTGTCGACGTAGCTGTGCGGGGCCCGGTAGGAGTACGGGATCGCGATGAGGGCGGCCAGGTGGTAGGCGGCGTCGGCGCCTTCGAGGAGGCCGCGGACGGATCCGGGGTCGCGGACGTCGCCGAGGACGATCTCCACCTGGTCGAGGACGTCGGGAGCCAGGGTCTCCAGCCACCCGTAGGAGGAGAAGGAGTTGTACTGGGCCATGGCGCGGACCCGGTAGCCGCGGGCGACGAGGGCCTCGGTGAGGTGGGAGCCGATGAAGCCCTCGGCTCCGGTGACGGCGGCGAGCGGTGCGGAGGTCAACTGGTGCACCTTTCAGGTGGGTTGGCGATGCGTACGGGTGCGGGTGGCGTGCGGGGCGGTGCGGTCTGGTGCCGGGCGTGGTGCGGTCTGGTGCGGTCTGGTGCGGGTGGTGTGGCGTGGTGCGGTCTGGTGCGGGTGGTGGGCCCGGGGGGTCAGGCGTGCCGGGCCGGGCGTCCGAGGATCCACAGGGTGCAGGCGGCCAGCCCCAGCGCGGCGGGGCCGCAGGACAGGGTCAGGGCGTGCGGTCCCGCGGCCGGCGCGAGGAGGGTGAGGCCCCCCGCCGCGGCCGCCGCCGCCCCGCACAGGGCCGCCGGGGGCCAGGCGATGCCGAAGGCCTGGAGCAGCAGGGCGGTCCACAGGGTCGCCGCGAGCAGCAGCAGGGCCGCCGGGGCGGCGCCGGTCAGCAGTGCCACCGGCAGCAGGAGCAGCACGTAGCCCGCCAGGCACAGCCCCAGGACCCCGGTGGACCGCAGCAGGAACCCGGCGGGGGTGGAGGCCGCGCCCAGCGCGGTGACGGACAGCCCGCGGAAGCGGTAGAGCAGCCATTCGGCCGGCCCCATGCTCACGGTCAGCGCGATCACCGCGTACGGCTCCGCCCGTCCTTCCACCAGGACCAGTACGGCCGCCGCCAGACCGAACAGCCCGTAGGGCAGGGACCGACGCAGCGGCGGCCGGGAGCCGGCGTCCGCGGCCGCCGGGGTGGCGTACGCGCCGCGCAGCACGTGGGCGACCGCGCCCAGCGTCGCGAGGAGCGCCGCCGCCGGGAGGGCGGTGCGGATCACGGGGCCCGGCTCCCACCAGGGCAGGACGGCGGTGCCCGCGACCAGCGGGGTGAGCGCGGCCAGCAGCAGCCGTTCGCGGCCCAGGACCAGCAGGATCCCGGCGGCGGCCAGGTACAGCGACTGCGCGGCCACCGCCCAGGTCACGGCCGTGCCCCCGGCGGCCGCGGCCCCCGCCGCCGTGGCGGCGGCCGCCCCGAGCGGAGCCCCCACCAGCAGGGTCCGGGCCGCCTCGCGGCGTCCGGCCACCATGCGCAGGTAGGCGCGGTGTCCGAGGGCCTGGCCCCAGGCCCAGGAGACGATCCCCGCGACGATCGGCCCGGCGGCGTGCCGGCCGGGGTTCCACAGCGGCGCGGTCAGCAGGTAGGCCAGCCCGGGGAGGGCGAAGAGCACCCCGCGCAGCAGGCACCGTACGGTGTCGGGCCGCCACGGATCCGGCGGCCGGGCGGGCTCAGGGAAGACGCGGGGCACCCGCTCGTAGAGGGCGGCCGCGAGCGAGAAGATGTTGGGGTGTCCGTACCGCTCGCGGATCACCTCGGCGGACAGTCCTTCGGCCTCCAGCAGGGCGGCCACCTCGTACGGGTGGACGGCCGGCCCGACGCGGTCGGCGAGTTCGGCCGCCAGCCGGCTGACCTCCTCCTCGTTCGGGCCGGGCAGTCTGAGGGTGAGGGTGGTCTCGGTCCACGCGCGGCGGGCCGGCGCCGAGGTGTCGGCCAGCCGCAGGGCGAGGGTGTCCTGGTGCGCCCCGCCGGGTTCGAGTGACATGGGCCCGCTCATCCGGCGAGGCTCCCCGTGCCGGTGACCGCCGTGGCCTCGGCCTCGCGGGCCTGCCGCCCGTCGGACGTGAGCGTGCGGACGGGTGCGGGCGGCCGGGCCCGCTCCTGTCTGCGGGCCCGGCCGGCGGCGACGGCCACCGGGGTGAGGACGGCCGGCGCGGGCAGCGGGGTGGCGGCGGCGTTCGCCGGGACGGGGGCGCGGCCGGCTTCGGTGAGCGGCGTGCGGTCGAGTCCGGGCAGTTCCAGGTAGATGGAGCGGAAGGTGTCGATGGTCTGCCGCAGCGTGAACTGCTCGATGACCCGCAGCCGGGCCGCCTCGCCCATCGCGGCGCGCCGCGCGGAGTCCCCGAGGAGTTCCAGGGCGGCTTCGGCCATGGCCGCCGGATCGCGCGGCGGCACGACGAGGCCCGCTTCGCCGACCGCCTCCCGTACCCCGCCCACGTCGGTGGAGACGGTGGCCCGACCGCAGGACATGGCCTCGATGAGGGTGAAGGGGAAGCCCTCGCTGATGCTGGAGAGCATCACGACGTTGCCGGCCGCGTAGGCGTCCTTGATGTCGTCGACCCGGCCCTCGAAGGTGACCGCGTCCGCGTGGCCGAGGTCGCGGGCGAGGGCCTCGCACCGCTCCCGGTACGCCTCCCCGCCGCGCGGGGTCCCGCCGAACAGGCGCAGCCGGGCTTCGGGGGCCCGTTCGCGGACCAGGGCGAAGGCGCGGATCAGGGTCTCCAGGTCCTTGATGGGGTCGACCCGGCCGGCCCAGCTGAGGGTCGGCACGTCCGGTTCGGGGCCGGCGGGCGGGAAGGCGGCGGGGTCGACGCCGTTGTAGACGGTGCGGATGGCCTGCGGGTCGGCGCCTCCCTGCTCCTCCCACAGCCGGTTGTAGCGGTTGCCGGGGGTCACCAGGGCCGCCCGCCGGTAGCTCTCCTCTGCCAGCAGCCGGAAGAAGCCGAGGACGACGGCCTTGACGGGCCAGCGGTAGGGGGCCGTGCGGTAGCCGAGGTAGCGCTCGCGCAGGTAGACGCCGTGCTCGGTGAGGAGCAGCGGGACCCCGTGCCGTTCCAGTCCGGCCAGCCCGGGCAGGACGGCGACGCCGCCGCTGACGGCGTGGGCCACGCCGTGTTCGGGGAGCGGGGCGGCGAGCGGGCGCAGGGCGTGCTCCAGCAGGGAGGTGGCGGTGAGCGCGTCGTGCAGGGTCGGCCGGGCCTCGCGCACGGTGAGCCCCGGGCGGTTCCAGACCGCGGCGAGCACCGCGACGGCGTGGTCCCCGCGCAGGAAGGGGCTCAGGGCCCCGTCGGAGGCGGCCCGGGCCATCGTGGACAGCGCGGGGGCGAACCCGGCCTCGGCGCGGGGGTCGAGCAGTGCGGTGAGGAACCGCTCGTAGGCGCCGGAGAGCCTGCGGTGGCCGCGGCCGCGCGGGGCGCGGCCCTCGGGGGGAGCGCCCCACATCGGGACCGACCGCACGTCCAGGACGTGGCCGGGCAGGTCCCAGACCACGGGTTCCCGGCCGGTGCCGGTGACGGCTGTGACCTCGAAGTCGATGTCGGGCATGCCCTGGACGAGTTGGTCGCACCAGACGCTGACCCCGCCGTGACTGTGCGGATAGGTGCCTTCGGTGAGCAGGGTGACGTGCGGCGCGCCGGGGCGCCGCACGCCGGCTTGAGCGTGCATGGGTGTGCTCCACGGCCGGTGTGTGGGGGTGGTCGGGCCGGTCCGGGCCGCGCTGGGCGGCCCGGACGGGCGGGACGCCGGTTCAGCGCCGGCCGGTGTCCGCCGCGCCTTCGCGTACGGCGGGCGGCACGTCGGTGCCGGGTGCCGGTGCGGTGGCGGGCGCCGGCCGGGGTGCGGCCACGGCGGACGGCGCGGCGGGCGCCGAGGACGGCAGGGTCAGCTCCAGGGCGCTGCCGGCGGAGGTCGTCCAGCCGGAGACCCGTCCCGCGTAGGGGCTGCCGAAGGCGGCGGCGCCCAGCCGGGTGCCGGCGGGCAGCGTCGCGGTGACGTCGAGGCCGGCCGGTGCGACGACGGTGACGGCGGTGCCGACGCGGTAGGCGGTGACCTGGCCGGCCTGGACGGCGCTCTTCCAGGCGCCGCGGCGCCTCAGTTCGGCGCCGATGTCCTTCATCCGCTCGTTCACCAGCGGGGTGTTGGCGGCGAACAGCGCGTCGTAGCCGTCGACGACCCCGTTCAGCACCGGGTAGGCCAGGCGCTCTTCGGCCAGGTTGGACTGGTGGATGAAGTGCGGCTTCGGGTCGTTGGCGAGGACGTGTCCGAGCGCGGTGCGGGTCTCCGCCGGCACGATCTTCTGCGCGTACCCGGTGGCGGTGTCCAGGGGGGCGGGCAGACAGGTCGTGGTATCCGAGTGGTCCTCGCAGATGCCGCTGCCGCCCTGGGCGCGGGAGGTGTAGATCCAGTTGTACTCGTCGGCCGCCTCGGTGGCCTTCCCGACGTTGTAGTAGACGTTCATCGGGTAGCGGGCCACGGTCAGGGCCGAGCCGACCTGGCGCTGTTCGGGGTCCCGGGAGTTGTCCGAGGCGACCCACTTGACGCCGTTGCCGGTGAGGGAGGCGGCGAGGTTCGGGTTGTCCTGCGGCTGCTGGGGCAGGACGGCCATGCCGGAGTGCTCGCCGGTGACCAGTTCGTCGTTCTGCAGCGGCAGCCCGAAGCTCTGGCCCCAGAGGCGGTTGAGGACGATCTCGTTGTCGATGGTGGTCCGGCTGACCCACTTGGTGCTGCCGTCGGGGTTGGCGGCGCACCGCCAGGGCACCACGCTGACGTCCTGTTCGCAGCCCAGGAAGGCGTGCGTGTAGGTGTGGTTGATCCAGCGGAACCGGTCGCGGTCGGCCTGGAGCTTGTCGGCCAGCAGGTCGACGCCGTTGTTGTCCTCGCGCTGGTCGAGGCTGCCCGCGCCGTTGTAGACCATGTCGAGGGTGAAGTTGCGGGCCGCCTGCCAGTTCTTGGCGTACTCGGCGTCGTCGGCGGTCATCCGGATCGGGTTGGGCGTGCCGCCCGCGCCGCCCGCGCAGTCGACGTCGCCGGGGGTGCAGTTGAGCCGGGTGTCCCAGCGGTCGTCGGCGGCGAAGACGTCGTCGACGTGCACGGAGAAGTAGTTGCGGGAGGCTCCGAGGTGGACGCCGCCGGTCATCCACTCGACGATGCCGCGGGCGAGCAGCCGGTACTGCTGCTGGTAGCGGTTGTAGACGAAGGTGACGACGAGTTCGCGCCGGCCGTCGTGCTTGTACTCGCCGACGAGGGAGCCGCGCCGGGCGGTGCCGGGGATGGGTGCGTCGACGTAGGGGGTGAAGTCCGCCCCGGGGGCGGGTTGGGCCAGGTAGGCGTAACTCTCGCCGACAGTGGGCGAGTTGTCCTCGAACGGCACGGCGCCTTCGAGGTAGCCGAAGGGGCCGGAGCGGCCGGCGGCGGTGACCCCCGCCTGGACTCCGTCGACGCTGCCCGCGTAGCCGCCGGCGACGAAGTACTGGAGTCCGACCTGGGGGCGGGCGTAGGTGTAGGCGTCGACCTGGGGTATCTCGTAGGTCTGCTCATAGGCGGCGAGCGCGGCCATCTCGGCGGAGCCGGCGGCGAACGGGTTGTCGTTGGGCAGGACCACCGCCTGGAACTTCGCGCGGGGCCGGCCGCCGACGGTGTCGGCGAGGAAGGCCGCGTCGATGGTGGGCCGGTCCGGCCGGGTGAGGTCGACCTGCGTGTACGGCGTCCCCGCGGAGTCCAGCTCCGCCGTGATGGCCTGGACGGCCGGGCCTCCGTCGGCCACGACCAGGACCCGCAGGTCCACGCGGGGCGTGGTGGCGGCGGCGTGGGCCGTGCCGGCCGGCAGTCCGGCGGCCGCGATGAGCGCTCCCACCGATAAGACGGCGGTACGTATGCTGCGCCTGCTTCGCTTCATGCGGTGAAAGTCCCCTCCCCGGGCAGGGGTGAGCGCGGCGCGCACGAAGCGGCGGACGCCCCCCTTGCGCGACGCCGGCCTCCCCCTCAGAAACCAGTCGTCGACGCATCCGTCGCGTCACATGGTGGTGCCTGTGTGTAGCTTTCGTGGGGACGTTGCGAAAAGCGACGAAAAAATGCGGGCGGCCAACTGGCGGTACCACACACCGAGTTGTCCTTCAGGGACCCTTCCGGAATCCGGCGGGGGGACGGGTTCGCCGCCATGAGCGCCGGTCCGGAGCCGAGCGGGGCGGGGGGGGGGGGGGGAGGGGGGGGGGGGGGGGGGGGGGATGGGGTGGGGGGGGGGGGGGGGGGGGGGGGGGGGGGGGTGTGGGGGGG